>MGOE01000018.1:4848-13515 GCA_001797035.1 Chloroflexi bacterium RBG_16_72_14
CAGCAGCTCCGGGCGGCCGAGCAGGGCGAGCGCGAGCCCCAGGCGCTGCCGCTCGCCACCCGACAGCCGCCGGTAGCGGGTGGTGGCCGCCGCGCCGAGATCCACGAGCTCCAGCAGCCGGTCCGGGTCCTCCGGGTCCGCGTAGAACCGCGCGTACAGGCGGAGCGCCTCGCGGGGCGTGGTGCGCGGGTCGATGCCGCCCTCCTGGAGCATCAGCCCGATGCGGGGCCGCAGCCGCGCGCCGTCGCGCGCCGGGTCCAGGCCGAGCACCCGCACCGTGCCGGCGTCCGTGCGCCGGTAGCCTTCGAGGATCTCCACCGTCGTCGTCTTGCCGGCGCCGTTGGGCCCGAGGAGCGCGAACAGCTCGCCGCGCCGGACCTCGAACGAGACGCCGGCCAGGACCTCGCGTCCGCCGTAGGACTTGCGGAGGTCCGACGCGATGACGGCGGGGCGGCGGGCGTGCGTGTCCCGGCCCGCGGTGGTCGCCGCAGCCGTCACGGGCGGATCTTCGCGTACTGGGTGTCGAAGTCCTTGGCGCGGACCTCGCCGATCTGGATGCCGCGGAGCACGCCCTCCGGGTCGATGAAATACGTCTGCGGTGGCGCGACGACCCGGTACCTCGCGGCCAGCGCCCCGTCCGGGTCCGTGACGGTCGGCCACGAGGCGCCGAGCTCGTCGAGGAAGCGCTGGGCGAGCGTCGCATCGTCCTTGTACAACACGCCCAGGATCACGAGGCCGTCGCTCGGGCCCAGCGTCGCGAGCCGGTCGGCGAACAGCGGGAACTCCTCGCGGCACGGCGTGCACCACGACGCCCAGAAGTTCACGACGACGGGCCGCCCGCGGTAGGCGGCGAGGTCGATGGTCGTGCCGTCGAGTGCCGTGCCGGCAAGGGCCGGGGCGGGCTCGCCTGTCCGGGCCAGGCCCGAGCCGCCACCGCACGCGGCGACGAGGACGAGGGCGGCCACGAGCGCGGCGAGGCGGAGTGGAAGCCGGACTTGGTGGAACGTGGCGGGACCTACTGAGCCGTGACGGTCCCCGTCATGTTCGAGTGGATCGAGCACACGAAGGGGTACTGCCCCGCGGGGATGGCCGGCACATCGTAGACCACGATGCTGGGACCGGTCGTGACGTCGCCCCGGAACAGCTCGGCCCCGGTCCCGTCCCTGATCACGATGTCGTGCGGGACGTCGCGGTCCCGGTTGTCGAACGCGATCGTGAACGCCCGGTCCCTGGGGACGGTGATCGAGGTCTCGAGCCAGGCGATGTTCTCGGCCACGACCACGACGTCCGCCGCGGGCAGGCTCGGAGCCGGGCTGGCGCCGCCGCCACCACCACCCGCACCGCCGTCGCTGGCCCCGGGACCGCCGCTGGGGAGGGCCCCGCCGCCCGAGTTGGGCAGGATCCCGGACGAGAGGAGGAGCGCGCCGGCGATGATCACCGCGAGCGCCGCGAAGATCGCCCTCGGCCAGGCCGGCGCGCCGCCGAGGTCCAGGTGGCCGGTGCGGTCCGCGGCCTCGGTCGCGGCGTACTCGCGCCAGGCGTCGCGCAGCCAGCCGAGGAGTACCAGGGCCACCGCGAGGAGCCCGAACCACAGCGCCCAGCCGCCGATGACCATCCCGGCCACGAGCAGCGTGAGCGAGACCGCCGCCAGGAGCGGCCGGAACGTGGGCGGCGGCATGTGGACGCCGGCCGGCGGCGTGCCGGCGGCGGCGGGCAGCGCGCCGACTGCGGCATGCTCCCCGGCCACCGACGCGATGTGGTCGTAGTCGCGGAGGGCCTCGCGCCCCCAGTACAGCAGCGTGATCACGAGGGCGATCAGGCCGACCCATAGCCACGGGCCGCCGACCACCATGCCGAACACGAGCAGGAACACCCCGAACGCGGCCAGGACCGGCGCGAACGACGGCCCGGGCATGTGGATGCCCGCCGGGGCGACCGGCGGCAGCCGGCGGACGCCACGGCGCGTGGGTCCCGCGGTCGTGAACCGGTAGACCACCCAGGTCAGGTACAGGATGACGACCACCGCCAGGATGACCGGCAGCAGCCCGACCAGCGCGCCCCAGTCGGGGACGACGAACTGCTCGGTGAACCGGATCAGGGCGCTCCAGAGTTCGTCCAGCATCGGTGGCGCGTCAGCCCCTCGACTGCCCGGCCATGAGCACGTAGGCCATGATCGACATCGATGCGCCCAGGGCGATGAGCATCGTCACGCCCGCGAAGTCCACGTTCCCGCCGAGCAGGGTTGGAGCGGCGAAGTAGATCGCGGCGATGACGATGAAGATCACGCCGACGGCCGCGGCGCGGCGCGGGTTCATGGGGCGTCGTCCTCCGTCGCTACAGCAGGTACAGGATCGAGAACAGCAGGATCCAGACGACGTCCACGAAGTGCCAGTAGAGCGACGTCGCCTCGACCATGTCGTGGTGGCGGGCCGAGAACTGCCCGGCCATGCCGCGGTACAGCACGACCGCCAGCATCAGCGCGCCACCGAACACGTGCGCGCCGTGGAATCCCGTCAGCGTGAAGTACGTGGTGCCGAACGTGCCCGACCCCATCGTCATCCCCTCCCGGAACAGGACGCCGTAGTCGTACGCCTGGAGGAGGAGGAAGGTCACGCCCAGGACCAGGGTGACCGCGAAGTTGCGGACGAAGCCGCGATGGTCGTCGCGCCGGATCGCCCACACGCCCCACTGGCAGGTGAACGACGAGACCACGAGCACGATCGTCGCCGGCAGGATCAGGTTGAGATCGCCGTGGGCGGTGGTGAGCCGGAACGGGTCGAGGGTCTCCGCGAACTCCTTCGGCGGCCAGCGGTGGAGGCCGTCGGCGTCGATGTAGCCAGCCCGGATGCTGAAGTACGCCGCGAACAGGCCGGCGAAGAACATCACCTCGGAGGTGATGAACAGCAGCATGCCGAGGACCGGGTTGCCGATCCCGCCCGTGTGATGGGCCTCGGCGACCCCGTGCTCGGGCGCGGTGAGGGCGTGCGCGTCTGCGGTCATCGTCTCGCCTCGCTCAGTGGGCCGTCGTCCGGCCGTGCCGGGCGTCGAAGACCGGGCGCTCCGAGCGCACCTCGGGCAGGTGGTCGAAGTTGTAGGCGGGTGGCGGCGAGGTGGTCGCCCACTCGAGCGTGTTCGCCTCCCAGGGGTCGTCGCCGGCGCGCTTGCCGCTGCGCAGCGAGACCAGGACGTTCCAGAAGAACGGCAGCATCGAGAGCGCGATGATGAAGCCGCCGATGGTGGCCGCCACGTTGAGCTCGCTCCAGCCGGCGTTGCCCGCGTAGTCCGCGATCCGCCGGGGCATGCCTGCGAGCCCCAGCTGGTGCATCGGGAAGAACGTCAGGTTGAAGCCGATGAACATCAGCACGAACTGGATCTTGCCCAGGGTCTCGTTGAGCATCCGCCCGGTCATCTTGGGGAACCAGTAGTAGATCCCGGCGAACACGCCGAACACCGAGCCGCCGAACAGCACGTAGTGGATGTGCGCGACGACGAAGTACGTGTCGTGGATCGCGAAGTCCACCGGCACGGCGGCGGAGAAGGCGCCGTTGAGCCCGCCGATGAGGAACAGGCTCAGGAACCCGAGCGCGAACAGCAGCGGCGTGGAGAAGGTCAGCTGGCCGCGGAACAGGGTCGCGATCCAGTTGAACATCTTGACGCCGGTCGGCACCGCGATCAGGAACGTCATCAGCGAGAAGAAGGGCAGGAACACGGCGCCGGTCGTGAACATGTGGTGCGCCCAGACCGAGAAGCCGAGGGCCCCGATGCCCGCCGTCGCGAACACGAACGCCTTGTAGCCGAACAGCGGCTTGCGGGCGAACACGGGCAGGATCTCGCTGATGATGCCCATCGCCGGCAGGATCATGATGTAGACCGCCGGGTGGGAGTAGAACCAGAACACGTTCTGGTACAGGACGGCGAGGCCGCCCTGGTTGGGATCGAAGAAGTTGCCGCCGTAGTTGCGGTCGATGAACAGCATGATCAGGGCGCTGGTGAGCACCGGCGTGGCCATCAGCACCAGCACGCTGGTGACCAGGACCGTCCACACCAGGATGGGCATCCGGAACAGCGTCATGCCCGGCGCGCGCATCTTGAAGATCGTGACCAGGAAGTTGATCGCGCCCAGGATCGAGCTGGTCCCGATCAGCGTCAGGCCCATGATCCAGAGGTCCGTGCCGGTGCCGCTGTACTTGGCGCCCGACAGCGGCGGGTACTCCGTCCAGCCGGCAGCGGCGGCGCCGCCCGACACGAGGAAGCCCGAGGCCATCAGCGCGCCGCCCAGCGGCAGCAGCCAGAAGGACAGGGCGTTGATGCGCGGGAACGCCATGTCCGGGGCACCGATCTGGAGCGGGACGACATAGTTACCGAAGCCGGCCAGGATCGGGATGATGAACAGGAACAGCATGAACGAGGCGTGCATCGTGAACGCCTGGTTGTAGAACGCCTCGTCCATGTACTGGAGACCCGGCTGGGCGAGCTCCACGCGGACCACGAGGGCGAGGATGCCGCCGGCCAGGAAGAACAGGATCGAGTTGACCAGGTACATGATCCCGATCTTCTTGTGGTCGGTGGTCGTGAGCCACTCGTAGAGCCCGCTGCGGTAGGCGGGAGCGGCGGGGTGAAGGGTCGTGGTGGCCATCCCTGCTCCCTTACTGGACCGTCAGCGTGCCGGTCATGGTCGGATGGACCGTGCAGATGAACGGGTAGCTGCCGGCGGCGAGGGCGGGCACCGGGTAGCTGGCTTCCTTGGGGCCGGTGATGATGTCGCCCTTGAACAGCGAGGCGCCGCCCGCGTCCTTGATCTCGACGTTGTGGGGGACGTTCGGGTCGTCGTTCTTGAAGTGGATGGTGAACGGCGTGCCGGCGGGCGCCTGCAGGGCGTCCGTGTTGAACGCCACGTTCGCCGCCGAGATCTCCAGGACCGGGCCCGCGGCGTCGCCCGAGGGTGCCGGGGCCGGCGTGGCGTTCGCCTTGTCGATCTGGGCCTGGAGCCAGGCATCGAACTCGGCACGCTCGACGGCGCGGACCTCGAACAGCATCGCCCCGTGACCGATGCCGCACAGCTCCGCGCACTGGCCGCGGTAGGTGCCCGGCTCGTCAACGGTGAAGTCGAACACGTTCTCCCTGCCCGGGACCACGTCGCGCTTGAACAGGAACTGCGGGACGTAGAAGGCATGGATCACGTCGTTGCTGAGCATGCTGACGTGGACCGGCTCACCGGTCGGGATCACCATGCCGCCGTCCTGGCCGCTCGGCAGGAACTGGGTGAACCGGGTGTTGCCCTGCTCGTCGAGGTAGTCGAACTGGAACTGGAACTGGGCGGCGATGACGCGCACGTGCACGGTGCTCTGCGACGTCGCCTCGACGGTGTTCAGCGTCTGCCACGAGAGGACGAACAGGAACAGGACGATGGCGGTCGGCACGGCCGTCCAGATCACCTCTACCAGGTTGTTGCCGTGGGTCTGCGGGGGGAGCTCGTCGTCTCCAGGCTTGCGGCGGTAGCGGAGCACGGTCCAGGCGATCAGGCCCTCGACCAGCAGGAAGATCGCGACCGCGATGTAGAACACGATGTCGTACAGGGTGCGGACGCTGTGGGAGCGGTCCGTGGCCGGCGTGGCGCCGCCGAGCGGGAAGAAGCTGTCCCAGGCGCGCTGCGGGGTGATCCCCGTGGCTGCGAGCGCGATCACCGTCGGCAGCACGACCAGGCCGACGATCACGAGGGCGGCGACGGGACCGGGCCCGGTCCTTGACCGGGGAGGCATCGACATCGGGTTCCTCGAATGTTCTCGACCGGGGTCAGGGGCGCGACCGCGACCGAGGAGATGAGGGGCTCACCGTCCGAGGACACACGCCTCCCGCGGTGCGGGGGCGCCGGACGCGCGCATCATATACGAGGTCCGGCGCCGTGGGGGTCCCAATGGCCCGTTCGACCCTGCCGAATGGCCTGCGAGGGATGTTGTCCCGAATCGCGGGACAATGAGCGCGTGAATCCGCGCCTTCCCGCCGTCCTGGCCGCGCTCGCGCTCGCGCTCCTGCTCGCCCTTCTGGCCGCCGCGCCCGTCGCGCTGGCGCACGGCGGCGAGGTGCCCGGCGAGCCCACGGCATCGACGTTCCTGCTCCTGTGGTCGTTCGACCCGCTGGTCTGGCTGCCGGCGGTGGCCGCGGCCGTGCTGTGGCGGTCCGGCGTCCGCCGGGTGAACCGCGCCCATCCCGGCAACCCGGTGCCCCGCCGGCGGACCGTCGCCTGGCTGCTGGGCCTGATGGCGATCCTGGTCGCGCTGGACTCGGGGATCGAGCGCTACGACACGACGCTGTTCTCGGTCCACATGGTCCAGCACATGCTGCTCACGCTGGTCGCGCCGCCGCTGCTGCTGTACGCGGGCCCGATCACGCTCGTGCTTCGCGCCTCGTCCCCCGACACGCGGCGCCGCCGGGTCCTGCCACTGCTCCACTCGCGGCTGGTCCGGGCGATCTCGTTCCCGGTCGTGGCGTGGGTCGTGTTCGCGGCGGTCATGTGGGGCAGCCACTTCTCGCCGCTGTTCGACCTGTCGCTCGAGGACGAGCTCGTCCACCGCTTGGAGCACGGGCTGTTCCTGGCGTCGGCGCTGCTGTTCTGGTGGCCGATCGTAGGCCCCGATCCGTCTCCGTGGCGGATCGGTCCGGGAGCCCGGGTGCTGTACGCGGGCCTGCAGATGCCGCAGAACACGTTCCTCGCGGTCGCGATCGCGTTCGCATCGGCGCCGCTCTACAGCCATTACGCGACCAACGTCCGAGACTGGGGCCCGACGGCGCTCGAGGACCAGCAGATCGCGGGCGGGCTGATGTGGCTGGGCGGGGACGTCGCGTTCATCGTCGCGGTGATCGGGCTGGTCGCCGCCTGGATGCGCGCGGAGGAGCGGCGCTCGGTGGGCGAGGAGCGCCGGCTGGAGCCGGAGCGGGCGGCGATCCGCGAGCGCGAGGCCACGCTGGCGGCCCGCCGCGCGACGGAAGGGGCGTCGGCCGTGTCGCCCGGCGGCGGGTCATCGGGCGACTGAGCCCGGGCTCGGTGCGGACGGGTCACCCTGCGACCGGCGTCCTGGTCCGGGCGACCCACGCCCGGGTCCAGTCGAGTCTCGGCGCTACATGGCCATCCACCGATGGGGCGCGTGGTAACCGGCGCTCGCGACGGCTGTAATTGCCACGTACGCGCCCCATCGGTGGTAGCGACCCGTTTCGCGCCGGGGATGTGCCACCCAACGATGAGGCGCGTGGTCGGCCACATGCAGTCGGCCAAGGACGCACCCCATCGGTATCTGGCCACATCGGGTCGTCGCGGCGGCGAGCGGTGCGAGGGTGTCGTGCGGGGCCGGACGGGTGCAGCCTCGGTGACGGCCGGGGGGTGGTGCCCAATCGCGTGATACCACGCGCCCCACCGGTATCTGGCCGCCTCGCGCGGAAGCCGAGGCGATCAGGCCTCGGGCGGGATCGGCGCCTCGAGGTAGCGGCGGTAGCGGTCCGGGTCCACGTTGCCGCCGGACACGATGCCCACGATCGGGCCGTCGAGCCCGGTGATCCCCGCCTCGGCGGCGTGGAACCGCATCGCCGCGATCGGCAGGGCGCCCGACGGCTCCACGACCAGGCGCGCCTCCTCGGCGGCCAGGCGCACGGCGGCCGCGATCTCGCCCTCGGTGACCGTGACGATCGCGTCCAGCTGGACGCGGAGATGGGCGAAGGTCAGCCGGCCGAGGGACTGGGTGCGGGTGCCGTCGGCGATGGTCCGGCTCACGAGCTCGGCCGGCCAGGCCACGATCCGGTCTTCCGCCAGCGAGTCCCTGGCGTCCGCCGCCAGCTCCGGCTCCACGCCGATGATCCGGGCTCCCGGCGCGAGGGCGGTGATCGCCGCGGCAACGCCGGCGGCGAGGCCACCTCCGCCGATCGGGACGAACACGGCTGCGACGTCCGGGAGGTCCTCGGCGATCTCGAGGCCCACGGTGCCCTGGCCGGCGACGATCCGCGGGTCGTCATAGGGCGGGATGATCGCGAGGCCGCGGGCGGCCGCCAGCGCCTCGGCAACCCGGCGGCGCTCGTCGCTGGCCGTGCCCACGGTCACGACCTCGGCGCCGTCCGCCTCGACGCGCGCGCGCTTGAGGGCGGGCGCGTCCGAGGGCATGACGATGACCGCCGGGACGCCCAGCAACCGCGCCGCGCGGGCGACGCCCTGGGCGTGGTTGCCCGACGAGTACGTGATCAGGCCGCGTGCCCGCTTATCCGGAGCCAGCGACGCGGCCGCGTTGTACGCGCCCCGAATCTTGAACGCCCCGATCGGCTGGAGCGATTCGGCCTTGAGCCACTGCCGGCGCCCAGGCGGTCCGAACGGGACCAGCGGCGTGTGGAGGGCGACCCCGCGCAGCGTCTCGGCGGCAGCGCGGATCGCGGGCAGTTCGACGAGGGCCGGCGGAGGAGGGAGGGGACGCGCCTCGGTCATCGGTGCGGGGCGGCCCGCTGGCAGTCGATGCACAGGGCGGCCCACGGGCGGGCCTCCAGGCGCTCCGGTGCGATCGGGCGATGGCACGAGATGCAGCGGCCGAAGGTGCCGGAGTCGAGGCGTGCGAGGGCGGCGTCGATCGCGGCGAGATGCTGCTCGTTGTGGTCGCGCAGGGCGAGGTCCCGCTGCTGCTCGAACACGTGGCT
>MGOE01000018.1:13544-13645 GCA_001797035.1 Chloroflexi bacterium RBG_16_72_14
CATCGTTGAGCTCCGCCAGCACCCGTCCGCGCTCGGCCAGGAGCGCGGTGCGCGCGTCGACGGGGGCGATCGGGTCGTCCATGGTCGCGGATGCTACCGCC
>MGOE01000018.1:13684-14960 GCA_001797035.1 Chloroflexi bacterium RBG_16_72_14
TGGGCTTCCCGAGCCGTTCGCGCCCGGCGGGGATAAGTGGCGGATAAGCGGCGATGCGGATACTGCGGCCCCGCGCTGACGATCGGGCACTCCTCGGAGGGATCGCACGCGGTCAGCGCCCGGCCACGCCGCCGGGCCGGAGGTCGTGCCGATGTCCGTTCGGCTGCGCCGCCTCGCCGCGGCGCTCCCTCTCATGCCGCCCGCGCTCGCGCTGGCGCTCGCCTGCGTGGTCGATGGAGCGAAGCGATGGCTGTGAGCGAGGACCGGCGCGCCGGCTGCTGCGGGCACGGCCGCCGTTGGTAGCGGGCCGTCAGCCGCGCCCGCCGGCGATCGCGCCCTCGGAGGACACCTTCGAGGCGAGGTAGACGGGGATGACGCTGGTCAGGATCAGGACCAGCGCCACGACGTTGACGACCGGGAGCTCGGTCGGGCGCTGGATCGCGGTCAGGATCCACATCGGGATCGTCTGGGTGCCGGCCCCCGCAGTGAAGTTGGTGACGATGATCTCGTCGAAGGACAGCGCGAACGCCAGCAGCCCGCCGGACAGCAGCGCCGTGCGCATGCCCGGCAGCGTCACCCGCCGGAACGTGGCGAACGGGTCCGCGCCCAGGTCAGCCGAGGCCTCCTCTGGAGACCGCGGCAGGCGTCGCAGCCGGGCGATGACGTTGTTGTAGACGATGACGACGCAGAACGTCGCGTGGCCGACGACGATCGTCAGCAGGCCGAAGTCCACGCCCAGGGTGACGAACGACGTCCGCAGCGCGATGCCGGTGACCACGCCCGGCAGCGCGATCGGCAGGACGAGCAGGAACGAGATGGCCTGGCGGCCGAAGAACGCGTAGCGCTGGACCGCGAGCGCCGCGAGCGTCCCCAGCACCAGCGCCACGATCGTCGCGAACGTGCCGACGAGCAGCGAGTTGACGACAGCGCGGATCAGGGCCGGGTTGGACACCGCCTCGCCGAACCAGTGAAACGTGAACCCGGTCGGTGGCCACGCCTGGAGTCGGCTGGGGTTGAACGCGTAGATCGCGAGGATGATCAGGGGCAGGTAGAGGAACGACAGCACGAGCGCCGTCGCGATCCGGAGCGCGATCCTGGTGCCGCGCGACTCAGTCATCGGCCGGCCTCACAGGGACTCGAAGGCGCCCAGCCGGCGCGCCACGAGCAGGTACACGGTCATGATCGCGATCGGCGCCAGCGAGTAGGCCGCGGCGAGTGGCAGGTTGCCCAGGCTCGAGTTGTCGTAGATCACGTTGCCGATGAACTTCGCGTCGGA
>MGOE01000019.1:0-4830 GCA_001797035.1 Chloroflexi bacterium RBG_16_72_14
GACATTCAGCTTGGAAGGCTGACGCTCTGCCAACTGAGCTACTCCCGCTCGATTCGTGCTCAACCAGAGCGGATAACTGTCATCCGCCTTGACCCGACCGCTTCAAGAGAGGATGACTCTGCGACGTTCGTGCTTGCGACAGCGTCAGAGTATCCGATGCGCGCACGCGCCGAACGTGAGCAGACAGGCACCTTTCCGCATGGCCAAGGCGTCTCGCACGGCCCGTATCGTACCCGAAGATCCTGACGGCGCGACCGGCCTGACGGTGGACGGCGCGATCAGCTCGTACCACCTCAGCCTGCGGGCGGCAACAAGAACCGGGCGACGATCAAGACCTACCTGGGGCACCGGTCGTCGTCACACGAGGCCAATAGCCAGACCCGACCTTGTCGCTCGGATCCCATCGGCGCGGCTTCGGGCGATCACCCTCGACCGCATCGAAACGATCGAAAGGGACGCCGCCTCGGCAGCGGCGACCTGACGCTCAAAGCCGCCTCAGTCTTGTCCTGTGCGTTGGTGGGCGGCTCCGGCTCATCGCCCGTTGGACGCGGACCCGAGCAACATGGTGGCTCCCTCCGCGGCGTGATCCCGTGGCGCTGGCCATCGCACCCGCGCCTCAGGAATGTGGCTATCCTCGGGCATCTCCAGATGAGGCATCCGATGCCGGAAGCGCGCACGTCCCATGGTTCGATCGAGTACCGCCTGGTGGGAACCGGCCCGGTGGTCATGGTCCTCAAGGGTGGCCACTGCTCGCGGTTGACACGTCTCGGTCATGAGCGCCTTGCCGAGCACGGCTTCAGCGTCCTCGAACCCTCGCGCCCCGGATACGACGGGACGCCTCGTTCGGTCGGCTGCACAGCGCAGCGCGCCGCCGACGCGCTCGTCGACCTGCTCGACGAGCTCGGCATCCAGCGTGTCAGTCTCGTCGCGATCTCGGCTGCGGGTCACACCGGGATCGAACTCGCCCGCCGGCACCCGGACCGCATCGAGCGCGTCTGCTTCGAATGCGCCGTCGCGCTGCCGTGGAGCCCTGGCATCCGTCGTGGCGGGCGGCTCGTCTTCGGCCCTGCCCAGGCGCTCGTCTGGGGCGCGACGCGGGCCGGCCTGCGACTGGCGCCGGAGCTCACCCTGCGCCTGCAGCTCGGTCAGGTCACGACGCTCGATCCGGGCCGCCTTGTGCGTCAGATGGACGCGGCGACGCGCGGGCGGTACCTGGAGGCCTACCGGAGCCTCTGGTCGGGACAAGGGTTCCTGTGCGACCTGGAGCACGAGAGTCCATCCGACGAGCCGATCGACCAGCCGGCGCTGATCATGCGGGGCACGAATGACCCATCGGTTCCCCGAGCGCACGCGGCCCGCCTCGAGGCGCTGTGCCGTGACCACGAGACCCTCGAACTGGACGCCGAGACGCACTTCATCTGGTTCGGCCGCGCTGCCGAACAGGTCTGGCAGAGGCGCCTGGCATTCCTCACGGCCGCCCGTCGATAGGCATCACACGACACCTGCCCCGGTTGGCTGGCGGTGTTATCGTGCTACCGTCAACGCGCATGTATCCGCGAGTCGCCGATGAACGCTGGGCTCTTCGGGGTCACGGCGCGGGGGGCCTCGGGACCCGGCGGTGAAGCGGTTCGCGCGTCGCACGGCGTGGCTCGCCGGCTATGGGTCGCACTCCTGGCCGGCAGGCTCACATGGCGTGTCGTTGGAGCCCGGCAACGGTCGCGGGGGGAACGTCGCCGATCCCTCGAGAGCACCAACGGTCCCGAACCAGCGCAGCTCCGCCTCCGTGTCGCTCACACCTTCCACGCTTGAGACGTGCTCTCGTCCAAGCGCCCAGATTCCTCCCGGCGTCAGGACGGCCGGCCGCAAGTCGCCCGAAAAGACCCATCCGTCCAGGGTCTCCGGATGACCCGGGTCGAACTGCCCGACGCCGCGGACCTCGACGTCGTGCCAGTCCACGCCGTCGAACGACCCGCGGACGCGCAGGCCCTGGTCGTCGCGTCGGTCGAGCGCGACGATCCGGTCGCCATCGGAGAGAAGCAGGAGCAGCTGGTTCTCGAAGGACTGCGGCGTCCAGACCGATCCGTCGTCGGAGCGCCAGAGAGCGTCGCTGAGGACGATCGGACCGCCACCGGTCCGCCCCCCGATCGCGACGATCCCGCCCCGGCCGATCGCGAACCGTCCGATCGAGAGCAGCGGCGCGTCGATGGCGGCTGCGCTCCAGGTCGAGCCGTCGGCGGACGTCCAGACCGCCCCAGTCCCCCATGGTTGTCGCATCGAGAGCGGTCGCTCCCCGACCACGCCGCCAGCCACCCATCGCTCACCGGTCCACGCAAGGTCGCTGATCACGGCGCCCGGGAAGACCGTTCCAAGCGGCGTCGAGCTCCACGCCCGGCCCTCGCCTGAATGCCACAGGCGTCCGCTGCCGTCCGCGGCGTCTTCGACCGCGAGGATCTGGCCGCCTCCGGCACGGGCCGCCACGAGCTGAGGCCGGAGCCATGGCGAGCCGGTGTCGCTGACGGCGCGCCACGTGTCGCCGTCGGCCGATTCGAACGCGACCGGCGTCCCCGGATCATTCTCGGCGCCGGCCAGCTCCGCGCGCCGATCGCGACCCGTGACGACAAGTCGATCACCGAGCGCGAAGACGCGATCGAGCGAGATGTGGTCGAACGGCGGCCCACCGGTCGTGATCTCGCGCCAGTCGGTGCCGTCCCTCGAGCGCCAGACGCGACCAACGATCTGATCCGGGTCGATGTCGTAGCCGATCGCGACGACACCACCACGCCACGCCACGGCATCGATCACGAACTTGGACGAGTGCGCCGCGAACACGATCTCGCGACTGCCGACCAGGCGCCAGCTGATCGCGTCCCAGACAGCCGCAGGCGGTGGCGCGGTCGGGGTGACCTCCGGGGAGCCGACAGCGCCGCCCGATGGAGATGGTGAGGCCGACAGGGGCTCGATGGCGGGCCGGAGTCCGATCAACGCGACCAGGCCGGCCGCAACGACCAGCGTCGCAACGAGCGATGCCAGGGCGGCTCGTCGGCTCCGAAGGGAGAGCGGCCCGCCGCGGACGACCGGAGCCACGCGATCGGTCCCGACTCGGCCGTCGCGCTGGGCGATGGCCCGGGCGCGTTCGCCGAGCGTCGACCCCACCCCGACGCCTCGAGCGGCGCGACGCTCGAGCATCACGACGATGCGATCGTCGTCCGGATCTCGCGGCCCTGGCTCGCCGATCATGACGCATCCTCCTCGAGCGCTCGACGGAGCGCGAAGCGAGCGCGGTGGAGCCGGGCCTTGAGCGTCCCGACCGGCACGTCGAGCCGATCGGCGATGTCCGCAAGGGGGTGCCCTTCGAGGTGGTGGAGGATGACGGCCGCCCGGTCCTCCGCTGACAGCGTCTCGAACGCCCGCTCGAGCGCATCGCGCTCCATGCTCACGTCCTCATGGCCCTGCGCCGAAGCCGGCTCGAGACCTTCGGAGGGCAGGGCTGCGATGCGCCGGCGGTCACGGCCCCGCGACCGCAGGATCCGCCGGCAGGCGTTGACGAGGATCCGATCGCTCCAGGCATCGAACCGCTCCGCTTGCCGCAGGTTCGGCAGGTTCCGCCACAGACTGGCGAGCCAATCCTGGAGTGCGTCGTCGGCATCCGAGGGCGACCCGAGGATCCCGACCGCGAGCCGCGTCATCCGATCCTGTCGCTCCTCGACGAGCCCCGCGAACGCCTCGACGTCGCCGGAAGACGCCCGGACGACGAGGTCGTTCACATCCCCTCCCTTGGTTGTCACTCCATCAGAGTCGCGCGTGGCCGCTCCGGTTGCATGCCGTCCGCGAGGACAGGGTATTGACATTGGAGCAGCTCCAAGGTCCAGGGTACGGGGCATGGCTGCGACACCTGAGACGGGCTTCCTCGTCATCGCCGACCTCACCGGCTACACCGCCTACCTCTCGGGGAGCGAGATCGAGCACGCGCCGGCGATCGCGGGCGACCTCCTCGAGACGATCGTGGGACGCCTCGAGCCGCCGTTCCGGCTGACGAAGCTCGAGGGCGACGCGGCGTTCCTGTTCGTCGAGGACGGGCGGGCGGACGGGTCCCTGCTCCTGGACGCGATCGAGGCGGCCTACGTCGCCTTCCGTCGCCGGCTGCGCAGCATCGACCAGGCAACGAGCTGCGACTGCAACTCGTGCCGGCTGGCTCCGCGGCTCGACCTCAAGGTGTTCGTGCACCACGGGGCGTTCGTCCGCGGCCGCATCGCCGGTCGGGACGAGCTGGCGGGTCCGGACGTCATCCTCGTCCATCGACTGCTCAAGGGGGCGGCGGCGGCCGCTGCGCGAGGGAGCGGCTTCGCGCTGTTCACGGCGACCGCCGTCGGCGCCCTCGGTCTCGATCCGGACGCCCTGGGGCTCTCCTCGGGCGGGGAGTCGATCGAGCATCTCGGCCGCGTCGAGACCTTCACCCTGGATCTCGAGGCGCGCTGGCAGGCCGAGAGCGGCGCGCGCCGCCTCGACATCGCCGAGGCGGACGTGGCCTTCGGCGTCGAGGCGACCCTGGCCGCGGAGCCGTCGGTCGTGTGGGCGCACCTGACCTCGCCGGGGCTACGGACCCGGTGGGAAGGGCCGCTGATCATCGAGGAGACATCGGCCGGCGGGCGCCGCGGCGTGGGGACGACCGCCCAGTGCGTGACCGGCCGGCTGGCGACGCTCGAGGAGATCGTCGACTGGCAGCCCTATGACCGGGTTGCCTGGCGACTCGCGGTGCCGGGGCTCGGTCCGTTCGCCGCCACCGCCGACCTCGACGCGACGGACGGCGGGACGCGTCTCCGGCTGCGCTGG
>MGOE01000019.1:4865-7540 GCA_001797035.1 Chloroflexi bacterium RBG_16_72_14
GATCGGACGAATGCGGGCCGAGAGGGAGGCCGCCGTCGGGCGCCTCGCGACCATCATCGCCGGCGCCCTGCCGGTCGTCGAGCAAGCGGAGGCGCGGTCATGACCAGGTTCGCAACGGAGCAGACCATCGCACGACCCGCGGCGGATGTCTGGACCTATGCGGCGGACATCCTTCGGCATCCCGAATGGATGAGCGTCACTGATGCCCGGATCGTGCGCGGGTCCGGAACCGAGACGGGCGCACGGGGGCGGGAGCGGATGCGGCTCGGCCCGCTCGGCTGGGACGTCGAGTTCGAGGTGGCCGACGCCGATCCCGGCCGCCGGATCGCCTGGCGGGCGGTCAGCGGTGCGCCGTTCGAGCTCGAGGTGTCGCTGGACCTGGAGCCCGTCGGGCCCTCGTCGACCCGAGCCACCTACGGGGCGGACATCCGGCTCCGCGGTCTGTGGCGGCTCCTGGGTCCGCTCCTCGCGATGGAGGGCAAGACCGGACCGGCCCGCGAGCTGGCGCGGCTGAAGTCCCGGGCCGAGGGAGGTTCGTTGATGGCTTGACATCCGAACCACTCCAAGGTTTGCTGCCCGCATGCGGATCGGCGAGCTCGCCCGGGAGGTCGGCGTCTCCACCGACACCGTCCGGTTCTACGAGCGCTCCGGGTGGCTGCCGCGCGCGAGTCGGCGCGACAACGACTACCGGGAGTACGGCGAGGCGGACGTCGAGCACCTGCGCCTGCTGATCGACCTGCGGCGGCTCGACGTCCCGCTCGAGGATGCCGCCCGGATCGCCGGCTGGTGCCACTCTGGGCACTGCGCCGACTCGACCGCCGCGCTGCCTCGCCTGATCGACGAGCGGCGTGCCGAGATCGCCGAACGGATCGCGGGCCTCGAGACACTCGACGCACGCCTCGCGAGGCTCCTCGCGCACCTCGAGCGTCCGCGTCGCTCGCTCGCCGTCCTCGACGGCCCCTGCTGCGACGCTGCGGACGCCGTGATCGGAAGCGCCGAGGGCGGGTGCGCCTGCTGTGCGTCCGTGCCGGAGGTCGCCGACTCGCTCGACCGGCCGTAGGGCACGACGGCCGGCCCCGGTTGGCTACGCTCCCAGCTCCTCGCGCAGCTGGCCGACCGCCCACTCGAGCTCGGCGCGCTCGATGACCAGCGGCGGCGCAAGGCGGATCGTGGAGCCGTGGGTGTCCTTGGCCAGCACGCCGCGGCGCATCAGGCCCTCGCACACGTCGCGCCCCGTCCGGCCCATGACGTCGATGCCGGCCCACAGGCCCCGCGTGCGGACGGCGGACACACGGTCGCGCGGCAGGCCCGCGAGCAGGTCCGCGAGGACGACGCCCAGCTCGCGCGCCCGGGCCTGGAACTCGCCCGTCCCCAGCATCCGGACGACCTCGATCCCCACCGCGCAGGCGAGCGGGTTGCCGCCGAACGTGCTGCCGTGCTGGCCCGGCCGGAACACGCCCATCAGCTCGGCCGAGGCCACCACCGCCGACACGGGCAGGATCCCGCCGCCCAACGCCTTGCCCAGGACATACGCGTCCGGCCGGACGCGCTCGCGGTCGCAGGCGAACGTCTCGCCGGTCCGCCCGAGGCCCGACTGGATCTCGTCGGCGAGCATCAGGACGTTGCGCTCGGTACACAGGCGGCGGACCGCGGCCAGGAAGCCGTCGGACGGGATGATCACGCCGGCCTCGCCCTGGATGGGCTCGAGCAGGACGGCCACGGTGTCGTCGTCGATCGCGGCATCGAGGGCCGCGGCGTCGCCGTAGGGCACGGAGACGAACCCGGGCGTGGGCGGCCCGAAGCCCCGCGTCGCCGCCGGATCGTCCGAGAAGCTGACGATCGTGATCGTCCGGCCGTGGAAATTGCCGCTGAACGTGATGACCTTCGCCCGGCCCGCGGGCACGCCCTTGACCTCGTAGCCCCACTTGCGCGCGAGCTTGAGCGCGGTCTCGACGGCCTCGGCACCGGTGTTCATGGGCAGGATCGCGTCCATCCCGCACAGCACCGACAGCTCGCGGGCGAAGGTCCCGAGCTGGTCGTTGTGGAAGGCGCGACCGGTGAGCGTGAGGCGCCCCAGCTGCCGTTCGGCGGCCGCGACCAGGCGGGGATGACGATGCCCGAAGTTGAGGGCGCTGTACCCGGCGAGCATGTCGAGGTACCGGTTGCCCTCGACGTCGGTAACCCACGCCCCCTCGCCGTGGGCGAGGACGACGGGCAGCGGGTGGTAGTTGGCCGCGGTGTGGGCCTCGACCTCGGCGATCGCCGCCGCCGAGGCACCGGGCACGCTGGTGTCCGTGTCGGCCCCCACCGTCGCCGTTCCCGTCATCTCGTCGTTCCTCGCCCCTGCTGGTTGGTCACGGTCCAGCATCCGCCTCGGGCCGCCGCCTGCGATGGGCCGGGCGACCCGAAATCCTCCCCCGCCGGACCCGTTGCGGGGCCGCCACGGGCGCCGGTCGAGACGGTACCGTTCCCGGCACAGGCTGTGCCTACTGGAGGCGTCCCCCGTGCCGGTCCCGGTGCTCGATACTCGCACGCTCAACCGCACCCTGCTCGCCCGCCAGCTCCTGCTCGCGCGGGTGACGACGCCCCCGCTCCAGGTCATCGAACACCTGGTCGGGCTCCAGGCCCAGGTGCCGACCTCGCCCTACATCGCGCTATGGTCGCGCATCGAAGCG
>MGOE01000019.1:7556-8757 GCA_001797035.1 Chloroflexi bacterium RBG_16_72_14
AGGCCGTTGGCGCCGATGTCCTCGAAGGACGGCTGGTCCGGATGGCGCTCATGCGGTCCACGATCCACCTGGTCACGGTCGAGGATGCGCTGTCGCTGCGGGCGGTCATGCAGCCCGTGCTCGATGCCGAGCTGTATCGAAACCGGACCTGGAGCGTCGGGCTGGAGGGCGTGGACCTGGGGAAGGTGCTCGCGGTCGGGCGGGCGCTGGTCGAGGAGCGGCCGCGGCCGCTGGGCGAGCTCCGGGTGGCGATGGCCGAGCGTTTCCCGGCCAACGACGCCACCACGCTGGCCTACGCGGTCCGCAACCTCCTGCCGACCTACCAGGTCCCGCCGCGCGGGGCGTGGGGACGGGTCGCGGAGCCGGCGCTCGGGGCGCTCGACCGTGCGACCGGCCGGCCGATGGGCGCGGATCCCTCCCCCGACGCCGCGGTGCTGCGGTACCTCGCGGCCTTCGGCCCGGCGTCGGTCGCGGACGTCACGGCGTGGTCGCGCCTGACGGGGATGCGGGCTGTGCTCGACCGGCTCCGCCCCGGGCTGCACACGTTCCGCGACGAGGCGGGCCGCGAGCTGTTCGACGTCCCGGACTGGCTGTTCGCCGAGGCCGACCTGCCGGCCCCCGTCCGGTTCCTGCCGGACTACGACAACGCGCTGCTGTCGCACGACGACCGGTCGCGGATCGTCCCCGACGCGTTCCGGGTCATCGCCCGGGACCGGGGCGGGCCGTCGTTCCTCGTGGACGGGTTCATGGCCGGGTTCTGGCGCCTGCAGCGGCCCGGGGTGAAGGCCGGTGGGGGCGCCCGGGCCGTGATCGAGGTCGAGCCGCTGGCGCGGCTGTCGGGCGCCGACCGGGCCCCGGTGGAGGCCGAGGCGGTCGCCCTGCTCGGCCTGCTCGCCCCCGAGGGCGGCGACGTCCGGTTCGTGGCCCCCGGCTGACGGGCTTGGAGCGCGGGCGGCTACCGTCCGACGCTGGCTCGCCGTCGCGGCCCCCACGCCCCGATCCGCCGCCGCACGACGGGGAGCCACACGAGGCCCCCTGTCGCCTGCGCGAGCAGGATCACGATCAGCAGCAGGCCGGGCACGCCAAAGGCCATCGTCGGCACCGCCCAGGCCACGCCCAGGGTCATCCCGACCGAGCTCGCCGAGACCTCGAGCGCGGGCTCTGCGTCCGGTTCCAGGACCGGGACCCGGTACGCGAGGCG
>MGOE01000019.1:8877-28623 GCA_001797035.1 Chloroflexi bacterium RBG_16_72_14
CCGGCGGAGGGCGTGGGCGCCGGGCTGGGAGTCGGACGCTCGGACGGGGTCGGGGCCGGCGTGGGTGACGCCGGTATCGGGGTCCGGGTTGGGGCCGGCGTGGGGCTGTGCGTGGGGGCGGGCGTCGGGGAAGGCGTTGGCTTCGGGGTGGGCGCGGGCGTTGCCACCGGCGCCGCCTTGACCTCCACCACGAGCGCCTGGGGGAGGAATGCGCCGCCCGAGCAGTCCCAGTCGCTGTAGGCGCGGCCGGTCCAGGTGAACAGGCCGGCCCGCGCCGCGGCGACCTGGATCCTGAACACGCCCGACTCCCCCGGGTCCAGGGCGCCGTCGCCGTCGTCGGCCCTGAACCGGACCAGGCTGGACCCCGAGCCGCCACTCACGCTGGCGTCCCAGGAGGCGCCCTCCGGGACCGCGACGACCGATGCCGATTCGACGTCGAACGACTCCGGGACCGTCACCGTCACGCAGCCGATCGGACTTGCGAGGATCAGCCCGGTGTTCGTCGCGGTGACGTCCACCGAGGTCTGCTGCCCCTCGGTCATCGACCGCGGGGCAGCGTCCAGCGTCCACAGGTCGACGACCGCGCGCGCCGGAAGCGCGACGACCAGGACGACAAGCCACGCCGCGAGCAGGGGGGCCGCCGCCCGACGCGTCATGCCACCTGCCGCGCGGGGACCCACAGCGTGCCGCGCGCCTCGAGGCCCGGCAGCGGCGGCGCGGGGTCGTGTTCGATCCCCTCGATGAAGGAGCGGGCCAGGGTCTCGTCCAGCTGCGTTCCCGCCGCGTCGCCCAGCCGGACGAGCGCCTCGCGGACATCGAGGGCCTTCCGGTACGGGCGCGTGGTGGTCATCGCCGAGAACGCGTCGCCCACGGCAAGGATGCGGGCCACGAGCGGGATCTCCTCGCCCGCGAGGCCGTCGAGATAGCCCTGGCCGTCCCAGCGCTCGTGGTGGTGGCGGATGCCCAGCCGTACCTCGTCCAGCTGGACCAGCCCGCGGACGATCGACTCGCCGAGCGCCACGTGCTGCTTCACGATGTCGTACTCGAGATCCGTGAGCCTGCCCGGCTTGCGCAGCACGGCTTCCGGGATCCCGATCTTGCCCACGTCGTGGAGCAGCCCCGCCGAACGGATGACATCGACGAGCGCCGGCTCGAGCCCCAGGCGGTGCGCGAGGAAGACCGCGTACCGGGCAACGTCCTCCGAGTGGCGCTTGGTGTAGCGGTCCTTGGTGTCGATGGCGAACACGAGGCCCTGGAGAACGTCGAACCCCCGGGCGGCCTCGCTCGGGGCGGCCCGGCTCGCGACCCGGACCGCGTCACCGCCGCCGGACCTCGCCTCGCCCAGGACCTGGGCGACCTCGGCCAGCAGCGCGGTCACCGAGTCGGCATCCAGCGGGTAGGTGGCGATGCCCGCGCTGATCGTGATCGGCAGGCGCTCGGACGCCGCGAACTGGAGGCTGTCGTCCACGAGCGCGTGGCGGAGCCGGTCGAGCGCGGGCGCGAGCTCGGCGATCCGCGCCGCCTCGGCGATCACCAGGAACTCGTCCGGGCCGTAGCGGCCGCACACGGCGCCCTCGGGCACATGGCGCCCAAGCGACCGGGTCAGCGTCCGCAACGCGGTGTCGCCGGCTTCGTGCCCGTGCGTGTCGTTGAGGAGACGGAAGTTGTCGAGGTCGACCAGCGCGACGCCGATCGCCACACCGTCGCGCCGTGCGCGCTCCAGCGCCTCCGCCAGCTCGGTCACGAGTGCGCCGTGGTTGAGGAGACCGGTGAGCGGGTCGCGGCGCGTGGATTCGAGGAGCTGCCGGGCCTGGCGGGTGATCCGGTCCTGGGCAGCCCGGAAGACGAGGAACAGGACCAGGCCCGCGATCCCGGCCGCGGCGAGCGTCACCAGCACGATGTCGCGCCCGATGCCGGCCAGCGGCGCGAGCAGCGGACCAGCGTCGCGCCAGACAGCCACCACCGCCAGCGTGCGACCCGAATCGTCCTCGAGCGGCAGGTACGTGCGCAGGATGCTCGTGTCGGCCGTCACCTCGAGCGCGGCGCCGGCGGCCGTCTCCCTGTCGCCCCCGGGCTCGATGAAGGCCGCCTCGACGTTCCCCTGGGCGGCGAACGCGAACGCCGGCGTGACGACCATCGAACGCCCCACCGCCGCCGGATCCGTTGCCAGCCGCACGACGCCGGCCGGGTCGCGGATCTCGAGCCGGGCGATCCCGGCCCCGTCTGCGAGCTGGAGGAGCTCCCCACCGAGCGTGGCCACCCGCTCGGGGCTCGCCGCGGGCCCCAGGTCGGCGGCCGTCAGGCCGCCGTTGGCGAACGCGCGGACGATCGCCGCATCGGACGCGACGCTGGTGCTGAGCACCGAGGCCGAGAAGTGGGCGGAGACCAGGATCGCCTGCGCCGATGCCGTCACGCCGACGACCACCAGGAACACGCCGTAGACAACCAGCAGCAGCACGGGGCGAACGGTGCGCGATCGCGTGATCGGCTGGTGATCGAGGACGACCGGTTCCATCGTCATGTGGGGACGCAGCTCCGTGCCCTCCGAGCGCGCAGGCCGGCAACGCCCACGCCCACGGTGGTCGGAGGATTGTCGGCCGGGCGCATCGGGCCGTCCTACTGGACGAAAGTCCCCCTCGACACCGCCGCACGAGTCCCGGTCACGCGGCCGGCGCCGGTGGCGTCAGCGCCGGACGAACCGGTTGAGGTGATCGCCGTAGTCGGGGATCCGGCGCTCATAGGCATCGGTCATCAGCGGCGACGAGATCATGAAGTCGGCCGATGACCGATTGCAGGCGACCGGGATGTTCCACACGATCGCGATCCGGAGCAGCGCCTTGACGTCGGGATCGTGGGGTTGCTGCTCGAGCGGGTCCCAGAAGAACACCAGCATGTCGACCGCGCCCTCCGCGATCAGCGCACCCAGCTGCTGGTCGCCTCCCAACGGGCCGCTGTGGAGCTTCCGGACCGCGACGCCGAGCTCCTCCTCGAGCAGCGCCCCGGTCGTGCCCGTGGCCACCAGGTCGTGGGCGACGAGCAGCTCCCGGTTCCAGACTGCCCACTCGATGAGGTCCGGCTTGCGGTTGTCGTGGGCCACCAGCCCGATGCGCTTGCGTGCCCCGATTGCGTCCGTCATGGCAGACCCTCCATCGCGACCGGCCCGGTCAGGCCCTTGGGCCCACACCTGCCGCTTTCAGGTCCGGTGCAGCTCCGCGCCCGCGGTCGCGCAGTCCTCGGCGAACCGCGCCAGCGCGCCGCCATCGTCCGCCGAGGCGGCGAGCAGCGTCATCACCCGGTCAACACCCGCCTCGCGGTAGCGCCGCAGCAGGTCCACGCGCGGCTCACCCTCCACTGCCGAGTCGTCGCGCCCGATGTTGACCGAGACCCGCAGCGTGGCGGGGTCCCGCCCGATCTCCTCGCACCGCGACGCGATCACCGGGCGCGCCGCCACGATCTCCTCGGGCGACAGCCAGTCGAGATTCAGCTCGTCCGCGAACCGCGCCGCCAGGCGCCAGGTCCGGTTGGGGCCGTTGCCGCCGACGAGGATCGGGATCCGCGGCCGCTGCAGGCCGCGCGGCACGTTGATCGCGTCGTGCACGGCGTACACCGGCCCGGCGTAGGTCGCCCGGCCGCCGCCGAGCATCCGGGTCGCGATCTCGAGCGTGTCCTCGAGCCCCTCCATGCGGGTCCGCAGCGGCGGGAATCCCCAGCCGTAGGCGGTGAACTCGTCCTCCTTCCAGCCGGCGCCGAGGCCCAGCTCCGCCCGCCCGCCGGACACGACATCGAGCGTCGAGATCATCTTCGCCACCAGCGCCGGGTTGCGGTAGCCGGCGCACAGCACGAGGTGCCCGAGCCGCACCCTCGCCGTCTCGACCGCCAGCGCGGACAGCCCGACGAAGGCCTCGAACGTGATCTCGTCGGTCGGTACGGGCTCGGTCTGGAGGTGGTCGAACAGCCAGATCGAGTCGAAGCCGAGCGCGTCCGCCTCGTGTGCGACCGCGACCGTGCGCGCCCAGGCGCGCGGCGCGTCCCAGCCGTCGTACTCCCCCGTCCAGCCCTGGGGGACGATGATCCCGACCCGCATCCGCGCCACCTCCTCGTCGCGGCCCAGCGTAACGCCGGCCTCGCGGCGTGGCGAGGCCGGCCCACCGAGCGGCCGGCCCGGTCAGGTCAGCAGGAGACGGGCCTGGGCTTGGGGTGCGAGGCGCTGTACGTCGCCGACACGATCTTCACCCGCGTGGCGACGATGACCAGCTTGGGGTAGGTGAAGTTCGGCCCCTCCGACGTGTACAGCCAGAGGCGCTCGCTGGTGACCCCGAACGCGCTCTGGATCGACGACACGTGGCGCCGGACCTGGGTGATCTTGTACACGACCGCCTTGCTGTCGCTCGTGTACACATAGACGAGCTTGCCGATCATCGCCGCGCCGTTGTTGATCTTCGATGCGCTGAGCAGGGGGAGGAACATGCCCCGGCGGGCGTGGGAGTAGATCATCGTCACGCCCGGCTCCCGCGGCTGCGAGAGCTCGCGGATGTACATCGCGACGTTGCAGGGCGGGTAGCCGCTGGGGCCCGGGATGACCGGCAGGTCGATCGAGTAGGCGGGGATCCGCACGCGCGTCGCCCGGTTGAAGGCGAGGGTGGCGCACCGGACCGACGTGCCGGACGCGAGCCGGATGACGATCGAGCCCTTGCGGGCAACGGTCCACACGTCGTTCATCTGGGCCTGGGACAGGTGGCGGTAGCCGTAGAAGCCGCCGATCGCGTCCATCGTCGCCGCCTGGGCCCGGGTCAGCACGGAGCCCAGCGAGGCGCACGAGCCGCCTCGGATCTCGACCGCGTACGTCGCCGCCGGCCGCAGCCCGTGCAGGTTGAGCAGCAGGCGCGCGTCGCCGTCCAGGTACGCCCACAGGGTGGCGGTCCCGTTGGCGCCGGAGGTACCGATGCTCGCGCGCCAGGTGCGCCGGACGGTGTCGGCCGAGACCGGGACCGCGGCGAGCGCGAGGAGGATGAGGGCGAGGAACAGCGCTAGAACGCGGCGCATCGATGAACACTCCCCGAGACCGGGCCCGCCGACGATGACGAGCGTGCCCGGCAGCATGCCCCTCGGACACCCGGGTTGACCAGCGTTTCGTGCGCTTCTCGGTGCCCCGCGTCAACGAGTACCAGGACGAACGTACCGGACCCCACCGGTCCGCCCAGGGGCCCGCGCCGGCGCCTGGATCCGCGGCGGGAAGCGCCCGTGCCGCGACCTGGACCGTGCCGCGACGGGGGTCGGTGCCGGCGCCGCGGCGTCGTCAGTGGCGCTCGAGGATCGGGCGCGCCTTCTCCGGGTCGTCCACGACGAACGCGAACGTGGCCCGATCCCCCCACCGCCCGATGAACAGGTGGCCGAGGACGTTCACGTTGGCGTCCGCGAGCGCGCGGGCGATCTTCGCCATCCCGCCCGGGCGGTCGTCCACCTCGGCGAGCAGGGACTCGCCCTCGAGGAACGTCCAGCCGCCATCCTCGAGGACCTTGCGCGCGGTATCGTCGTCGGCGGTGGTCATGATGAAGTGGCCGACCTCTCCGAGGCCGCCGCCGCCGATGGCCCGCAGGTCGACGCCGCGCGCGGCCATCTGCTCGGCGAGCAGGGCCATCTGGCCGGGCTTGTTGGTCACCTGGACGACGAACTGCTTCGGCATCGTGGCCTCCGGGCGGCGGGGTGGCCGCTGTGGGTCGGGATCGAGGCCCGATTCTCGCACGGCCGTGGGGTCTCCCGCGAGCCCCTGGTTCCGCCTAGCCCCGCCGGATCGCGACCGCCCGCCGGTAGGCGCCGAGATACGCGGACGCGGGACCCGTGTCCCAGGCGAAGTCCACCGCCATGCCGCGGTCCACCAGCGCCGCCCACGCACTGCCGTCCTCGGCCCGGAGCGCGGTCGCCCGCCCGATGGCCGCCACCAGCGCCGCCGGCGTCGCCCGGTCGAACACGAACCCGGTCCCCTCGCCCGGCCGATCGTCCACGTCGATCACCGAGTCCGCGAGGCCGCCGGTCCGCCGCACAACGGGCGGGGTCCCGTAGCGCAGGGCGATCATCTGGCCCTGCCCGCAGGGCTCGAACCGCGACGGCATGAGGAACAGGTCCGCGCCGGCGTAGATCCGTCGGGCCATGTCCCGGTCGAACCGCTCGATGAGGGCCACCCGGGTCGGGTTCGCCGCCGCCAGCGCCCGGAACGGATCGGCGAGCGACGCATGACCGCTGCCCTGGACGACGATCCGCACGCCAGCCTCGAGGAGGTCGCGCGCGCCGTCGGCCAGGAGGTCGAACCCCTTCTGGGGGTCCATCCGCCCGATCGTGCCGGCCACCACGCCCTCGTCGTCGGGGTCGAAGCCGAGCCGCCCCAGGAGGTCGCGCCGGCAGGCGGCCTTGCCGCCCAGCGACCCGCGCATGTACGGCGCCGCCAGCGCCGTGTCCGTCGCCGGGTCCCAGACCGTGGGGTCGATGCCGTTGAGGATGCCGATGAACCGGTCGCCCTTCGCGCGCAGCGCGCCATCGAGCCCCATCCCGAAGGCCGGCATGAGCGCCTCGCGCGCGAACCCGGGCGAGACCGTGTTGACGACCTCCGATCGCTCGATGGAGGTGAGCAGGAGGTCGATGCCGTCGGGGTTCGTGCCGGCCAGCGGCTCACCGGGCGCGAGGCCCAGCTGCCCGAGCTGCGCCAGCGGCGTCCAGCCGTGGTAGGCGAGGTTGTGGAGCGTCGCCACGACCGCGAGATCCGCGAACAACGGGTCGCCCGCGGCTTCGCCCCGGGCCCGCTCCAGGAGCGCCGGTCCCGTGTGCCAGTCGTGGACGTGGAGGACGTCGAGCGGCGTCCCGTCGCGCCGGAGCGCGGCCAGCGCCGCGCGGCACAGGACGGCGAACCGCCACGGATCGTCGGGGTGGTCGTAGAAGGCGTCCCGGTCGAAGGCGCGCGGCACGTCCACCAGCCGCAGCCGGTAGCCGTCCGCCGCGACGTCGACGATCGCGACCTCGATCGGTGCGCCGCCCGCGGGATCCTCGATCCGCAGCGCCGGCTCGCCCACGGCGTCGGCCGGGACCGGGACGGACCGGTAGCGGGGCAGGAACACGTCCACTGGGGCCGCGATCTCCGTCCCGGCTTCCGGCAGCCGCCCCAGGGCCCGCGCCAGGGCGTCCACCACGTCCGCGAGGCCGCCGGTCTTGGCCCACGGCTCGCACTCGGACGCGAGCAGGGCGACGCGCATGACCATGCGCGGCATCGTACTGCGGCTGCGTGTCCCGGCCGGCCACCTCGGGTGCGCAGCGCCGCCTCCGCCGCCTCGTATGCCTACCAGGCGTGGCGGACCGTATCCGGAGCGGTCCGGCCCGCTCCACGCCGTCTTCGGTGCGCGGAGATGCACGGCAGGCGCAGATCCGGAGCAAGAGGCCGTCTCGGGAGCGCCGGCGGGAGGCGGGAGCGCCGGCGGGAGGCCAGCCACAGCGGGCGCCTTCCGGCACGACCGCCACGGCCGCACGCCCTAAACCGGTTCACAAGCCCAGCGCATGGGGGCTATCATTGCGCGCTCATGGAGCCCCTCGTCCGAGTCCCGGTCGCGCCCGGAGCGCACTTCCACCTCCCGCCCGCCCTCGAGGGCCTCCGCCGGCTCGCATACAACCTGTGGTGGAGCTGGCATCCCCGCACGAGGATCCTGTTCTCGCGCATCGACGCCGCCGCCTGGGCCCGCTACCGGAACCCGGTCCCGCTGCTCCAGGGCCCGGTCCAGTGGGACCAGCTGCTGGACAACCCCGCGTTCCTCGCCGAGTACGACGACCTCCTCCGGGAGTTCGACGCGTACATGGCCAACGGCACGGACCACTGGTTCGCCCGCCATCACGGCGAGGCGCTGGACGGCCCGATCGCCTACTTCTGCGCGGAGTACGGGTTCCACGAGTCGCTCGGCATCTACTCGGGCGGGCTCGGCGTGCTCGCCGGCGACCACATGAAGACCGCCTCCGACATGGCCCTGCCGCTGGTCGGCGTCGGGCTCCTGTACCGCAAGGGCTACTTCCGCCAGACGATCGATGCCGACGGGCACCAGGAGCACGCCTACCCGGACTACGAGCTGGCCCGGCTGCCGATCCTGCGCGCCCTCGACCGCCTCGGGCAGCCGCTGACGGTGCGCGTGCAGCTGCCCGGCCGCGAGCTGTTCGCCGCGGTGTGGGTCGTCCAGGTCGGGCGGGTGCCGGTCATGCTGCTGGACACGGACGTCCCCGACAACGACGACTCGGACCGCCCGATCACCCACATGCTCTACGTGCGCGGCCGCGAGATGCGGCTGCACCAGGAGCTCGTGCTCGGCGTGGGCGGGGTGCGGGCGCTGCGCGCCCTGGGCCTCGACCCCGCGGTCTGGCACCTCAACGAGGGCCACTCCGCGTTCCTGCTCGCCGAGCGGGCCCGGGAGCTGGTGGCCGCGGGCACGCCGCTCAATCGAGCGTGGCCGGAGATCCGCCGCAACAGCGTGTTCACGATCCACACCCCGGTCTCGGCCGGCAACGAGCGCTTCGACGGGGACCTGGTCCGCCGGGTCGCGGGGCCACTCCTCGACGGCGACGGGCGGCCGGGTACGGGCGGCGTGCCCATGGCCGCCGTGCTCGACCTCGGCCGCGGCGTGGACGAGGACCCCTCCCAGTTCGACATGACCGCGTTCTCGCTCCGCCTCACGACCGGCGCCAACGCCGTGTCGCAGCTCCACGGCCACACTGCCAACGCCACCTGGCAGGGCGTCATGCCGCACGACATCCTGGGCATCACCAACGGCGTCCACACGCCGTCGTGGGTCGGCCAGCCGGTGCGCGACGCGCTCGAGCGGTGGACCAACGCGGACCTCGACCTGATGGACGACCAGCCCGCCGAGGGGCGGTTCTGGGAGCGCGTCGACAAGGTTCCCACGCGCGAGCTGTGGGAGGCCCACCAGCGCCAGAAGCTGGAGCTCGCGATCTTCGCCCGGGGTCGCCTGCGCAGCCAGTTCGCCCGCCACGGCGAAGCGCCGTCGACGCTCGAGGAGCTCGAGGAGATCCTGGATCCGTCGATCCTGACCATCGGCTTCGCCCGCCGGTTCGCGACCTACAAGCGGGCCTCGCTGCTGTTCTCGGACCTGGACCGCCTGGCACGCCTGGTCTGGGACCCGGACCGGCCGGTCCAGTTCATCTTCGCCGGCAAGGCACACCCGGCGGACCGCCCGGGCCAGGGTGTGATCCAGGACATCTTCGGCCGCTCGCGGGGATCGAAGCTCCGCAACCGGGTGTTCATCCTCGAGGACTACGACATCCGGATCGCCCGCTTCCTCGTGCAGGGCGTGGACGTCTGGCTCAACAACCCCCGGCGCCCGCTCGAGGCCTCGGGCACGTCCGGCATGAAGGCCGCCGCCAACGGGATCGTCAACGTCAGCGTGCTCGACGGCTGGTGGGACGAGGGCTGGACGGGCGACAACGGGTGGGCGATCGGCGGGCGGGAGACCAGCCCCGACGAGGGCGCCCAGGACTGGGCCGATGCCCAGGACCTGTACCGGATCCTGGAGCAGGAGCTGGTGCCGGCCTACTACGAGCGTGATGCGCAGGGGTTCCCCGCCCGCTGGACCCAGCTGATGCGCAACTCGATCGCCAGCACGATCTGGCGCTTCTCGACGACCCGGATGCTCCACGAGTACGTGGAGCGGCTGTACGTCCCGGCGGCGCGCGCCGCCGCCGAGCCCGAACCCGCGCCCGCCGAGGCGGGCTGAGCCGCCGGAGCATACGCGCCTGCCCGGTCCTGCCCAACACCCCCACCACCACAGAGGACGCACCGTGGCCCCCCGGATCTCGCTGGCGCTGGCGATCCACAACCATCAGCCGGTCGGCAATTTCGGCTGGGTGTTCGCGGAGGTCTACGACCAGGCCTACCTGCCGATGCTCGAGGCCCTCGAGCGCCACCCGGGCGTCCGCCTCTCGCTCCACTACACCGGACCCCTGCTCGAGTGGCTGGCGGCGGAGCGACCGGAGTTCCTGGAGCGGCTGGCGTCGCTGGTCGCCGTCAGCCAGGTGGAGCTCCTGGGCGGCGGGCTGTACGAGCCCGTCCTCGCGTCGCTGCCAGAGCACGACCGGGTCGACCAGCTGACCCGCATGGCCGCGGTGATCGAGGGCATCACGGGCCGTCGCCCGCAGGGCGCCTGGCTGGCGGAGCGCGTGTGGGAGCCGGACCTGCCCACCTCGCTGGCGACCGCCGGCTACCGCTGGACGATCCTCGACGACCAGCACTTCCGGGCCGCGGCGATCCCCGAGGAGAACCTCTGGGGGGCCTACACGACCGACGACCAGGGCCGGCTGCTGACGGTGTTCGGCACCGAGCAGGGCCTGCGATACCGGATCCCGTTCGGGTCGGTGGAGGACGTGATCGGCTACCTGCGCGACCACGCAACCGCGGCCGGCGACCGGGTCGGGATGATGGGCGACGACGGCGAGAAGTTCGGCGCCTGGCCCACGACCTACGAGCACTGCTGGGGCGGCGGTCGCTGGGTAGAGCGGTTCTTCGAGGCGATCGAGGCCAACGCGGACTGGCTCACGACCGTGACGCCGTCGCAGTGGTTGGACCGGGAGCCTCCGATCGGTCGCCTGTACGTGCCCACCTCCTCGTACGCCGAGATGGGCGAGTGGGCGCTGCCGCCCGGCGAGACCGCGGTGTTCGCGCCGCTGCTCCACAAGGCAGTCGCGGCGCGGCGGCCCGAGGCGCGCTGGCTGCGGGGCGGGTTCTGGCGCAACTTCCAGGTCAAGTACCGCGAGATCAACGACCTCCACAAGCAGATGCTCCGGACGTCGGCCAAGGTCGCGTCGATGCCCTCGGGCGCGGACAGGACCGAGGCGCTCGACCACCTCCACCGCGGCCAGTCCAACGACTGCTACTGGCACGGGCTGTTCGGCGGGATCTACATCTCGCACATGCGCCTCGCCACGTACGAGCACCTGATCGCGGCCGAGGATGCGGCCGACGCGATCATCGGCTGGCCGCGCATCGCACAGCTCACGGACCTCGACCTCGACGGTCTGACGGAGGCGTACCTCGCCGACCCGGGCCAGGTGGTCACGGTCAAGCCGGCCGAGGGCGGCGGGATCGGTGGCTGGGACCTCCGTGCCGCGCGCCATGCGATGGCCGCCGTGCTGCGCCGCCGGCCGGAGGCCTACCACGACACGCTGCGCGCCCACGAGGCGAAGCCGCCCGACGACGAGGGCCCTGCGGTGGCCGAGGGCGGTGCGCCTGCCTCGATCCACGACCTGGTGATGGTCAAGGAGCCCGGGCTGTCCCGCCGCCTGTTCTACGACGACCACGAGCGCCGGACGGGCCTGGTGCGGTTCCTGGCGCCGGACGTGACGCCCGAAGCCGTCGCGACCGCGAGCGAGGCGGAGCTCGGCGACTTCCGCGACGGCGAGTTCGCGGTCGACCACCTCGCGCCGGGCCAGGTGTCGCTGTCGCGGAACGGTACGGCGCTCGGGCAGCCGCTCACCGTGGGCAAGACGGTCCGGATGCTGGGCGGCCGCCTGGACCCGGAGCTGGTCATCGAGCTCGAGGTCCACCACCGCGGTGCCGAGCCGATCGAGGCCCGCTTGGGCCTCGAGCTGTCGCTCCACCTCCTGGGCGGCGGCGGCAACCCGTCCGCGTGGTACGACGTCGCCGGCGCCCGCTCGGCCCACGACGGATCCGGCCAGGCGGCGGGGACCGGTGCCATCGGCTACGGCAACGACTGGGTCGGCGTGGCGGTGCAGGCGTCGATCGAGCCCGCCGGCGACGCCTGGTGGGCGCCGATCGAGACGATCTCCAACTCCGAGGCCGGCTTCGAGCGCGTGTACCAGGGCAGCGGCCTGCTCGTCTCGTGGCCGGTCCGGCTGGCGCCCGGCGAGTCACGGCGGTTCGCGGTCCGCCAGGCGGTGACCGTCGCGCGCGACCGGGCGGCAGAGGAGGCCGCCGCACGCGCGTGAGCACGAGCCGCCGCCGGTGGAGCCGCCTCGGGTGAGCCGCGGCCGCCTCGTCGTCCACGCGCACTTCTACCAGCCGTCGCGGGTGGATCCGTTCTCGGGCCACGTGCCCGCCGACGCCTCCGCGGCGCCGTTCCGCGACTGGAACGCGCGGATCACCGCCGAGTGTTACCGGCCGAACGCCGAGCGTGCGGTCCTGCCGCACCTGTCGTGGGATCTCGGACCCACGCTCGCGGCCTACCTCGCGGTCGAGGCCCCCGACGTCCTGGCCAGGTTCGCCGCCGCCGGCGCCTCGGGCATCGCGCAGGCATTCCACCACTCGATCCTGCCCCTGGCGCCGCTCCACGACCGGCGCACCGAGGTCCTGTGGGGCCTGCGCGACTTCGAGCACCGGTTCGGCCGGCTTGCCTCCGGGCTGTGGCTGCCGGAGACCGCGGTTGACCTGCCGACGCTCCGGGTCCTCGCCGAGGCCGGCGTCCGAGCCACGATCCTCGCCCCGTGGCAGGCCGACGTCCCGCACGTGGACGCCCGCCGGCCGTACCGCGTGGATGTCGGCGGGGAGCAGCACATCATCGTGGCGTTCTACGACGGCGATCTCTCGGCGGCGGTCTCGTTCGAGCCCTCGACCACCGCCGATGCAGATCGCTTCGCGCGCGAGCGCGTCGCGCCGCGCCTGGGGGTGGGGATGCCCGACGGGACCCCGCCGCTGGTGCTGGTCGCGAGCGACGGCGAGCTGTACGGCCACCACCAGCCGTTCCGCGACCTGTTCCTCCAGTGGCTGGTGGCACCCGACCCCTCGAACCCGGACCGTGGGTTCGACGTCGTGGACCTCGCGACCGCGGTGGCGGAGCGCGAGGGCCACCCCCATGCCGGGATCCGGGTGCGCGACCGGACGTCCTGGAGCTGCCACCACGGCGTTGCCCGCTGGTCCGGTGAGTGCCCCGACGTGGCGGACGGGCGCTGGAAGTGGCCGCTGCGGAGCGCCTTCGACCGGCTTGCGGGCGCCATCGATGCCGTGACGGACCGGGTGGCCCGCGACCTGCCCGGGCTCGCGGACCCGTGGGCGGCCCGGGACCGCTACGTGGACGTGGTGATCGGGACCGCGGAGGCCGAGGCGTTCGCCGCGGGCCAGCTGGGCGCGCGGGCCGGCGCCACGGACCGCCGGCGGCTGCTGGACCTGCTCGAGGCCCAGCGCTGGCGCCTGGCGATGTTCGCCTCCGACGGCTGGTACTGGGACGACCCGGCGCGCCCCGAGACCCGCCAGGTGCTGCGGGCCGCCGCCCGCGCGGTGCGGCTCGTGGATGGCCTGGCCGGGACAGCGCTCGAGCGCCGGCTCGTCTCCGACCTCACGACCTTCCGCTCGCCCCACCTGGGCATCGACGGCGCGACGATCTACCGGCAGGCGCTCAGCGAGGTCGGCCAGCCGCCCCCGCACGCATGACACGCCTGCCCGGGAATCCAACGACCCCCGGGTTGACCCGGGGGCCGTCGTTCCTGGCGCCGGAAGGAGGGGGAGGGTCGGCGCCAGGGATGTGGTGGCGGGATCAGCCGATCCCGATGGGATAGGACGGGTGGTGCGGGCCGTCGAAGCCATCCCGCGAGTCCACGCCGAACTCGCTCGCCGTGACAGCGAACGCGCCGAGGAGCAGGATGATGATCGCGATCAGGAGGAGTTCCATCGGAGCTCGTCTTTCTGGCTATCTGCGTGGGGCGCTTCGATTGATATAGTCAACTAGGCCAAGCAAGACGATAGTTGGACTACTCCACTGTGTCAAGTAGTCGGAATGGCCCTGCAGCACCCTCCGAACGGCTCGCCGTGACCGGGACCGTCCCGGGCCATCACGAGCTGGACATCGAGCGCGACTCGGACGTCCCGATCTCCACCCAGATCTACTGGCAGCTCGCCTACCAGATCGAATCGGGGCGGCTCCAGCCCGGCACCCGGCTGCCGCCCGTGCGCGAGCTCGGCGCCGTGCTGCGCGTCAACCCCAACACCGTCCGCGCCGTGTACCGGCGGCTCGCGGACGCCGGGTACGTGATCGGGCGACACGGGGCAGGGACCCGGGTCGTGGACCGGCCGCCCGTGCGCCGGGGGTCGGAGGCGCTGGCCGGGATCGTGGCCGAGACGCTGCGTCGCGCGGCGCAGCTGGGGTTCACGCCCGACGAGGTGGCCCAGGCCACCTTCACCGCCGCCACCGAGCGCAAGCGCCCCGGGCCGCACGTCCGCGTCCTGTTCGCCGAGTGCACGACCGCCGACGCGAACGTGGACGCCGAGCGGATCACCGAGGCGTTCCCGGAACGGATCGAGGCGATCCCGGTGCTGCTCGAGGAGCTGCCCGACCGCCTCGACCGCTACCACTACGACCTGGTCGCCACCACGACCTTCCACGCCGACGAGGCCCAGGCGTACGTCGCGGGGCGCGTCCCGGTGGTGGCGATGCTGGTGGGTCCCGGCTACATGTCGCTGGTCCACGAGGTCGCCGGGCTGCCGTCGGGCTCGAAGGTTGGGCTGGTCTGCGGGTCGTCGCGCGGAGTCGAGAACATTGCCGAGGTCCTGGTGCTCGCGGGGGCGACCGGGGTCGAGATCATCTCGGCGGTCGCGCACACGGACGACGAGATCGAGCTCGTAGACCGCGACGCGGACCTGGTCCTCCTGTCGCGCGAGGCGATGGCCCTGGGCCTCGAGAGCCGGTTCGAGCGGCCCGAGCGGCTCCGGGAGTGGACATACGAGTTCGACCCCGCCGCGTTCGAGCTCCTCCGGCGCGCGGTCGAGCGCGTGGACGCAGCTCGCGAGGCCGGGGGCGGCTGACCCTCGCCGTCGCGTCGCGGATCGCTGCCCCGCCGCCCGGCGGGTGAACGAGCCCATCACGTGCGATTCGAGCCGCCCAGCGGCCAAGGGTGCCGTGCGCGTCCGCGCCGTGCGCCGGAGGGTCCGCTGAGCGGACGAAACCGGCCGTCATGGGCCGGGAGAGCCGCTGAGCGGTTGACGGGTGGCGGAGGCCCGGGCGCCGCCCGGGCGAAGGTCGTGGGCGGCGTGCGACACTCACCCCATGCGAGCCCTGCCCATCTCGCGCACCGCGCGACGCCGGTTCCAGCTCGACGCGGTCGTCGCCCCGGGCCTGGCCCCGGGACCCGCGCGCGCGGTCTCCCCGACCTCGCTGGCGCCTGGCACGGTCCCTGCCACCCCGGCGCCCGCGGCCTCGCTGCTCGCGGCCGACGTCGCCGTCGCGCGCCTCGTGGCAACGGCCGTCAACGCCACCCGACGCCCCGGCGAGCCGAGCGTCCAGGCGGGCGAGCTGGCGGCCCTCGACCTGCTCCACGAGATCTTCCGCCTGCTCGTGGACAAGGCCGGCGAGCTGGAGGCGGCCGCGGCCATGCCCGTGGCGGCGGGCGCCGTGGGGGAGGCGCTCGGCGAGCCCGCGCTGGACGAGCTGCTGGACGCGGTGGCGGAGGAGTTCCCGGACGTCGCCGGCCGGCCGGAGCCCGATCGCCTCGAGGAGCTGCTGCTGCTCCGGATCGCCAACGAGAACCCGGCGGCCCGGCCCATGCGCGACCTCGTGGACGACTCGCCGCTCCCCGACGAGGAACGCGACGGGGCTGTGGCGTCGCTCGAGACGTACCACGCGTCGCTGGCCCCGATCGGCCCCCAGGGCGAGACCCTGGTCGAGCTCCTCCGCGCCCCCGCCCGTGCCCACCCGACGTCGCTCGCAGGGCAGCTGCGCTACGTGCGCGAGCGCTGGCGCGGGCTCCTGGGCGACGCGCTCGACGCGCTGCTGGACCGGATGCTGCTGACGCTCGACGTGATCGAGGAAGAGGAGCGGGGGCTCCACCTGCGGTTCGGCGGCGGGGGCGACGGCGGGCCGGGTGACGGCCACGGCGAGGTGCCGGACCTGACGGGCCTCGACGCCGAGCCGGAGCGGTTCTCCAGCGACTCCGCGTGGATGCCGCGCCTGGTGCTGATCGCGAAGAGCACGCACGTCTGGCTGGACCAGCTCTCGCGGTGGTATGCGCGCGACATCCGGACCCTGGATGCGATCCCGGACGAGGAGCTGGACCGGCTCGCCCGCTGGGGCGTCACCGGGCTGTGGCTCATCGGACTGTGGCAGCGGTCGAAAGCCTCGCAGCGGATCAAGGCCTGGCGCGGCAACCCGGATGCGGCGGCGTCCGCGTATTCACTGGACGACTACCGGATCGCGGACGACATCGGGGGCGAGGAGGCATGGGCGAACCTGCGCCACCGCGCCTGGTCGCGCGGAATCCGGCTCGCCTCGGACATGGTGCCCAACCACATGGGCATCGATTCGCACTGGGTCATCGATCACCCCGAGTGGTTCGTATCCACACCGGAGCCGCCCTACCCCGCGTACACGTTCGGCGGCGAGAACCTGACCGACCACGACCGGGTCGAGATCCGCCTCGAGGACCACTACTGGGACAACACCGACGCCGCGGTCGTGTTCGAGCGGCGCGACCGCTGGACCGGTGAGCGGCGGTACATCTACCACGGCAACGACGGGACGAGCTTCCCCTGGAACGACACCGCCCAGCTCGACTTCTCGTCGGCAGCCGTCCGGGAGCAGGTCATCGGGACGATCCTCGCCGTGGCGCGGCGCTTCCCCGTGATCCGCTTCGATGCCGCGATGGTGCTCGCGAAGAAGCACGTCCGGCGGCTGTGGTTCCCGGGCCCCGGCGAGGGCGGCGGCGGGATCCCGTCGCGCGCCGAGCACGGGACGATGACGGCGGCCGAGTTCGATGCGGCGATGCCCGCCGAGTTCTGGCGCGAGGTCGTGGACCGGGTCGCGACGGAGGTGCCGGACACGCTCCTGCTGGCGGAGGCGTTCTGGCTGCTGGAGGGCTACTTCGTCCGCACCCTGGGCATGCACCGCGTGTACAACAGCGCGTTCATGCACATGCTCCGTGACGAGGACAACGCGGGCTACCGGCGGGTGCTCAAGGACACGCTCGAGTTCGACCCCGAGATCCTCAAGCGCTACGTCAACTTCATGAACAACCCGGACGAGAAGACCGCGGTCGAGCAGTTCGGCAAGGGCGACAAGTACGTTGGCGTGGCGACGCTGCTGGCGACCCTCCCCGGCCTGCCGATGTTCGGCCACGGCCAGTTCGAGGGCTTCACCGAGAAGTACGGCATGGAGTTCCGGCGGGCGACGCTGGACGAGCAGCCGGACCCCTGGCTGGTGGAGCGCCACGAGCACGAGGTCGTCCCGCTGCTCCATCGCCGGGGTGACTTCGCAGAGGCGCACGACTTCCTGCTCTACGACGTCGCGCACGACTTCGGCGGCGTGGACGAGAACGTGTTCGCGTACTCGAACGGGCGGGGTGGCGCGCGCTCGCTGGTCGTGTACCACAACCGGTACGGCGAGACGTCGGGCTGGATCCGGGATTCGGTGGCGTTCGCGGTCAAGGAGGGCGACGGGTCGAAGCGTCTCGAGCGGCGGACGCTGGCCGATGGCCTGGGCGTCGCCGACGGCCCGGCCGACGACCGCTGGCTCGCCTGGCGCGAGCAGCGATCGGGGCTCGAGTCCCTGCGGCCGGTGGCCGAGCTCCGCGAGCGCGGGCTGCACGTCCGGCTGCACGCCTACGAGACCCGGGTGTTGTGGCAGATGCGCGAGATCCACGACACGGCCGGCGTCTGGCGCCGCCTGGCGGAGCGGCTGGGCGGGCGTGGCGTCCCGTCGCTGGAAGGTGCGCTGCGGGAGCTGCAGCTGGCACCGGTCCACGACGCCGTGCGGGCGGCCGTCCTGGCACCGTCGCAGGAGGCCGTGGAGCGCGTGGTCGCGGCCGTGGGCGAGGCGACCGGCACGGACGGAGACCGGGCCGCGGTCGTGGACCTCGTGGTAGCGCGGTTCGAGGCGGCCGAGCCGGTCGCGGCGTCGATCGAGGATCCGTCACAGGCCGCGGCGCTCACGGTGTGGACGCTGCTGTCGGCGCTCGGGTCGCTGCCGGCGGGGGCGCCGGTCGGGGCGACGAGCCGGGCGTGGTACGAGGAGCTGCGCCTGGCGCCGGTCGTGGCCGACGCCCTGCGGGCACGCGACCTCGACGAGGGTGCGGCCTGGTGGGCGGCGGAGCGCGTGCACACGCTGCTCGACCTGCCGCTGCCGTCGTCGATGGGCGGGCCCGCCGCGACGCTGCCGGCACGCCTCGTCGACGCGTGGCTGGCGCACCCCGCCGTGCGGCCGTTCATCCGGGTCAACGCCTGGGAGGGCGTCGAGTGGTTCCACCGCGAGTCATGGGACGAGCTGCTCGCCTGGACGGACCGCCTGGAACGGGTCCTGACGCCGCCTGAAGCACGCGTCCGGCGACCCGTCGCGCGCTCGGTGGCGGCTCGGCGCCTCGCCGAGGCCGCCGAGGCGTCCGGCTACCGGGTGGACCGATTGCGCGAGGCGCTGGCGGTGGCGACGCAGCGATCGTCCCGCGGCCCCGCCGGAACCGGCGCGGCGCCATCCACCGCGAACCTGCGCCTGCCGAAGGCGACCGGCCTCCCGCCCGGCCCGCCCGACGCGCGGCCGGTCCGGAAGCGGGGGCACCGGCCGGAGTAGGCGCGTGTCGGTCGCGGGCCCCGCCAGGGCCTCGCCAGGCGCGGAGTCACCGGCCGCGACCTCGCCACCCGCAGCGGCGCTCCTTGCCGTGCGTCCCACGCACGGATCCCGGGCCCGACCGCTGCGATCGTGCGTCCCAAGCACGGCAACGACACGGATCCGGGCTCGCGAGGGCTGGATTCGATTGCCATCGTGCGCCCCACGCACGATCACGACTCGAAGGCGGGGATTCCGTGCGTCCGACGCACGGCCGCGGCGGCAAGGCTACTCGGCGCTCAGCCGTGAGCGGCGATCTGGATCAAGCTTGCGCACGTGTGCTGCGCGTGTGGGTACCGTGTGCTGAACGGGGCTTGACACCGCGGCGATTCGGCGCATTATATCGGTACGCGATATAGCGTATCGCGACATAAGGAGCCCGACATGCGGCGTGCGTCCCCCGTCGCGACACGCGGCGGCGACCCAGGGCGTGGGCACGGCCCCACACGAGGCGGCGGACGATGAGCCCGACGCTGCCGGAGCTCGGCCGGTTCACCGAGACCTCGATCTGCATCCTGGCCGCGCTGACCGCGGGCCCGCGCCACAGCATCGCCCTCGCAACTGAGGTCGGGGCGATGACCGGGTCGCCGGTCGGTCCGGCCACCCTGCTCGGCAGCCTGGCGCGGCTGGAATGCCACGGCCTGATCCGGGCGCTCGACGCCGCGCCCGGGCCGCGCCGCTATCGGATCACGGAGCTCGGCGCATCCGCCCTGCCGGGCCAGGCGCACCCGACCCATCCGGTCGTGAGGACGGCGCACGTGCGCCTCGAGGAGGCCCCCCGATGAGCCGTCTGCTCAGGCTCTACCCCAGCGCCTGGCGCGACCGCCATGGCGAGGAGCTTCTCGCGCTGCTCGAGACGCGCCCGCCGAACCTGCGGGACCGCATTGACCTCGTCCGCGGCGCCCTCGACGCCCGCCTCCACCCGGAGCTCCTGCCGGGCCCGGACGGGACGTTCACCGCCCGCCCCGACGTCGCCATCCGGCGGCTCGGGGTCGCAACGATGGCGGGATCGATCACGTGGGCCTTGACCTGGTGGATCGCCACGACCGGCCCGATGGTCACCGACCAGCACGGCACCTACCGCGACGGCAGCGCCGCACTGCTGCCGTGGTTCGTGTCGATGTGGCTGCTCGTCATCGGCGTTGCCGTGCATGGCGGTCGCCTGCCGGCGGAG
>MGOE01000019.1:28633-29231 GCA_001797035.1 Chloroflexi bacterium RBG_16_72_14
CCCGCGTGGGGGTCGTGGCGGCCGTGAGCGGGCTCGTCGTGTGGTCCTTCGGGCCGTGGGCGTGGCCGGGCATGGCGATCGGCATCCCCGGGCTCGCCGTATTCGGCATCGGGGCGTGGCGCTCCGGCGCCTGGCCGACACTCCCCTCGGCACTGCTGATCGGCGCGGCCATCCTCGTCGCCGTCGCCATCCTCGTCGCGCTGGCCGGCGCCCTGGCGACGGTCGAGACAGTGCTTGCGCTCGGAACGATCGCCATCGCGTCCGTCGCCTGGCTCGTCGTGGGCGCGATGCACCTCGGCGCCGTCCGCCCGGGGGCTCCGAGCCCAGGCGGCTCGATCCCCGCCTGACCCGCTGCCTGACCCGTTGACTGACCTGCCGGCGGAGGCGGTTCGCCGACTCGCGCGTGCGCCAGACCCGCGTCCTCGTGCGTCCGGCGACTCGTGCGTCCGCGACTCACGGCGGAGTCATATGCCGGCGGCGGGCGCCGGCCGGGCCGGCCTTACCCCTCGCCGAGCAGGATCCGGCGCAGGAGCGGGATCGGCGGGGCGCCGTGGGCGATGACGGCCTCGAGGTGGCCGCGCTCGTCGAAGCCGGGTGT
>MGOE01000019.1:29273-35684 GCA_001797035.1 Chloroflexi bacterium RBG_16_72_14
CCACGGCATCCGCGGAGGAGCCCGCCGCCACGGCCGCGCGGCGCCGCGCCTCGTGCTCGATGTCCCACATCCCGAGCGAGCCCAGGAAGTACGTCACCAGCTGCGTTGAGGACAGCCGTGCCCGCTCGTCCTTGGCGACGGCCTCGGATCGCTCCTGGAAGGCGCCGTCGACCATCAGCGCGATCGCCTCCTCGGAGGTCATGCCCATGGTGTGGATCCGCACGTCGAGGATCGTGTTGACGACCGCGCGCAGGTAGAACTTCCAGTGGACGAGCCACAGCGCGGGATCGTCGCCGCCGTAGCCGCGGTCCAGCATCACCTGGGTGACGTAGACCGCCCAGCCCTCCGCGAACAGCCCGGACCGGAACACCCGCCGGGCCAGCGACGAGCCGCGGTTCGCGTACGCCATCTGGAGGTAGTGGCCGGGCACCGCCTCGTGGATCGTGAGCAGGCGCAGCTGCCGTGCGTTCATCTCGCGCAGGTACGACTCGACCTCGTCCGCGTCCCATTCCGGGCGCACCGGGGTGACCGAGAAGAAGGTCTTCTGGCCGATGTCCAGCGGCCCCGGCGAGTCCAGCATTGCGCCGGCGAACGAGCGCAGGAACTCCGGGGTCCAGTCGATCTCGAGCGGCTCGTCGACGAGGCTGATGACGCCGCGGTCCCGGCAGAACGCCTCGATGTCCGCGAGCTCGCGGCGGCAGAACTCGACCAGCCCCTCGGCCGTGGGATGCTCGGCGGTGATCGCGTCGAGGGTACCGCGCACCAGCGCGCCGTCGTCGTCAGGCGCGGGCTCACCCGGCCGCCAGCGGGGCCAGATCTCGCGCGCGATCCGGACCATCTCGGCGCGGACCGCGGCGTACTCCGCCTCGGCGCGGGCGAGGATGCCCTCCGGCATCGCCTCGGGGTCGCGGAGCGTATGGCGGAGCTTGGCGGCGAACAGCTTGCGGCCGATGAGCGGAGAACCCGTCGCGCTGGGGGCGACCTCGCTCGCCAGGTGCTCGCCGATCGCCGTCAGGGCCTCGGCGGCGCGGTCCGCGGCGGCGCGCAGGCGGGGCAGGAGGGCGGCAACCTCGGCGTCCCCGGGCGCGGCGGCCTCCCCGAGCGCGACGGCCTGACGGGCCAGACCGGCCACGCCGCCCACGCGCTGGGCCGCGATCTCCGCGTGAAGCCTGGATACCGGCCGGGCCGGATTGCTGCCCAACACCTCGCGGGCGTCCTCGATGATCCGGGGGATACCCTCCAGCCGCCCGGCGGCCGACGCCAGCCGGACCGCGAGCGGCGCGAACTCCCGGGCCAGCAGCGGGTGCAGCGAGAAGCCCATCAGGTAGACCCAGCCCAGCGGGTCCCAGGTGTCTTCGCGCAGCTCCGTCTCTCCGAACCGGAACGCGGCCAGCTCGCCCAGCACGAGGTCGCGGTCCACGCGCTCGTCGGCGGTCAGGTTGGCCCCGTCGACGCCGCCGAAGGTCGCCGACCAGCGATCGATGAAGGCGACTCGCGCCTGCCGGCCGGCTTCGCTCGTGTCCGGCCAGCGGTCGTCGTAGCGGTGGTCGCCGACGGCCGTCGCGAGGTCCGGCTGGAGGACGACGAACTCGTCGAGGAAGCGCGCGACGAGGTCGGGGAAGGCGGACACGGGCAGCTCCGGCGGGTCACGGGGTGGGTCACGAGAGTCTACTGTGCTCAGCGGGGCTACGATCCGTCCGTGCCTGCCGACCTCGTCATCGTCAACGGACGCGTCTTCGGCGCCACCGCGGCGACCGCCGTGCGGGTTGAGGACGGCCGGATCGCGCAGCTGGGCACGGACGCGATGGTGCGGGCGGCGCGCTCGCACGGGGCCGAGGTCGTGGACGCACGCGGGAGCCTCGTCCTCCCGGGCTTCGACGACGCCCACCTCCACCTCCGGGGCGGCGCCCGGTCGATGGACCACGCCCAGCTCTACCCGCTCCAGGCGGTCGAGGCCGTGCTGGCCGCGATCCGCGAGCACGCGGCGGCGAACGCCGACCGGCCGTGGGTCCTCGGGCGGGGCTGGCTGTACGCTCCGTTCCCGGGCGGCCTGCCGACACGCGCGCTGCTCGATGCGGCCGTGCCGGACCGGCCCGCGTTCATGGGCTGCTATGACGGCCACACCGGCTGGGCGAACTCCGCGGCCCTGCGCCTGGCCGGCATCGATCGCCGGACGCCGGACCCGCCCAACGGCCTGATCGTCCGGGACGCGGATGGCGAGCCGACCGGCGTGCTCAAGGAGGACGCCCAGGCGCTCGTGGAGCGGCTCATCCCCGTCCCGGGCGAGGCCGAGGACCGCGCCTCCGTCCGTCGGGCGCTGGGCGCCATGCACACGATGGGCCTGACCGCCGCCCAGGACGCGTGGGTGGACCTCGACGAGCTGGCGTTCTGGCGCCGGGTCCGCGACGCCGGCGAGCTGCCGCTCCGGCTGCGCGCCGCGCTGATCATGGAACCCGGGCAGACGCTCGCGGCGTGGCGGGACCGGCTGGATGCGTACGCGGCGGCCGCCTTCGACCTGCGCGGCGGCGACCGGCTGGACGCCGGGATCCTGAAGGGCTTCGTGGACGGCGTGATCGAGGCACGGACGGCGGCGATGCTGGCGCCCTACGAGGACGACGCCTCGAGCGGGCTGCCGGCCTGGGAGCCGGACGAGCTCGACGCCTTCGTGGCCGAGGCCGACCGGCGCGGCTGGCAGGTGGAGCTCCACGCGATCGGCGACTGGGGCGTGCGGATGGCGCTCGACGCCTTCGAACACGCGGCCGCCGCGAACGGGCCGTGGGCCGGCGACCCGCACGGGCGGGGCGTGGCCCCGGGCACGCACGCGCGGCGCCACCGCGTCGAGCACGTCGAGACCATCGACCCGGCGGACATCGGGCGCTTCGGGCGGCTGGGCGTGGTCGCGTCGATGCAGCCGTACCACGGCGACCCCTCGCCCAACCAGATCGACGTGTGGGCCGGGAACATCGGGCCGGACCGGGCCAGCCGGGCCTGGGCCTGGCGCTCGATCCGCGAGGCCGGCGGCGTGCTCGCGTTCGGGTCGGACTGGCCGGTCGTGCCCTTCGACCCGTTCATCGCGCTCAACAGCGCGGTCAACCGCCAGACGGTCGACGGGCGGCCGGAGGGCGGCTGGCTCCCCGCCGAGCGGCTGCCGGTGGCGGACGCGCTGGAGGCGTACACGGCGGGGTCCGCGTACGCGGCGTTCACCGAGCACCGCCGCGGCCGCCTGGCCCCGGGCATGGACGCGGACCTCGTCGTGCTCGATCGGGACCTGCTCGCGGCCGGTCCATCTGCCATCATCGGCACCGGCGTCCGCCTCACCGTGCTCGGTGGGGTCGTCGTCCATCGCGCGGAGGATCGCTCGTGAAGGGAATCGTCATCGGCATCGCCGCCACCGCGATCGCCTTCGCCATCCTGGTCAACGTGCTGCCCAACTCGATGGTGTCGTTCAAGGGCGATGCCGTGGCGCTGGTCGGCCTCGCCATCGTGTTCGGCCTGGTCAACGCGTTCATCAAGCCGGTGGTCAAGCTCCTGTCGTTCCCGATCTCGATGATGACCCTCGGGCTCATCGGCTTCGTGATCAACGCCGGGCTGCTGCTGCTCACCGCGTACGCCGCCCGGGAGTTCGCCGACATCCCGTTCACGGTCGGCGGGTTCCCGGTGTCGGGGATCACGGCGGACACGCTCGTGGCGGCCGTGGTCGCCTCGGTCGTGCTGAGCCTGATCTCGACGCTCGTCGGGCTCGTCGTCCACGACTGAGCCGATGGCCGGCGGCGGCGCGCCGTCGGACGCGTCAGGCTCCGGGTCGCTCGCCGCGTCCCTGCGCGAGGCGGCGAGACGGTTCGGGACGCCCGCGTATGTGACCTCGGTCGCGGCGCTCGAGGCCGCCGCCGCGGAGCTGCGCGATGCCTTCCCGGACCCCTGGCTGCGCGCGTTCTCGCTCAAGGCGAACGACGTGCCGGCGATCGTCGCGCGGCTGGGGGAGCTGGGGCTGGGCGCGAACGTCGTGTCCGCCGGGGAGTGGGCCGCGGCGCGGCGGGCGGGCATCCCCGACGACCGGGTGACGCTCGAGGGCATCGGCAAGACGGCGTCGGACCTGCGGGCGGCGGTGCGGGCGGCGGCCGAGGGGCGCCCACTCCGGTGGGTCGCCGTGGAGAGCGCGGCGGAGCTGGAGGCGTTGGCAGCGCTCGCCGGTCGGGCGGAACTGGGGGCGGGACGCGGGGCCTGGGGCTCGGGCGGCGGGCGGCCGGCGCTCGACGTCCTGCTGCGGCTCAACCCGGACGTGGCACCCGAGACGCAGGCCGGCCTGGCGGTGGGGCGCGGGAGCTCGAAGTTCGGCATGACCGAGACCGAGCTGACCGCCGCGGCGGCAGCGATCCCCGAGGGCTCGCCGCTCCATCTCCTGGGCATCCACCTCCACGTCGGGTCACAGCTGGGAGCGGTCGATGCGTGGCGCGACGCCGTCCGGCGCGGGCTGGCGCTGCTCGCGCTGATCGGCGCCGGGCGCGAGGGCTTCGACACCTTCGACGTTGGCGGCGGGTTCCCGGTCGGCGAACCGGGCACCGTCCCTTCGCCGGCCCGGTTCGCACGCGAGCTGCCCGCGCTGCTCGATGGGCTGCCGGCGGACCGGCGGCCCGCGCGGCTGGCCGTGGAGCCGGGGCGGTTCCTCGTGGCGCGGGCCGGCTGGCTGGTCGGTACCGTGCTCCATGTCCGCGAACGGGCGGGCGCCGAACGGGTCGTCGTCCTGGACACCGGCATGACCGAGCTGATCCGGCCGGCGCTGTACGGGGCGCGGCACCGGGTCGCGGCGCTGACGTCCCTCGGGCTGCCGCGCGAGCTGCCGCTGCCCGGCAAGCCCGCCATCGGTGCCGACCTCGCCCCTGCGCGTGTGGACGGCCCGGTGTGCGAGTCCACTGACACCTTCGACCGCCACGACCTGCCCCCGCTCCGCCGGGGCGACCTGGTCGCGATCGCGGACGCCGGTGCCTACGCGGCCTCGATGTCGATGACCTACAACGGCCGGCCGCGTCCCCCGCAGGTGCTGCTCGAGCCGGACGGCCGGCTGGTCCTCGGCCGGCGGCGGGGCAGGGCCTGATGCCGTCCCGCGGCGCGACGCTCGCCCTCGCATCACTCCTGGCCATCGGCCTCATCGGGTGCACGCCGGACCCCGGCTCGGTCCTGACGCCTCCGGCGGCCGTCGAGCTCCCTCCCCTCAGCGTGTCGAACGAGACAAGCATCCCGATCTCGCTGATCGTGAACGGTGAGGTGATCGAGATCGTGTCGCCGGGCGACCGCGAGGATCCGATCGAGGCCGCGCTGCCGAGCCTCCCGTGGTCGATCGAGGCCCGATCGCCGACCGGCCGTGTCCTGGTGACGTTGGCGGTCGGGCCGGAGGACCGGATCACGGCCACTCACGGCCGGGCCACCGGCGTGGATCTCTCGTGCGGCCGGCTGCGGATCTGGTCGGGTCCGCCGCTGGACGGCCCGACGTTCATCCCGGGCCCGTCCGGCGATTGCGAGTGAGAACCGGGCCTTGGTCGGTCGACCCGGGTGCCTGCCTGCCAGCCGCCTGCCTGCCCAGCCGCCTGCCTGCCGCAGGCAGGCGGGCCACCCAGCCGCCTGCCTGCCCAGCAGGCGTACGGATGAACCACCCACCGAATCCCGCCTGTCCAGCAGGCAGGACCGCGAAGCACGAACGGCTCCTTCACGTTTCTGCCTGTTGGGCAGGCATGAGGATGGGATCTCCATCGGGATGCCTGTTGAGCAGGCAGCGGAACCTGGCGCCGGGCCGGAACCGGGCAGCGAGCGGCGCAGCGAGCGGCGCTCAGGGCGCAGGCCCGACGCGGGTCAGGCAGGCGGAGACCCCGCCGCTGCCTCAGCCGGGCGACGCGGGCTCCCGCTCCAGCTCCTCGGCGGCCGCGTCCACGGCACCGCTCCGCGGCCGCCTGGGCGGCGGCGACTTGAGCCGGATCAGGGTCTCTATGTCCTCCACGATCCGCGGCTCTGTGACCTTGAGCCACAGCCATCGGCCGTCGGCGTACGGCTTCGCGACCTCGAGCGCCTCGCGCGTCGGCTCGGACAGCGGCGCGGCGAGCGCCGCGTCGACGATCGACGGGCCCACGACGACCAGGGCACCGATCCCGCCGGCCTCGCCCGGCATGAGCGTAGTCAGCGCCTTGCCGTTGCGCCGGTAGCGAAGCACCCAGCCGGTCTCCTCGTCGGTCCAGGTGAGCTCGCCTTCGAGCCCGTACGTCTCGCGCAGCCAGCGCGTCAGCTCGATCCACATCGGCCGCCGCGGGTCCGAGATCCCGTCGGCCATCGCGGCCGCCGTCGGCGGCGCGTCATGGCGCCGCCAGGCACCCAGTGTCATCGAAGCACCTCCGGTGTTCGGCCGAAGCGTGGGCCGGCACGGGA
>MGOE01000020.1:0-1875 GCA_001797035.1 Chloroflexi bacterium RBG_16_72_14
ACCAGGTTGCTGATCTTGTAGGTCCGGCCGTTCGGCACGCTCCAGATCTTGAACGTGAGCCATCGCTTGCCGCCGGCGTTGGTGACGGTCCGCGTGATCAGGATCGGGTACTCGGTGTCGTTCCTGAAGCTCATGGTCTGCTTGGCCCTGCCGACGATCCACACGGTGGCATCGAGGCCCGGCGGATACCGGTTGATGAACTCGTTGTGGTTCTGTCGGGCCAGCGGGATCATGCCGGCCCGGAACGCCGCGTTGAACAGCGTCGTGGACGTGGTGCAGATGCCGCCGCCGAACGCGCCGGTGACGGTGATCTTCCCGTTCTCGATCGCATTGCCAGGGCCGGTGCCGGGGGCATCGCGCAGGTCGCCGACCACCTTCCAGAAGTCGAACTTGCCGCCCGCCGGCACGACCGTGCCGTGGATCACCGTGGCCGGCCCCTCGATGTTCCCGCCCCAGTGGTTGTTGATGATGACCCAGTAGTAGACGCTGAACTTGCTGATGGGCCGCATGTTGGGGGCGTACGCCTCGGCGTCGGCTGACGTCAGCTTGGGAGCGACGGTCTTGACGACCGCCGCGACCGGCGATGCCGCCACGCCCGCCCGGCGGGCCGCGAGCTCGTGGATGATCGAGGCCTTCATGCCGGTAGCGTCGAGCGTTCGGCCCTCGCGGCTGATGCCGGTGGCCACGACGTGTCCGCCGACGAGTTTGAGGCCCGCGTCACGCACGGTCTGCTTGACCTCCTTCGCCAGCGTCTCGAGGATCGGGTCGAGGCCCGACACGGAGACGACCGGGGTGACGCTCCCGTCGGCCGCGGTCGAGAACGAGATCAGCGGCGCGAGGCTCGTGCCGGCGATCGTCCAGCTGTCCTCGCCCCGGGCGACGACCACGTCGGCGGCCATTCGATCCGCGGCCGCCTTCGCCGCCTCGGCCGAGGCGGTGGCGACGGCAGGTGCCAGCGACACGATCGGCACGCCGGCATCGATCACGATGGCCGTGCCGAACGACGCGAGCTGCTGGTCGAGCGCGGTCAGCAGGGCCGCCTTGTCCACGGCCCGACCGTCCTTCGCCGGGGAGACGCTGAACGTCCCGCCTTGGCCGGCCGACACCGAGGCGTCCGCCGGGGCCTGGTCGATCGTGGTGGCGAGGGTGTCGACGGCGGCCGCCAGCCTGTCGCGGTCGTAGACGACCGCGGAGTCGAGGGTCACGCCGTGGATCGCGGCCCGGGGTGCGCCGATGAGGTTTGCGAGCGGCTGGCCCTGACGCCCTGCCGCGAGCGCCGCGTCGAGCAGCGCCGTCGTGTCGGGAGCGCGGCCGACGTCGGCGTAGCTGATCCTCGTCACCTGGCCGTCGGGTCCGGTGAGCTCGATCTGCCCGGTGCCGAGCCATCCAAAGGCGTTCGCGATCTCCGCCTTCGCCTGCTCGCGGGTGAGCCCGCCGAGCTCCGTGCTGCCGACGCGGACGCCGGGCAGGACCCGGCCGTCGTACAGCTGGCCCCATGCGTATAGGGCACCGGCGCCGATGCCGGCGGCGAGCAGGAGGCCCAGGACGAACGAGACACCGAAGCGGAGGGCGAGCGACCGCCGGCGCCGAGGCCGTGCCGTGGGCTCGCCGACGGCGGGGCCCGCCTCGGAAGCCTGGGCCGTGTCGTCGGCGGCAGGCGCTGCGGGCGCACTGTCGTCGGCGGGCGTCGCGAGCTCAGGGTCGCCGGCGGGGGTCTCGCCGTCGGGTGTGGAGGCGTCGGCAGCCCGGTCGGCTGCGGTGTTGGTCAGGTCGGTCATCCGGTGCTCATTCGAGGTCGGGCGGCGCCGGGCGTCGTCCCCGGCAGCCGCGACATCTTCGCGCGTGTACGCAAACCTGTCACCTGGCGGGTGGTAC
>MGOE01000020.1:1898-2265 GCA_001797035.1 Chloroflexi bacterium RBG_16_72_14
GGCCGTTCCGGCGATCCGGCTCTGGAGACGGCTGGCTCCTCAGCGTGGATCCTCAGGCGGCGCTGCGTCCGAGGACGACGTCGATGCCGGCGAGCACGAGCTTGAGCTTGGTCGCCGGGAGCTTCCCCGCGCGCTCGGTGAGGGTCTCGCGATCCAGGGTCACGAGCTGCGACACGTTCGCCACCGAGTCGCGCGGGAGTCCGGTCGCCCGTGCGGTCAGTCGCACGTTGCCCGGCGCCGCGGCCCAGTGCTGGTTGCTCGTCAGCGGCACGCAGACGATCGTCGAGATCGTGCTGCGATTGAAGGCGTCACCCTGGACGACGACGACGGGTCGCCGGAAACCCGGCTCCGACCCTCGCGGCTCGCC
>MGOE01000020.1:2293-5619 GCA_001797035.1 Chloroflexi bacterium RBG_16_72_14
GCGATCACCACTCGGTCGTCTCGAGGGTCCGTCGCGCCGCGCGGGCGACGAACGGATCCGCCGCCCCGCCCACCTGCCGCAGGACGTCATCGAGGGTTGCCGCGACCTCGTCGGGATCGTGGCGCGCCACGTACTCGCGCAGCGCGGCGCTGTAGACGTCGCTCCGCGTGCGCTTCTCCCGGCGAGCGAGCGCCTCGGCCCGGTCGTAGACGTCGTTGGGCACGGACACCGCGGTCTTCATACCACGAGTATAACCAGGCCATTGGACTGAAGCCCGATCGGATCGACCAGGCGCACGCCGGTCCGAGCGATATCGAACGTTGTGCGTGTCGGCCCACGTGGTAGGCTGTGGACCACGCATGAGACTGTGGAGGGCGTCGATGGCGAAGGCGAACCTGACCATCCAGCTCGAGGTCGAGACGATCGCACGGGCCCGGGTCCTCGCGGCCCGGCGTGGGACCTCAGTCAGTGCCCTGGTCGCTCGGACCTTGGCGGCGATGGTCGATGACGATGAGCGCTACGAGGCGGCTCGTCGGCGGGCATCTGAGCTCATGGGCGCCGCCGGCCTGCTGGGAGAGCGAGCCTGGACGCGGGACGAGCTTTACGACCGGTGAGCGAGCCGCTCACGTTCGTGGACACGAACGTCATCGTCTACGCCCACAACGCCTCCGAGCCCGGGAAGCACAAGCGGGCCCGCGCCCTCCTCGAGTCGCTGTGGCGTGACCGGGCCGCTGTGACGAGCACGCAGGTCCTGGCGGAGCTCTACAGCGTCGTCACCCGGAAGCTCTCGCGCCCACCGGCGGCCGGACGGGACCTCGTCCTGATCTACGCGAGCTGGCCCATCGTCCAGGTCGACGTCCCGCTCATCGTTGCGGCGACCGAACGGCACGAGCGGGACCAGCTGTCGTTCTGGGATGCGCTCGTGGTCGAGGCCGCCCTGCGATCGGGTGCGTCCCGCCTGGCGACCGAGGACCTGCAGTCGGGCCGGCGGTTCGACGGGCTCGAGATCGTCAATCCGCTGGCGTAGCTGGCCGTCGGGATCGGCCAGGAGTCCATGCCGCAGCGTCTGGAGGGCCTGCGAGGGGTGGTCCGCGGCCAGGCGGTCACGCCAACCGATCGAGGGCGTCGCCAGGTGTCAGGCCCTGTCCGGCGTGGAGCAGCGCGGCGTCCATCGTGGCGGCCATGCCACCGCGCACCTGCGCGACGGCCGCGCAGGCTGCGTCGTAGAACGTGAACCCGTGATCGGAGGCCAGCCGGGCGGCGACCCCGAGCTCCTGCCGGGTCGGCGTGATGACCGGGCACAGGTCACCGAGCGCCTCGAGCACCGTGGCGACGGCCGCCGGCTCGACGCCGACGCCGCGGACCAATGCGTTGCCGACCTCGTAGGGTGTGAGATCCAGGATGACGAGGCTCGCCCGCCGGTCAGCGTAGGCGGTCAGCAGGGCGCGTGCTTCCGCGGCATCCTGCTCCCCTTCCTCGTGAAACCACTTGATGACGACGTTCGCGTCACAAACGACGATCGGTGGCGTCACGGGCGTCCCTGGCAGCACGAATGATGGTCGCGGACTCGAAGGCGCCCGCGTCTCGCAGGGCCAGCCGAGCCCGGTTGAGGGCATCCTCGATCCGGTGATGCGAGGGCACCCGCAGTGCATCCCTCGCGGCGTTCTGAATGAACGCGCTGCGGGAGGTGCCGGATCGGTCGACCGCCCGATCGATCTCCGCCAGCAAGTCGTCCGGGATCGAGATCAACACCTTGCTCATGGCAAGACGAGTATATCCATCGGATATCCGCCGTCAACGAGGGGACGCTCTCACCGTCGCCGGCGGTCGGATCGTCTCGATGGAGGTGCTCGCCGATCCCGAGCGGCTCGAGCGACTGGACCTCGCTGTGCCCAGTGCCTCGAACGGGATTTGCCGCGACCCGCGCCTGGCGAGCCGGACGGCGGGAGGCAAGCCACGGGACTCGCGTCGCCGGGACCGGCGCTGTCGAGTTTGGCCGGGTTGCCGAAGTCAGGAGCTTGGACCAACGCTCCGATGCCAGTCACGCCAGCACCAAGGTCGCTCTACCATCGTGCACAACGATTCGCAGGCAGAGGGCCTGAGCCGATGGACGCACGTGGGGTGATCGAGCGGCTCGTGGCGAACGGGGTCCCGTACCTCGTCACGGGGTCTACCGCGTTGTCGTTCTACGCGCCGCCTCGCAACACGGCCGACATCGATCTGCTGCTGGGCATCACGCCGCCGGACTACGAGGCACGCCTGCGGCCCCTGTTTGAACCGGACGCCTACCTCGCCGCCCTCGTGGAATCCAAACCCGACATGATGGGCCAGCTCCACGTCGGCGCCCTGCGCTTTGACCTCATCATCCGGCCCGGACCCTGGACGGACGCCCGCTTCGCGCGTGGCCGGCGGTTCGACGATCCCGTGCTTGGGCAGGCCCTGGTCACCTCGCCCGAGGACCTGTTGCTCGCGAAGCTGGAATCCCACGCATCGATGCCGACCGGCCTCCAGTGGACTGACGCCGCCAAGCTCCGCGACCATGTTCCGGACCTGGACTGGGAGTACATCGACCGGTGGGGGTCGATCCTCGGCTTCGCCGACAGCATCCGGGCGCTGCGGACCGCGCCACCCGAACGATGACGGCTGTCGACGGCGAGCGTGCGGCGATCGCTGCGTGGCTCCGCTGGTCCGGGGTCGCCCGGGCGCTTGCCGCGGCAGACGCCCGCGGCATCACGGACCCCGTGGCGCGGTATCGCCACCTGGCGGTGCACTACCACGGGTTGCAGGGCGACCGGCTCGAGGCGTACATGACCTGGGTGACGACCGCGCTCCGGGACGGACGCTGGAAGCCGCTTCCGCGCCGCATCCAGCCAGAGGACGTCGTCGGCGCGGGCGGTGCGGCCGCGATGCGCGCGCACGGGCTCTATCCGCGCACGGCTCCCGACACGATCGCCGCTGCTGAACCGGCCCCATTCGATCCGGGCGTCGCGGGGTCGTCGTCCGGCACAGGTCGATGAGGCGGCTCTGGGAGGCGAGCGGGTCGGACCTTGACCGGAGGCACGCCGCTCCGGTTGCCGTTGCGCGTAACCGTATGACCGGTTATCATCGGTTACATCGCGTCTTCCGCCGCCCGCTCCCCCACCGGAGGCTCCCGATGACCCGAGACGACGTCGCCCGCTGGCTGGACCGCTACTCCGAGGCCTGGCGGACGTATGACCCGGACCAGATCCGGTCCCTGTTCAGCGCCGATGCCGAGCTCCACGACCATCCCTGGCAGGACCCGATCGTCGGCGCGGACGCGATCGTGCAGGACTGGCTCGCCGACC
>MGOE01000020.1:5631-9415 GCA_001797035.1 Chloroflexi bacterium RBG_16_72_14
GCACCTACGAGAGCCACTACGAGCCGTGGGCCGTGGACGGCTCCCGGGCGGTGGGCGTTGGCACCAGCACGTACCGCGTCGATGGCGGGCTGCGCGTGTTCCACAACGCGTTCCTGCTCGAGTTTGACGAGCAGGGCGCCTGCCGGTCATTCAGGGACATCTACCTCGAGCAGCCCTGACCGCGACCCACGCGCCGCGGCCACCTACCAGATGAGCTGGACCTCTCGCGACCCGATCGCGTAGGCGTGCAGGCGCTCATCCTTGGTCACCAGCGGCACGCGCAGATCGCGGGCGGTCGCGTACAGCAACCGGTCGATCGGGTCACCGGGAAATTCGTCGACCAGGCTGCCCGCCCAGGTGGCCGCCTCCGGGCTCAGCGCGGCCGGGGCGATCCGCGCGGCTCGCAACAGGTCCCGCGCCCAGGCCATCGGATCGCGGTCCAGTAGGAGCCGGCCGCGCCGATGCTGGGTGGCGACCTCCCAGAGCGTCAGCGGGCTGACCAGGATGGTATCGGCAGCTTCGATCGCCCGGCGCGCCTCCGTGGACAGCCGCTCGCCGCCGGCCTGCCACCAGACGAGGGCGTGCGTGTCGAGCAGGATGGTCATCCGGGTCGCGACTCGGCGTCCCAGGACTCCCCTGTCCCGTAGTAGGCCTCGTCCTCCTCCGCGATCAGCCGGACGCTGCCCATCGTTGGCCGGCCCTCATCCCCGACGTCCAGGGGCACGACGCGCGCGATCGGCCGGCCGTGCTTCGTGACGGTCACCGAGATCCTCATGCGCTCGACCTGGTCCAGGATGGCCAGGCACTCCGCCTTGAACCGGCTGGCCATGATGGTCCGCTCGATGGTACCCTTGGTCTCGCTCATCTGACCAGTGACTATAGTCACTGGTCACGCAGCCGTCAAATCGGCGTGGCAGGCCAGCGACATGAGTTGGGCCGCGGTGTCCAGTTCCTTTGCGCTACCTCGTTGTCACCTGTAGCGGACACTTCGAGCCGACAACCGTTGGGAGGTGAGGTGGAGATCGCGACTGCCGTCGACGAGGCCGACGAGGTTCGAGCCCTCGACGACGCGAGCATCCGCGAGATCGAGGGGTTCGCCCGTGCCTACGAGCGATACCGGCTGCCCGTCTACCGCTACCTCCGGGCACGTGGCACCACCGACGAAGACGCCCTCGACCTCACGGCGGTCACGTTCGAGCGCGCGTTCGCGAAGCGTGATGCGTTCCGGTCGCGCGATGGCGGCCTCGGTGCGTGGCTGTTCCGCATCGCCCGAAACGCCTCCATCGACGCATATCGCCGGCGACCGCCGGACGGCTTCCTGACAGACGTCGACGACCTGGGGCTCGCGACCGCCGCGGACCACGCGGAGCGTGAGCGCCGGGACGTCGTCGACGCCGTAGCCACCCTGCCGGCTGTTCAGCGTGACGCGATATGGCTGCGCTACGCGAGCGGTCTCAGTGCCCGGGAGATCGGGCACGTCCTCGGCAAGTCCGAAGACGCCATCCAGAAGCAGATCCAGCGTGCCCTCGACGCGCTGCGGGAGGCGCTCGAATGAACGACGGCACGTCTCTCGAGCATCGGCTCGCCTCGGCCTACGCGGTGGTGCCGGCTGACGGGTTCGCGTTCACGGACCGCCGTGTCGCCGCACTCACGGCAGTGACCGATGCGCCGCGACGCCTGCCATGGCGCAGGCTGCGCGTGGGCCTCGCCCTCGCCGCCGCGCTCGTCCTCCTCGCGGGCGCCGCCGCCGCCGCGATCAACCTGCTCGACCGGGTCATGTCCGCCACCCCCGGGACCGCCGTGGCATGGGATCAGGGTGTCGAGATCGGACAGCGGCAGGTACACGGCGACTACGCGGTCACCCTCGCCCGCGGCTACGTGGACGTCAACCGGGTCGTGCTCGCCGTGTCCGTCGAACGGGTGGACGGCACTGGTCCCGTTGATGCGGGGTTCGTGACCGAGCTGCGCGATCCCGCCGGGGTCCTTCTCGCCTCAGGCACGGGTCTGTCGTTTGGCGGGACCGACGACAGGGGCCTCGCCGAGGTCCTCGCGTTCGCACCGCCGACATCGAACGATGGCGAGTACGCGCTGCGGCTCGGGTTGATGACCATGGGGGCCTCAGAGCCCGACATGCCCTGGACGTTCCGGTTTGCGCTGCCGGCTCCTGTTGGGGCCGTTGTCCGTGTGGATCAGACCCGGGAGACCCAGGCGGCCTCGGTCGATCTGGGCGAGGTTCGGCTGGGCGCGACGATGATCACAGCCTCTATCCACATCGAGCCGTCCGACCGCGAGGCGTCCGGTTGGGCCGCGATGGGCTACCTCGAGCATGGCGATGCGACCATCGACATCGACTGGGGGTCCATCCCCGGCCCCAGCGACCTCGATCTCATCGCGGGCACCAACGCCGGGACAGAGGACCCGGCCGGTGCATGGATGTTCGTCATCACCGAGCTCGTGGGTGAGCGGCCCGACGACACGCAGGTTCGCCTCCAGGGACCCTGGGAGTTCCCCTTCAGCGTCCCGTGAGGCGAATGCGAACCTCCTGGCAGGAGTCCGGTCGCCCGTGCGGTCAGTCGCACCTTGCCCGGCGTCACGGACCCGTCTCAGGTCACGAGGCGTCGGGCGCGGGCGCCACGTTGTGGTTGACGTGGAACACGTTGTCGGGATCCCAGGCGCGCTTCAGGGCGGCGAGGCGGGTGAGCTTCGCGTCGCCGTAGATCAGCCGGGTTGCCTTGGGGCCAACCTCCGAGTGCCCGTTCGCGTAGGCGCCGAGGGTGGCGTCTGGCTCGACCACGGTCATCGCCCGCCGCACCCAGTCGCGGTTCGCGTCGTCGAGCGCAGGATCGGACCACGAGCAGTCGGCGTTGACGTCGAAGGCGGCCGCGCGCCCCGCGTAGGCCGTCGCCTCCTCCGGGACGCGGCCGATCGCGCCCCCCAGGGCTGTGATCGAGAAGCTCCCCTCCCCCGGCGCGGTGGCCACCAACTCGACCAGCTCGTCGAGCGCACCGGGTCGGACGTCGTCCGCGTTGCGGCCGTTGATGTACGACCGGTGGCCCCACTCGAACACGAGGTCGTGCGCGGTCTGGACATCGAGGTACGGCTGGCTGCCGATCGTCGCCGACACCGGCTTCGGGCCGGCGTGGAGCGCCGCCGTGTCACGCTCGACGGCGTCGGCCGCGCCGCTGTGGTTGTAGGCGAGGAAGGCGATCGGCCGGCCCGCGAGGTCGTCGGGGTAGCCTCCCCCCTCCCCTGCCCGGTCGATGCCGAAGATCACCGCCACCGCGTCCGGCGCCCGGGCGGCGTAGTCGCGGAACACAGCCCACACCGCCTGGACCTCGGTCGCCGGGAAGATCAGGACACCCCTGTGGAGGCTCGGTCCGAACGGCTGGAGCCGGAATTCGAAGGCCGTCGCGATCCCGAAGTTCCAGCCGGCGCCGCGCATGCCCCAGAACAGCTCCGGCTCCTCCGTCTCGGTCGCGCGCACGAGGCGGCCATCGGCCGTGATGAGCTCGACCGCGGCCAGGTGGTCGATCGTCAGGCCGAACTGGCGTTGCAGGCGGCCAACGCCGCCGCCGAGGGTCAGGCCGGCGACGCCCGTGTGGCCGACGACGCCGATCGGACACACGAGGCCGTGCGCCTGGGCGGCGACGTCAAGCTCGCCGAGCAGCGCCCCGCCGTTCGCCCGGGCCGTGCGGGTTCCCGGGTCCACCTCGACCCCGCGCATCGCGGACAGGTCCACGACCAGGCCGCCCGGGCGGCCCGTGAAGCCGGCCAGGCTGTGGCC
>MGOE01000020.1:9603-9954 GCA_001797035.1 Chloroflexi bacterium RBG_16_72_14
CGATCGAGATCGCGAGCCGGGAGCGTGGCGGGCGCGTCGACCATGCCTCGTTCCTTCATGGGCGGACAACGGTACCCCCCGGCGGCGCCACCAAGGTACGAGGTTCCGATGGGACGGGTTGGAAGGTGCGCAACCTTGTCCCGGTGCCCTACCGTTCGCTCAGGCGGCAAGCGCCGTCCCAGCCCGGAGGCTGGCCGAAACGGCAAACCCGGGGTGACCCGGGGACGCAAAGCCACGGGACTCGCGGCCGGCTCCCACCGGCGCGTCGAGTCAGCCGGGCTGCCGAAGTCAGGAGGTTGGCGTGGCCACGGCCCGCCCGCGCCTCGACGCGCTCCTGCGCGTCCTCGCCGT
>MGOE01000020.1:9974-11232 GCA_001797035.1 Chloroflexi bacterium RBG_16_72_14
GGTTCGCGACGGTTCGTCCCATCTGACCCCGGGTGGGCGCTCGCCCACCCCCCAAGCAACGACGCCCCCGGGCCATCGGCCTCGGGGGCGTTGCTCGCGGAAGCCGGCACTCGACGGCGTCGGGATTAGGATCGGCCCATGACCGACACCACCCCAACGCGAGCGATCGACCTGAGCCACGAGATCGTCGACGGCATGGTCACCCATCCCGGGATCCCTGCCCCCGGCATCTCGACGTTCCTCACCCACGAGGCCTCGGCCGCGCGCTACGCGCCGGGCACGACCTTCGAGATCGATCGGATCGACCTCGTCGCGAACACGGGCACGTACCTGGACACGCCGGCGCACCGGTTCCCGGGACGTCACGACCTCGCCGGGCTGGACCTCGAGCGGGTCGTCGACCTCGAAGGCGTCCTCGTGGATTGTCGGCAGCGGGCCGATCGAGCGATCGGGCCCGAGGCGTTCGACGGGATTGCCGTGGCCGGCCGCGCGGTCCTCGTGGCGACCGGCTGGGACGCCCACTGGGGAACGCCGGCCTACCTGTCGGACAACCCGTTCCTGACCGAAGCCGCGGCCCGCCACCTCGTCGACGCCGGCGTGCGGCTGATCGGGATCGATTCGCTCAACGTTGACTCGCTCGCGGATCCCCGGCGGCCGGCGCACACGGCGATCCTCGCCGCGGGCATCCCCCTGGTCGAGCACCTGACCGGCCTCGGTGCGCTCCCGCCCGACGGCTGGCGCTTCTTCGCGGTGCCGCCGAGGATCCGCGGCATGGCGACGTTCCCGGTGCGCGCCTTCGCGCTCGTGGGCTAGCTGAACGCCGGCTCGGGGTTGCGGCCCCGGAGTAAGGTGGGTCGGTGCCCTTGGCCGGCCTGCCCGGCCCCGTCGGCCCTGTCCGGATGAGCCCCATCCAGCGGTCGACCGATCGAGGAGGCGCCCCATGCCCAGGCAGCCGCGCTCCCGTCTGGCCGCCCTCCAGCTGTTCGTCGTCGGGCCCGCGCTGCTCGCGGGCATGCTGTTCACCGAGGCCGCGACACCCGTGCCCACGCTGGCCGCGGACCCGGAGGTCCATGCCCGGTCGCAGCGGAAGCCGGTGCCCTCACGTGAGGTCTACGGCTACCTCCCCTACTGGCAGCTCGACGCGGGCACCGCCAAGCGGCTGGACTACCGGCACCTGTCCACGATCGCATTGTTCGCGGTCCCGGTGCGGCCCAGCGGTGCGCTCGACCGGCAGTCACGCGGCTACCGCGCGTACGTG
>MGOE01000020.1:11274-11634 GCA_001797035.1 Chloroflexi bacterium RBG_16_72_14
GTCCGGGTCGTCCCGACGTTCCAGGTGTTCCACGTCTCGACGCTGCGGCGGCTGCTCGACAGCCCCCGCGCGCAGAAGCGCTTCATCCGCGAGGCACTCTAGCTCATGGCCCGCCGCCGCGCCGACGGCGCGAACCTCGATGTCGAGCCCATCCCGACCAGCCTGGCTTCGAAGTACGCCGCGTTCATGGGGCGGTTCAGCCGGGCGATGCATCGCCGCTTCAAGGGCGCGCAGCTCGCCGTGGCCACCCCCGCGATCGTGTCCGACCGCCTGCTGCGGGGCCTCGAGCCGGTCGTGGACCGCATGTTCGTGATGACCTACGACTATCACTGGCGCGGCTCGAAGCGGCCCGGTCCCGTG
>MGOE01000020.1:11642-13537 GCA_001797035.1 Chloroflexi bacterium RBG_16_72_14
CGCCGACGGGCCTCACAACGTCGCCAGGACGATCCGCAACTACCTGCGGCTGGTCCCGGCGCGCAAGCTGATCCTCGGCGTCCCGTACTACGGCTACTCGTGGCCGGTGCGCAAGGTCGAGGGCACCTGGCGCGTCCGCGCGCACCCCGAGCGATGGGGCGACGTCCGTGCGATCACGTACGCCTCGGCCCTCGCCTGGCTGGCGCGCCACCCATCGGTCCGGGTCCACGACGACGCCCGGTCGGGGTCGTGGTTCCGGTACGTCAACCGCTCGGAGGGCACCGTCCGCGAGGTCCATTTCGAGAGCGCGCCCTCCGCCACGCTCAAGTTCAACTACGCGATCGCCAACGGCCTGGCGGGCGTCGGCGTGTGGGCGCTCCGCAACGACGCGGGAAGCCAGGGGATGGCGCGCGCGATCCACCGCACGTTTGTCGACCCGGTCCGCCGCGTCACGGCACGCGCGGATGTCCGCCGCGTGCGCGTCGTCGGCGGCCGGGTCCGCCTCGACGCCGTCGTCGTCCTCCGGGACCGGGGCACGCGCGCGGAGCGGGGCACGCTTCGATGGCGGGTCGTGGACGGGCGCGGCCGGACGATCCGCGCCGGGCAGCGGCTCGTCGCCATCTACCCCGGCACCGCCCGGCGCGAGCGGCTCGCCGTCGTCCTCGGCCGCCCCTCGGCCCTGCGTGCGGGGACGTACCGGCTCGCCGTCCGGTTCACAGTCGGCTCGTGGGTGGCGGCCGCAGACCGGGACGGCTTCCGGCAGCCCTACTGACGGCCGGACGAGGCTCCCGCGTCCCGCTTACCCGCGCTCCGCGAACCAGTCGAGCACGCGCATCGCGCGGAGCGTGTTCCACCGGCTCGGCCTGCCGTCGCCGTCCTCCATCTGGACGTGGGCCTCGCCCGCGTGGACGTGCTGGAGCGGCCACCGGCCGTCGGGATCCCGATTGCCCTCGACGACCCGGATCGCCTCGGCGACGTGCTCGTCGGGCGTGGCCCCGGCTGCGCGGAGGTGGTCCAGGCCGCGCAGGACGTCGTAGTGGTACCAGTGCGGGAACGAGAACTGGAGCCAGCCGGGGTCGATCACCTCGCCGGTCGACTTCCGACGGAACAGCCGGCGCTCGAGCAGGTACGCCTCGCCGCGGCGGCGGGCCTCCGTGACCTCGGCCGGGCCGCCGGTCGCCCGCTCGTGCTCGAGCAGGCCCTCGAGGACGTTGATCGTCGTCCCGAACGACGACACCGTGGCGCCGTTCTCGACCTCGCAGTTCCAGCCGCCGTCGGGAAGCTGTTCACCCAGGAGGCGGTCGACGAGCGGCCCCATGTCCACCCCGAAGTACGAGCCGGTCGCGACGACGTTGCCGTTGATGCACGGCTCGACCTCGCCCTCGAAGAACCGGTTGTCGGCCCAGGGGGTCTCGACCGGAGCCCCGTCCCTCCAGGTGACGTGCTCGCGGACGAGACCGACCGCCCGCCGGGCCTGCTCGCTCTCAGGATCCAGCCCCAGCCGCCGCAGGACCTCGAGGACGTGAAACGTGTCCGTCCAGTCGTGCGACCACGGCCTGCCGCCCCACTGGCCGTCCGGCGCCTGGAGCGTGAGCAGCCGGGCGCCCCAGCCCGCGGTCGCGACCCTTGACCGCTCGGCGGCGATGACGTCCGGCTGCTCGTGCGTCAGGTCGCGCATCACCTGCCAGCGGATCGAGGGATCGGAGTCGAGCAGCCAATCGATGACGGTCATGTCCCTACCTCGCGCACGTGCCCACGGTTCGCAGATGATGGCCGCTGTTCGACCGGCGACCGATCGCGGATCGCCGGGCCTCGAACGCATTCCAGCTAGGCGGGCGGGTCGGCGGTCCACCGGAGGATGTCACCTGGCTGGCAATCGAGCACCCGGCAGATCG
>MGOE01000021.1:0-349 GCA_001797035.1 Chloroflexi bacterium RBG_16_72_14
GCGGCCATCATCAGGGCCTCGAACGCCTCCCCCCCGACGCGCAGGCCGCCAACCGCGACGATCCCCAGGGCCACGCCGGCGACGGTCAGCGCCGCCACCAGGATCCGTGCCGAGATCCCGTCCCGCGGACCGTTCATCGTCCCGCCGCCCGCCGCTCGACCCGTGGCGCCGCCCGCCGCACGACCGGCCCGGCGGCCCGGTAGCCGGCGCCCCGGACGGTGGCCACGAACCGCGGCTCGGCCGGGTCGTCGCCCAGCTTCTCGCGCAACCGCTTGACGTACTGGTCGATCGCGCGGTCCGTGACGTCGCCCTCGCCCACGCCGTGGATCGCGTCCAGCAGCTGGTCACG
>MGOE01000021.1:398-5602 GCA_001797035.1 Chloroflexi bacterium RBG_16_72_14
GCTCGAGCGCGCTCAGCGGCACCGGCTCGCCGTCCACGGTCGCGGCGTGGCGAGCGACGTCCAGCTCCAGGTCGCCACAGACCAGCACGGCGTCGTCAAGCGTGCCGGCGCCGCGCTCCGTCCGGCGCAGGATCGTCCGCACCCGCACCACCAGCTCGGCCGGCGAGAAGGGCTTGGGCAGGTAGTCGTCGGCGCCCTCGGTGAGCGCCTGGATCCGGTCCCCCACGGCGCCCCGGGCGGAAAGGACGAGGATCGGCACATCGCCGAACAGGCGCGCCCGGCGGATGACCTCGATCCCGTCGAGCTCAGGGATCATCAGGTCCAGCACCACCAGCCGGGGGTGCTCCGCGATCTCGCGCAGCGCGCCCCGGCCCGTGGACGCGGTCACCACGCGGTAGCGCTCGCGCTCGAGGTACGTGCGCACCAGCGCGACGATCTTTGGATCGTCGTCCACGACGAGGATCGGGGCGGCCTCGCGGCCGGGGACAGGCATGAACGTGATCATCGCCCGGCGAAGGCTGCGGGGCAACGATGACGGGGCCGTGACAGGCCGTCATCGGACCGTCGCGGCGACCCGCGAACCTCCGGGTGGTCCCGGTCAACCGGGCGGCCCGCCGACCGGCCCACCCGGGTCGGCACCTGGAGGAACAGCCATGCTCCGACGCCTCGCCGGCGGCCTCGTCGCCGCCACCCTGCTCCTGACCGTCGCCGCCTCGGCGGTGGCCGCGGGCGGCCCGCCGTCAATCGGGTTCTACGTCGACGGCGATCTCTACCGCACCGTCGGCACGCCGACGGACTTCAGCGACACCGGCGCCCCGGCGTCGTCGTTCGACCGGATCTACGCGCTGGGCAACGGCCTGGCCAACGTCGCCGAGGCCAAGCCCGGCGACCGGGACTTCAACGGCGGCCGGTGGATGGTGCTGCCGGTGACCTGGCACACGGCCCCCGTCCAGCTGACCAGCGCGGAGCAGGTCGAGGCCTACGCGTCAGCCGGCTGGCTCACCGTCGCCAGCTCGCCCGCAAAGCTGTTCGAGTGCCCGGTGATCCCGGTCGGTGGCCGCTGACGAGGCGCACCCTGGCGCCCCGCCGATCAGGCCGGCGGGGCGCCGTCCCAGGGCTCGCTGGGTGACGGCATGTAGTGGAGCGGGTGCGACTTCGCGATCCGCTCGCGGTTCACGAGCAGCACCTCCTCGTGCCGCTCCGGCACGTCCGGCCCGTGGCGGAACACCGCGTCCGTGACCGGCACGAACCTCGACCAGCGGGCGAGCGCCGCCATCGGCTGGGTGTTCGGCGGACGATGGAGGTTGCCGGTCACGGTGAACGGGCCCACCTCGAGCACGACCCGCTCCTCGATCGTCCGCAGGCGCCGGTCCGGGTCGCCGCGCCGCCCTCGCACCTCGATCAGGTGCAGGTCCCGGCGCTCGACCTCGAGCTCGCCCACGTCCACGGTACGCCCATCCTCGAGCGCCTCGAGGCTCGCGGCGGTGAACGTCAGGAAGTCGAGCTCGTTGACGACGTCGCTCAGGCGACCATCGGCAAGGTCGACCTCCCCTCGCACGACGCAGTCCTCGGCCCAGGCCACGAGAGCTTCGCGCACGTTCCCTCCTCGAGCGTCGCGGTCCGCACGCCGGCGGGTCCCTCGTCGCGGAGCATACGCCGCGGACCAGGTACGCTGAAGTGCGGTCCGGTCCGGTCCGATGCGGTGCGGTGCCGGGGGAAGGTCGGCCGGCGAGACAGCGGACGTCCGGGCCGCTGCCGTCAGGGCAGCGCGGCGGCCGTCTGCTCTGCGAGGGCCGCGTCCGCCGTCTCGATCACCAGCACGATGTCGCCCTCGGCGAGCAGGTAGCTGGCCGTCAGCGCGTCGCCGTAGTCGATCCGGGTGAAGGTCTTGCCGGCGAGCGTCACCGGCGCCTCGGTCACGCCGGCGCCGGACGCCGCCAGCCAGGAGTCCTTCACCAGCGCGGTGAGGGCGTCGATCGGCATGCCCTCCACCTGGACGGCAAGGATCGACAGCACCGGGGGGTCGCTCGGGTCGGAGGGGTCGTATGCCTGGGCCACCCGCAGGTCATCGGGCGTCTTGCCCGCCTCGCGGAGGGCCGCGGTGATCGCGCGGCTGCCCTGATCCGTGCCCAGGACGTCCGTGCCGATCGCGCTCTCGATCGTGAGCTCGATCTCGCCGACCTTCGACGGCAGCGCCGCCTCGAGCTCGGCCGCGGCCGGGCTCACGCTCTCCTCCGGCACCTCCGTGGGCTCGGCACTGGGGAGCGCCTCGCTGGGACTGGGGGCACCCGTGTCGGGCGTGCCGATCGCCGTCTCGATGCCGTCGCCGCCCATCGCGACGTCGAACGCGGACGCGACGGCCTCGGCCTCGGCGACCGACGCGTCGCCCGAGGCCGCCAGGTACACGACGATCGTGCCGCGGCGGAACTGGACGAACGTCGAGCCGGAGGCGTCCTCGGCCGTGAAGGCCTGGTCACCCAGGTCATCGCGTCCGGTCACCGTCTGGCCGGCGGCGGTGGCGGCATCGCCCGAGCGGGTGACGGAGTCGGCGGCGCCCTCGGGGAAGCAGCTGATCGTGGCATACACCACGGCCTGGCTCGCCAGCTCGTCCTGGGGCACCGGCCCGAGGAGCGTCATCTGCTTGCGGCTGACGTCGTACTGGCTGGAGCTGACGGACCAGCCGGCCGGCAGGTCCTCCGGGGCGGGGTTGACGTCCCATGCCGCGGTCTGGCAGCTCGCGTCGGCGGGCTGGAGGAAGCGCCACGCCGCCAGGCCGACGCCGACCACCGCCAGCACGAGCGCGGCGATGGCGATCCGCCGCGTCGTCCGGGAGACGCTGACCAGTCGCTCCTCGCTCGGGCGGAGGCGGGGCTCGTGGCGAGGCTCGTGGACGGACGGGCGGCCGGGCTCGCCGCGGGCCGTTCGGGAGGTGGGCATCGCGCACAAGCATGCCCCCTTTGCCTGAGGGCTGCCTGAGAGCCGCTGATACACCGCTCGCCGGGCGAGCACTCGGCCGGGTCGTCGGCGTCAACGCTGTCGGGAACCGGTGCCGCCGTGCGAGCAGGCTCGCGGTTCACCCACCGCAGGCTCGCCAGGCTTCGCTCCTCCGCGCGCAAACGCCGCCTTCAGCGCGCCCGCATCCGGTTGTTCTTCGGGTTGTGCTCGAGCTCGGCCAGGCCGAGCGCCTCGAGCAGCGGCGGCAGGTACACCCCGAACCGGCCCCGGAGCCCCTTCTTCGTGCCGTACCAGCCGCCGACCGGGTTCGCCTCCGAGCGGCCCCACGCCTCGACGCTGGCCTCGGCGGCCGGCTTCTGCTCGTCCGCGCCGCCCAGCGGCACCCAGTCCCCCTGCGCTCGCAGCCAGGCGTGCAGGTCGTCGATCGCCCGCAGGTGATAGCGCAGCTGCGTGCCGCCGACCTGGCACGCGAGCGCCGGCGGGTCGGCCGTCTCGTCGCGCCACATCTGGTACTGCGAGCCGCCGTTGGCCGTCGTCAGCTGCCACGGGTCCGCCCGGGTTCCGGTGCCTGCCATCGGTGTCCTCCGTCGCGCGGCCCGCCCCCGTGCGGGCTCGTCGCCGGACCGTACCACCCGGCTGTCCGGCCGGTTCACCGCCCCGATCGCGGGCCGATCGGACTCCCGCCTCTCGACCGACGGCCGCGCAGGACCGCGGGTCCCGGGCTACGCTCTGCACGAGACCCTGCCGATCGCTCGCCATCGCCGGAGAGAGCCGATGCCGCTGACCCCACGCGAGCGCGTGCTCGCCGTCCTCGCCCACGAGGAGCCGGACCGCGTGCCGATCGTGCTCGGCCCGAGCAACGCGACCGGCATCAAGATGTCCACCTACCGGGGCGTCAAGCGGCTGGCCGGGATCGAGGCGCCGGACGCGTACCTCTACGACTGGCCGGAGCTCGGCACGGCGGCCCCCGACGAGGCGACCTACCAGCGGCTCCACGCCGACGTCCGAGGCGTGCTGGACCGCTTCCCGGCGGCGACCCGCGCCCGGAATGCCGCCCGCGAGCCGCACTCCCCGTTCATCGACGACTGGGGCAGCGGCCAGGTGGAGGCCTCGCCCGGCACCTGGTTCCCGGGCGTCCACCCGATGGCGGAGGCGACCACGCTCGACGCGATCGAGGCCTACCCGTGGCCGGACGTCACGGACGCCACCCGGTTCGACGGCGTCCGCGCGGAGGCGGAACGCCTGCGGAACGAGAACGTGTACGCGAGCCTGGCCACCCCGTGGCTGCTGTTCCCCCTCGAGCGCGCCTTCGCGATGCAGGGCACCGACGGGTTCCTGCTCAACCTCGCGGCCGAGCCGGAGTTCGCCGAGGCGCTGCTGTGGAGGATCCAGGGCGTGTGCAAGGGGATCATGGACGGGTTCCTGCGCGAGTGCGGCGACCTCATCGACATGATCAAGATCGGCGACGACCTGGGCTCCCAGGTCGGCCTGCTGATGTCGCCCGCGATGTACCGCCGGATGCTCAAGCCCATCCACGCTGACTACATCGCGTTCATCCGCGAGCGGACGAAGGCGAAGGTGGTGTTCCACACCGACGGCGATGTGTTCGACCTGCTCGACGACTTCATCGAGATCGGGGTGGACGTCCTCAACCCGGTCCAGGCGTCGGCCGGCGGGATGTCCGACTTCGCGGGGCTCAAGCGGCGGTTCGGCGACCGGCTCGTGTTCTGCGGGGCGATGGACACCCACCGGGTGCTCCCCCACGGCACCCCCGACGAGGTCCGGGCGGAGGTCCGGCGCGTGATCGACACGCTGGGGCCCGGCGGCGGTCTCATGCTCGGCGCGGTGCACACCGTGATGGGCGACGTGCCGCCCGAGAACGTCCTCGCGATGGTGGACGAGGCCGTGTCGTACGGGACGTACCCGCTGCGGGGATGATGCGGTGGGGGGTCCGCCGGGCCGAACGCTCATGACCGGCCGGCCGAGCCCTACCCGAAGACGATCGGACCGGCGCTGGAACACCGTGCGCCGGTCCGATGCCGGTCGAAGCTCTTGGCCCCCGCTGGAAGCTGATCTCCCCGTTCAGCGCCGCCGACGAGCCAGCCCTTCATGGGCATGTCTGCCGATCCGACGGCGGCCGCATCGCCCGCCACTGCGCCTCGATCTGCGGCTGCGACGTCCGGTGATCGCGGGGCTCAGTCGACATGGACTCCGCCGTCGTAGAGGTCGAGGACCCCATGGCTCGTCGG
>MGOE01000021.1:5618-28512 GCA_001797035.1 Chloroflexi bacterium RBG_16_72_14
CGCTCCCGCGAAGCCGCTCGTAGTCGCCCGTGCCGTCGACGATCACCCAGGAGAAGCTGTCGCCCCGTGCATCGATCCGCACCTGCAGCTTGATCCAGACGTCCCCGCTTTCATCGGTGCAGGAGGAGTGCTTCACGATGAAGAGGTTGGCCCCCGCCCCGACTGGTATCCCGCGGCCGACCCCAGGTCGTTGTCGATCGTGTTTCCGGCGGCGCAGACCAGGCCCGCATCGACCTCCGGACCGCTCGCCGTGAACGGGCCGCCCGACAACGGGCCCCCGTCGATGAAACCAGGTCTGGACCTCGTGTGAGAGGCCTTCTCTCGTGGCAGGCCCTAACCGGACGCCAGCCCGGCATCCCGTGCCAGCACGATGGCCTGGGCCCGATCGGCCACCTGCAGCTTGCTGAAGATGTTGGTGATGTGATTGCGCACGGTCTTGCCGCTGACGAAGAGCTGCCGCGCGATCTCGGCATTGTTGTGGCCCCCCGCGATCAGGCCGAGGACTTCACGCTCGCGCTCCGTCAGCTCCGGGAAGAGCCCGCCGGGCCGATCGGCTTGAGGGTGGCGAAGCAACGCATCGTCCGGTGTGCGATCGCCGCGCCAAAGACCACGCTCCCGCCCATGACCACTTGGATCGCACGGAGGATCTCCGCCTTCAGCGCGCCCTTGAGGAGATAGCCATGCGCCCCGGCCCGCATGGCGGCGAACACCGAATCGTCGTCCTCGAACATCGTGAGCATGAGGAGGGCGATGTGCGGGCTGCTGGCCAGGATCCGGCGTGTCGCCTCGATGCCGCTGATGCCCGGCATGTTGATGTCCATGAGGATGACGTCGGGTTGCAGGTCGGCGGCCAACCGGACAGCCTCCTCGCCGGTGGCCGCGTCGCCGACGAGGGCGAGGTAATCCGCTGACCCGAGCAGGGCCCGGAGACCGCTGCGGAAGGACGGTTCGTCGTCCGCGACAAGGACGGTGATCTTGTCCATGTCTTCAGGGGTGGCTGGCGGACGCGGTGATGTCGAGCGGCAAGCTTGCCAGCACCAGCGCGCCGGACAACGGAGACGATTGGATCGAGAGCGTGCCGCCCACCTCCTCGGCTCGCTCGCGCATGGACGACAAGCCGACGCCCATTCGAGAATCCACGGGCAGGCCCGCCCCATCGTCTCCGATCTCGAGTCTCAGCTCAGCACCGATCGCCTGCGTCACCATGCCGCGCGTGGCGTTCGCATGACGGACGATGTTGGTAAGCGCCTCCTGCACGATCCGGTAGGCGGCCCCCATCGTCATGAGACCAGGGTCCCGATTCGCGTGGGACAGGCAACGTGGACGAGGCGGCGAGGTGGGCGGCTCCGGATCAGGCCGCTGCGGCAGTTGACGAAGTAGCTTCCAGAGGCTACCTTGCCGCCATGCGAGCCGTCGGCCTGAAGATCCTGAAGAATCGCCTCAGCGAGTACGTCCGCCTGGCCGCTTCCGGCGAGACGGTCCTGGTGACGGACCGAGAGCGGGTCGTTGCCGAGCTCGTGCCACCGGGTGCCGGCCGGGAAGTGACGGCCGCGGACGCGCTCCTGGCTGACGCCGTGCGCAGGGGTTGGCTGACGCCGGCGCTCGGCGCACCGGACTCGACGATCCCGCATCGGCCAACGGCGAAGCTCGCCGTCCTGCTGGCTGAGCTCGATCTAGACCGTGCCGATCGGTGATCTACGTCGATAGCTCGGTGATCCTCGCCCAACTCCTGGCCGAGGACCGATTTCCGGACTCATCGTTCTGGAACGGCGGCCCGCTGGTCTCGAGTCGCCTCCTCGAGTACGAGGTCTGGAATCGCATCAACGGCCGGGGCCTGGCCGGCAGCCACGGCGACGACGTTCGGTTGCTGCTCGGTCGAGTGGCAATGCTGGAGCTCGCGCCACCGGTCCTCGCCCGCGCGCTCGAACCGTTCCCGACACCGATCCGCACGCTCGACGCCCTGCATCTCGCCTCGATCGAGTTCCTGCGCGCCGTCGGTCAGCGTCCGAGCCTGGCGACCTACGATCGGCGCCTCGCTGCGGTGGCTGTCGAACTGGCGATTCCGATCGCACGGCTATAGGGGCTCAACTCCTGTCGGGCGCGCCAGCCAGGTGGGGCAGGCCCGGCCGATCTGCATGGGCGAGCGACCGCTCACTGCCCGGTCGCCGCGCCCGCTCCTTCGCTGAACAGTCGATCGAATGCCTCGTCGCCGAGCGCGGCGCGCGCAAACGAGGTCGCCGCAGGCTCAAGCGCACTGCCGTCGGCCCCCCAGCCCGTCTCGGCCATCAGCGAGGCCGCGCCGCCGAGGCGCCGGGCCGCGGACTCCGCACGACCGGTCCGTGCCTCGACTGCGGCCATTCCCTGGAGTGCGTTCGCGAGGCGCACCTTGAACCCGACGGCACCGAAGGCCTCGGAGGCGGCGGCGAAATGCGCCTCAGCGGCCGCGAAGTCGCCCGCGTCGTACTCGGTTTCACCGAGGTTGAGGTGGGCGAATCCCACCCCCTCCGACAGGCCTTCGGGTTGGCGGTAGTCCAGGACGGCCTGGAATTGCGCGCGCGCGTCGTCGATTCGCCCGGCCTCGAGGTAGGTGACGCCGAGGTTCAGCCGCGCCGTGTTGGCGAGCTCGAGGTTACCGTCCGACTCGGCGAGGCGGATCGACTCGCCGAGATGGTGTTCGGCCGCCTCGTACTCGCCGAGGTTGGTCACGATCACGCCGAGCAGGTTGTGCGCCGACAGCTGCTCGATGACGTCCCCGATCCCCACGGCACGGGCCAGCGCCTCCCGCGCGAGCGCCTCCGCACCTCCGGTGTCGCCCATGCTCCAGGCGAGCGACGCCGCGGCTCGGGCCGTCCGGATGCCGGCCTGGGTCGGAACCAGCCCACGCCGATCAAGGGTCCCGTCGAAGATCGCCCGGCCCTCCGCGAGCTGGCCGCGGACCCACCAGTAGCGCCAGGTCCCTGCAGCGAGCGAGAGCTCGCGCGACGGCTCCGGGTCCCGCGAGGCGTGACGGAACGCGTCGCGCAGGTTGTCGAGCTCCCGGTCGAGCCGCCGGAGCGAGGCGACCTGCGGGGGCCCGATGCCGTTGAGCGCGGCCGCGTCGACGACCTCGACGACCCACGTCGTCAAGGCTGACTCGACGGCCTCTCGCCGCGACCCAAGGAGCTCGTACGCGTATTCCCGAACGGTCTCGAGCAATCGGAATCGGCGCTCTCCGGTCAGATCGAACGCCTGGACGAGATTGTGGTCGACGAGGGCCGACATGATGTCGTCATCCGCGCCCGCCACTGCCTCACCGGCTTCCATCGAGAAGCTCCCGGCGAAGACAGCAAGCGCCGCGAACACATCGGCCTGCGCGGGCTCGAGCAGGTTGGCGCTCCAGGCGAGCGTCTCGCGCAGGGTCTGCTGGCGCGCGGGCAGGTCGCGTGGACCGCCGGTCAGGATCGTGAGCCGCGAGGCGAGCCTCGCGTCGAGGGCGCGTAACCCGAGCGCGCGCACCCGGGCCGCCGCGAGCTCGATCGCGAGCGGCAGGCCGTCCAGGCGTCGGCAGATCGCCGCGACCATCCGCTCGGTCGTGGCGTCGAGCGCGAACGACGGGTCGTGCGCCTGGGCTCGCTCCGCGAACAGCGCGATCGCGTCGCGCTCGGCGAGCGGCGTCACCGGGTACACGTGCTCCCCGGAGAGGTGAAGGACGACGCGCGTCGTGACCACGATGACGAGGCGCGGTGCGCCGGCGAGCAGTCGGACGAGGTCCGGCGTCGCGGCGCGGAGGTGCTCGACATTGTCGAGCACGAGCAGCACCTCCCGATCGGCGAGGGCGTCGAGGAGCGTCGCCATCGCGTCCCGGCCGGGATCGAGACCGAGCCCGCGGGCGATCGTGGCCGGGACCAGCTCCGGGTCGTGGAGCGAGGCGAGCTCGATGAGGACAGCGCCGTTCGCGAACGACGGGGCGAGCGCCCGGGCGAGCTCGAGCGCGACCCGGCTCTTGCCGGTCCCGCCCGCGCCGGTCAGCGACACCAGCCGGACACCCGGCCGAGCGACGAGCGCCCCCAGCTCGGCCAGCTCGCGACCTCGGCCGATCAGCGGGTTTGGCGCAGCCGGGAGGGCGCCGGCGCCGGGCGCGGCAGGATCGGCGGCGTCGAGGGTGAGGGCTGGATCATTCCGGATGATCCTGTCCCGGAGCTCGCGCAGCTCGTGGCCCGGCTCCTCCCCGAGCTCGTGCCGGACCGCGTCGCCGACCGTGGCAAACACCGCCAGCGCCTCGGCGGTGCGACCCGCGCGGTACGCCGCAAGCATCGCCCGCGCTGCGATCCCTTCGCGCGTCGGGTCGGTCGCGAGCAGGCCGCGCAGCTCGCCGAGCACGTCGGCGTGCCGGCCAAGCTGCAGGTCGGCGTCAACCCGGTCCTCGAAGGCGAGATCGCGGAGGCGCTCGAGCCGAACCACCTCCTCGGCGGCGAACGGCTCGTAGCGGACGTCGGCGTAGGCCGGACCTCGCCACAGTGCCAGGCCACGGGCGAGCAGTGCCGCGGCGAGGGCAGGATTGCCGGCGCGTCGAGCCGCCCGGCCGTCGGTCAGCAGGCGCTCGAAGCGCACGGCGTCGATGTCCACGGGCTCCATCTCGAGCGCGTAGCCGGTCGCGCCGGTCACGATGCGCATGGCCGCGGGCAACACCTTGCGCAACTGCGACACGTAGACCTGGAGCAGCTTCGACGCCGACGCCGGCGGCGATTCGCCCCACAGGGCGTCGATCAGCGCGTCGGTCGTGCAGGTCGTCCCGCGCCGGATCGCGAGCGCCGCCAGCAGCGCCCGCGGCTTTGCGGCCCCCAGCGTCACCGGGCGGTCGGCGCCCGCCACCTCGAGCGGCCCGAGCACCCGCAGCAGCAACCCTCGCCTCCGTCGCCGTCACCATCGCCGTCACCGACGCCGCCGGACCCCTCGTCGACGCGGCTATACCAAGCCTAAACCGGCGACCCGCAGGCTGCCATGCATGTCGTACGCGCTGGTCGAGGACATCCCCGCGAGCTGGGAGCGGTATGGCGTGATCGCCCGAGCACTCGCGAGGACGCCACGGGGCCTGCTCCTGCACATCGCAGGCCCGACCGACGAGGGCTTCCGGATCATCGAGGTGTGGCAGAGCGAGGCCGCCTGGCGGCAGTTCTCGCATGACCTCGAGGTCGCGCTCGCGTCGGTCGATCCGGCCATCGAGACACGGACGGTCGTCCGGGACCTGCGCGCCGTGCACGTCGTCGTCGGCGATGCCTGGCCGGGACCTGTCCCGGATGACTGGATCGCGGTGGGACCAGGACAGGTCCGGGCCCCCGAGCGGATTGGGAAGGAGACGGATCGATGAAGCGACGACTCACGGCCTTGACGCTCGCGATCGGCGTGATCGCGGCGTTCGCGGGGCCGACCATCGCGGGCCACCTGACAGCCGGCGTGAAGAGCTACACGGGCTGCCTGGTCAGCAAGGATGGCGTGATCATCAGGATCAAGGAGGGCAACTCGCCCACATCGCCCTGCTCGGGCGGCCAGGTCGCGGTCCACTTCTCGGGCGGCGACATCACCAGGATCTCCGTGACCGGAGCGCTGACGGGCGGGGGCAACAACGGCGAAGTGACCATTGGGCTCAAGCCCGAGTTCACCCTGCCGACGGGATGCACCGCCGGAGAGATCGCCGAGTGGGACGGTTCTGCCTGGGCCTGCGGGATCGACGACGACACCACGTACACGGCCGGCACAGGGCTCGGGCTGAGCGGCACGACCTTCAGTGTCGCGCCCGACTACCGCGTCAAGAACACGCCCAACTGCGCGGCTGGGCAGTTCGCGACCGGCTTCGCGTCCGACGGCACCATCCAGTGCGGCACGCAGTCGTCTGCGCCGCTCGCCTACTTCGCGGCGGCGGATGACGTCCGTGTCCCCGACGACGGCGCGCTCCACGAGATCGTCCGGGTCCGGCTGCCGGCTGGAACGTATGCCGTCACCGTGACGGGCGAGATGCGTGGTGCCGATCTGGGCGATGAATCCCGCGGGACCTGTTATCTGACGGGTCCCAGCCTGTTCCGGCCAAACGGGTACTCGGCCAATGTGACGACGGGCGGCGGGGTGATTGCGATCACGCGAGTGGTCACGCTGAGCGCGGACGGCAGCGTGTTCGTCCAGTGCACCGCGATCTCGGCAGCCGACCAGGCGGATGCGGAGTCGATGGAGATCGTTGCGATCACCGTCGGGTGATGCGCATCTCCCGCGTGGGACGGATGACGCACCTGCACCTGCGGTCCGGCGGCGGACGCTCCGCCGGACCGAGGGCGCTCCTCGTCGTGCTGGTCGTCGCCGTTCTTGCGACAGGCTGTGGCGGGACGCCCTCGAGTGACCGGCCTGCCGATGCCCAGGTCGCGCCGCCGTCGCCGACTGCGACCGTCGCGGATCTGACGGCGGCGGGTATCACCGTCGTCGACGATGAAGCGCAGGCCGGTACCGGCAGGCTGCTGCTGACCTGGGTCCAGGCGCAACGCCTGGCCGAGAACCTCGACTGGGGCGTCGTCGGCGCGGACCTCGATGCGCTGCGACCGGCCGAGCCCGGGATGGTGCCGCTCAGCTATCTCATCGCCGGCTGGCTGAGCGCGGCCCGGACACCCGCCTCGGAGATGGCGTCCAGCTGGATGGGCCTCCCCACGGCGGACATCGATTGGACAATGGCGCCGCACGTCCGCTTCCCGATGGCCGTCGTGAGCCTGTTCGTCGCCGATATGGCCCGGCTCATCGACGAACACCTGCCACGTGACACGACGGGAGGAGCCCGGGCCCAATCCGGGGTGATGCTGGCGGCCTTCCGGCCGTTGGCCGGCGAAGCGGCGAGCGGGTCCGTCGGCGTCATCGTCGCGGCAGCCGACGGTCCGTGCAGCACCGTCACGACCTTCCTCGCGAGTGCCATCAACGGCCTCTTCGGCGCCCTCCGCCTCAGCGTGCCGGCGTCGGGAGGAGGGTTCTTCTCGGACGTCGCGCGAGTCCTGGCGACCGTCTGGAACACCGCCGTCTCCTACGCACAGCGCGTGGTCCAGGGCCTCGTCGACAAGATCACCGCACCCGTCTTCGAGGCGATCAGGATCGGGGTTGGCGTCCTCGGTGTGGCGACGATCGCGATCTCCTATCTCGAGGACCAGAAGCTCACCATCACCGTGGATCCGGCCCAGACCGGGCCGGACACGTACCGCTTCGCGGTCGGCCCGGAAGCGGACGTCCGCGGGCTGTTCGTGGCCCGGCCAGCGTCGCTCTCGGGGAATTGGCCGCCATTCCTCGTCGATTGCGCCAAGACCGCCGGCGCCGAGCTGCCCGAGTTGATCGCGGCCGGCGCCGATACGCAGTGGGACGTCCAGTTCCTGGCCACCCCCGTCATCGAGCCCGGCGCCCTCGCGACGACCGTGGGGAACGATCTCACCGCCAGGCTTGACTTCGTCACCGGGCGGGAGAGCGAGGAGCAGGCCAAGGGCGAGGCCTGGTGGGACGGAGTCGTCGCGACGGCGACGGTGCCACGCAAGGAGGTCAACGACTTCCTGGCTCTTGGCCGCGACCAGATCCTCGCGGCCAAGGCGCTCATGCTCGCCCAGATCCCGGAGCCGAACCTGCGGATCGCGGCAGGCGCTGGCCTCGACCTGGTGGTCGACCCGGTCGTCGCCAAGCTCGAGTCCGACATCGCCCAGAAGGTCCCGGGCATCTTCACCCTGCGCGGGAACAGCGACGTCCTGTTTGTGCAATACCACCTGCCGCCGGAACCCACGCCGAGCGTCTCGTCGCCGCCCATCCCGTCAGCGTCGCCGCCGTCCGACGAGAAGGCCGAGTTCTGCGCGCGCTATCGGGCCCTCCTGACCTGGTGGCAGAACCCGACCGAGGAGGAGCTCAGCCAGGCCTGGGCCCGCTACATCGTCCGCTCGTCGGTCGAGATGCGCGCATTCGCGCCACCTGACCTCGTGACGTGGGTGGACGTCGTGATCGGCGCCTATGACACCTATGCCGAGGTGGACGACCCGTTCAACGTCCCGCTGGCCGGCCCCGACGCGGCGCGGCTTCTCGATGCCGCCCTGGCCATGGATGCCTACTGCGGCGTTCGCCGCCCGGAGGAGTTCCCGTGATGTCCCGCAAGCGTCTCGCGTGCCTCGCAGTTACCCTGATCGTCGCCGGCTGTGGCGGCGCCTCGCCATCGGCATTGCCGACGGGCACGACCACCGCGCCGGCGAGCGGCACAGCCTCGGAACCGCCCGGCGATCTCCCTGCCGCGTCCGCCGACCCCGAGCCGGGATCGACGGCCGGTGGCGAGGTTGCAGCTGCCTGTGAGCTCCTGACCACGGAGGACATCGTCGAGGTCACGGGCTGGAAGGTGGCCGAGGTCCGGGCTGAGATGACCCACGGCCTGTTCGAGAATGGCTGCCGCTGGACGCTCGACGGCGGCCCGGCCATGGCGATGGGGGTGCCCGCCAGGATCGTTCTCGGCGTCCTGTCCCCTGGCGGCCGCGACTACTTCGACCGATACTTCGCGCCGTTCGCGGCAGAGAACGGCGACGAGCCGCTGGAGGGGCTCGCCGACGTCGGGCTACGCCAGTCGACCGGCTCGGTGATGGCCGTCCTGGGTGACGTCCTCGTCGCCGTCCAGTGGCTGGACGGCACGGCCAGCCAGTCCGACAAGCCAGTCGACATCGTGAGGCGGGTGCTGGAGAACGTCGCGGGCGAGGGCTGAGGAAGGGCTGTCGGCCTCGCGCCCATCCGAGGCCTGACGGACGCGCGAGCGGGATCACCCGGAATCCGTCGTGGGTGCGGGCATGTCTGCCTCCGTCGCGCGCTCTACTCCCTGGTCAAGCGTGCGACCTTGTCTCCACGAGCTTTCCTGGTCCGCGCTCGGCGGCACCTCTCGCCGCGATACGGCGCGACCCGCTGAACCGAACGCTTGGTCCTCGACGGGGTAGCCGTCCAACCGGGGATTCACCCGGGTGAGCACAAGCTTCGTCACAAGTTTCGAGGTCGATCGAGTCGTCGTAGCCGATGAGGCCCATTCGAGCGCCGCCGATCATCCGGCGGCTCCACCTCGACCTCATCCGAGGCGGTGGCAGCCCGCGCCGGCCGGATCTCGTCCAGGAGGCCGATGGACTGCGACCCAGGTCCCCCAATCGACGTCGCAGGCAGCGGACCCGATACGTCTGCGCGGCTCGAGCCGCCTCGAGAGCCGCGCGCGTGCGCGCGGCCCGCTGCGTCGGAGGCGCCTCACGCGTCAGAAGCGCTCACCGCCAAGGACGTCAGCTCTGCTCTCCCTGACCTCCCGATGCCACGAGCGCAAGCATCCCCTCGTAGTCCTCGCGGCAATCCGGGCACGCGAGGATGTGGACGGCGACGTCCGGGAACAACGCGGCCGCCGGGCGACCGGCCAGCTCCGCCTCGACGTAGAGATCGAGGACCTCGAGTCCGTCGCTGCAACCGGAATCCGGTCCGCCCGGACCGAGGATCGTTTCCAGGAGCTTGCGACGTTCGGTCATGACGTGGCCCTCGGTCCTTCTGCCCGCCAGCCGGCCGCGTCGAGCGAGGCACGAAGCTTCCGGCGCGAATCATGGAGCACCTTGTAGATCGCACCACGGTTGCTGCCGTGCCGCTCGGCCACGACATCGACCGGAACCCCGAGGATCGCAATCGACACGAAGACCTCTCGCTGAAGCGCGGTCAGGTCAGTGCCGACGGAGCGCTCGATCGCGTCCCGCAGCTCTCGGATCTCCGTTTGGGCATGCGGATCGACTGGGACCGGGTCCGCGAGCCGGTCCCAGGCACCATCATCGATCGTGATCGCCCTCCCGCGCCATGCTTCACGGCGGAGGGCGCTCGAAATCTCGAAGATGACGAACTTGTAGGCCCAGGTCGTGAAGCGGCTCGCGCCACGATACGCGCCGAGCTTCCGCAGGACCGCGGTGAGCGCGTCACCGGCCGCCTGGCGAGCCAGGTCGTCAATCTCCGCGACGACGGTAGCCGGCAGCGATCCACGTCGGCGGTTCGCTTCCCGGAGGGCGCCGCGATGGAGCAGCTCGAAGAGCGCCCGGTGGGCCTCCGCCCGGTCGGGGTTGTCGGACCGGAGCCGCTCGAGCCAGAGACGTGACTCATCGTCGAGCGCTCCGGGGCGAACCGCGTCGGGAACCGGTGAAACCGCGTCCGGGGCCATCAGCACAGCATCCCAGACGAACGCAAGGCCGGTCGGGACAGGCGTTCGCGGGATCACGGCGATGCCGCCGAGCGGCGGCGTCCCGCAACGCTCACGCCGTTCGCGCCTCCAGCATGTGGACCGCCCAACCGACCCATGACTCCGGCAGCTGCGGCGCCTCGAGCATGCGCGGGATGAGCGTCCGGTCGGAGTGGTACGCCCGTTCGACGAGACCGACGGTCACGCCATGCTCGGGTCTCGCCACGAGACGGATGGCGTCGCCTGCGCCGATATCGCCGGGCGTGACAATCCGGAGGTACGCTCCTGGTCGTGCCGCATGGGCGAATCGGACCGGGAACCGTGGGTCGTCCATCCGGATTCCCAGCTTGTAGCACGGAATCCGCGGCTGGCTGACCTCGAGGACCGCCGACCCGACCGCCCAGCGCTCGCCGATGACGGCCGCAGCCAGGTCAATCCCGGCCGTGGTCAGATTCTCGCCGAACGCCCCGGCCCCGACCGACGTGCGGAGCTCGTTCGTCCACCAGTCCAGATCCTCGGATGCGTACGCGTAGACCGCCTTCTCCGGACCGCCGTGGACCGATCGGTCGCCCTGGTCGTCGCCGTCGAGATTCACGCCCGCGACACGGACGCGTCCCTCGACCGGCGACTTCCAGATGGCGGTGCGGATGGCGCGACTCCCGAATGCCACCGTGCGCACCATCCCCACGTTCACCGAGTCGATTCGGGCCTTCATCGCTGGCCCATGGCCGAGCCGGTCACTCCCGACGGCGCGACCCGCTGGGCGTGGAATCGGGCGATCGCCTCGACGATCTCGCCGAGACTGTCCTCGACCGCGAAGTGTCCGCTGTCGAGCCGGATCAGCTCGGCGTTCGGAAGGTCACGCAGGTAGGCCTCGCCACCCTCGGGGGTGAAGAAGATGTCGTGCTGGCCCCAGAGGATCAGCGTCTCGGGCTGGAGCTCGCGCAGGAGCGCCTGCCAGCGCGGATACAGCGCCACGTTCGTCCGGTAGTCGTAGAACAGGTCGAGCTGGACCCGCTTCGCGTTCGGGCGCTCGAGGAAATGGACGTCCACCGTCCAGTTGTCCGGGCTGATCCGGCTTGGGTCGCGATGGCCGTGGGTATAGACGAGCCTCACGCCGTCGAGCTCGAGGAACGGCAGAAGGGCCGCCTCCGTCTCGCTCGAGCGGTTCACCCAGAGCGCATGGCGGATCGCGTCCCAGGCACCCGTGAAGCCTTCCTCGTAGGCGTTCGAGTTCTGGATGACCTGCCAGTCGAGCCAGTCGGGGTGGCGGGCGATGATCCGGTTGCCGACCGGGCCGCCGTAGTCCTGCATGAAGATGCCCATCGGACCGGTGAAGCCGATCGCGACGAGCAGGCCCTCGACGACCTCCGAGAGGTGGTCGAACGTGTAGGCCCACTCCAACGGGTCGGGCATCTCGGTGTTGCCGAAGCCAGGGTAATCCGGGCTGATGATGTGGAAGCGGTCGGCCAGGGCCGGGATCAGGTTCCGGAACTGGTGCGAGGAGGCGGGGAAGCCGCCGAGGAGCAACAGCTTTGGTGAGGCCGGGTCGCCGGCCTCTCGGTAGAAGACCGAGAGGCCGTCCACGAGCGCGGTTCGGTGCTGGACCATGGATGGGTACCTCATTCGACGGGCGGGTGGCGGGATCGGCTCCCGGCATCTCGCTACCCCGTTTGCGTGGCGCGGGCCACGAGCCTTACCTCGCCCGGCGGCCGCCGCGCCAACCACTGGGCACGCCGGCAATCCGTCGAGGCTGCGACCTGCGTACGCGCAGCTGGATGGTTAGCCACATGACGGCCAACGACGACGACCGCACCCTGCCGTCCGGGACGTCAACTCCGGCGCTGCGCGGGGTACGAGCTGCCGTCGAACAGGGGGCGGTCCCCGAGCGGTTCGGTGAGCTCGACCGTCACCGGTTCGGGGCTGTTCCCCGGGCAGTCCTGGTCGCCCGGTCGCGTGCGCACGACGATGGCGATCGTCACGGCGTCGGGCGCGTACAGCACGATCGGGGGCAGGAGCCGACCGTCCATCGGCTTGCCGCTCGCGCACGCAACCTCCCTCGCGAGCACGGTCAGGCTCGTGGCCTCCGGCCGGGGCGGGCTGGCCGGATCCAGCTGCCAGGTGGCGAAGCCGGTGCCCTGCGGCAGCTGGACCTGAAGGTCGCAGCTCCCATGCTCCCAGGCCTGCCAGCCACCCAGGTCCGGGATGTCCTCGACCGACACGAAGTACCAGCCGTCGCGTCCCGGTGCGAGGTAGTCGACCCGGGTCGGAGACATCGAGACGACTCGCCAGCCCGATCTGGGGTAGCCCACCTCGGCGGCATCCGGCGTCATCACGAACGTGCGCAGCGCCTCGGCCTGCGCGGTGGGGGCAAGCTCACCCTCCGCGGGCTGGTGCAGGACCTTCGCGGGCACATCGATCTCGGAACCCTGACCACAGCCCAGCCGACCGATGAGGTCGGGCCCCACGGCGGGCGATGTCGGCGACGGCGCGTCGGTCGCCGGCGAGGAGACGGTCGCCACGGGGGTGGGCGAGCCCGGGGTCGGGCTCACCGCACCCGGCGCCGTGGCCGCCGGCGAGGACGGCGAGGGGCCGGTCCCGCAGCCGGCCGCAAGCGCCGCGATCACGGCGATCGCGAGCGAGCCGGAGGCGCCTCGGCTCAGCACGTCACGTGCAGGATCGCGTTGACGTGCTCCGGCGGCAGGTCGCGGAGCAGGCGGCAGGCCTCCTCGGTCGGGACGGCGATCACCTCGACGCCACGCCGGCGCCCCTCGTCGAGAACCTCGCGCATGACCGGCAACAGGCCCTCGGCACCCGTCCCCACGACCAGTCCGCGCGCGTGCCACGGGATCGCCTCGTCCGCCGACAGGGGCGTGTGTCCGTACCGGTCGCGGTACACCTTGGACGGCCCCTTCCGGCGCTTGCGCACGACGCCCCGATCGATGACCACGTCGTGGGGGTAGCGGCGCCCTTCGACCTCGATGGTGCCGAAGGCAACCAGGCGAGCGTCCATCGCCGGGGGCGGGCTACCGCCGCGGGCGCACGTCGACGCTGGAGTCGAGATGTGCCCTGAGCATCGTCAGTGCCTCGGCCCAGGCCGCGATCGCGGCCGCCCAGGCGTCCAGGCCGGCGGGCGTGTCGATCGGGAACGGCCCGTCCTCGAGCTCCACCCGGCTGCCGTACCCCACCGGGTGCACCGAGACGCGGACCGTGGTCATGATCGACTCGTCCGGTAGCCACGGCCGCCGGAACAGGAACGTGTTGCTGGGATGGACCTCGAGCACGTCCCACCAGACCCGGGCCCCGGCCCACACGAGCACGCTCCGCGCGCCGACCGCCAGCCCGCCCTCGATGCGCTCGGGGAGCCATCGGGCCAGCTCTTCGGGGTCCGTCCAGGCGCGGAAGGCGCGCTCCGCCGAGGCGTCGAGGCGACGCTCCATCCGCACCCAGCGCTGCGTCGCCCCGGGCGGGTCCGTGCTCACGTCGCGTGCATCCATCGACCGACCTCCCCGCCCGACCGCTCCGGGCGTGCGTCCACGGTGCCACATCCGCGGCCCGTGTGGCAGGGGCAAAGCGACCGGATCGGGCGCTACGATCTCGCGCATGCGGCTCCATGCCATCGCCTGCGACGTGCTCGCGCGACCCGTGTACCTGTGCGCGGCGCGGTCGCCCCACGTGGTCGACCTGTCGCTGCTGCCGCGCGGGCTCCATGAAGATCCGCGCGACCTGCGGACGCGACTGCAGGCCGTGATCGACGGCGTGCCGCCGGGATACGACGCCATCGTGCTGGGTTACGGGCTGTGCGGCGGCGCGACGGCCGGCATCGAGGCCCGCGACATCCCCGTGGTCCTGCCGCGGGCGCACGACTGCATCACGCTGTTCCTCGGGGCGCGCGAGCGGTACGACGCGGAGACGGCGGGCCACGGCCCCACCTACTGGTACGTCGCGGACCAGCTAGAGCGCCCGTACAGGGCCCCCGGGGGGCGTCCCGACGGCGGGCTGGGGGCGGGCGGCGACACCGACGAGGACCTCGAGGCCTTGCGCGCCGCGTACGTTGCCAAGTACGGCGAGGACAACGCGGACTACCTGATGGAGGTCATGGGCGGCTGGCGCGCGCACTACCGGCGCGGCGCGTTCATCTCGATGGGCGTGGGGCCGGATGCCGAGGCCGGCGCGGAGGCCGCGGCCCGCGAGCAGGCGGAGCGGCGCGGCTGGGCGTTCGAGCGGGTGGAGGGCAGCCTGGTGCTGCTCCGACGCCTGCTCGACGGGGACTGGGACGACGACACGCTGGTGCTGCAACCCGGCCAGCGCCTCGCGATGAGCTACGACGACGGCGTCGTGAAGGCCGTCCCCGCGACGTAGGGGTGCCCGCGCCGGGGGCGGCGCAGCGCGGGCGCCAACCCAGGCATCGGGCGCGGGGCACGCTCCGGCGCTCCGGCACGCTCCGGCGCTCCGGCACGCTCCGGCGCTCCGGCACGCTCCGGCGCTCCGGCGCTCCGGCGCGGCCGTTGACTCCCAGTCCATGAGAACCGGCATCGAGGCGCGCCGGGCTGGTGGATCCGCGGTTTCGTGGACCGGGAGGCCACGCTTCCGCGAGAACAAACCCGTTCGGTGCCCGGAATCGCGGTCTCATGGACTCACAGTCAACGCTGCCCCCGCAAGCCACGTCGGCCCGCGAGCGCGGAGCGTCAGCCGGCCGCGGCGCCCTCCGTCGCCAGCCGACCCTCCCGGAACGCGGTCACGTACTCGCCGCCGAACGGGTCGCGCCCGAGCAGCAGGTCCGCGGCCAGCCGGTAGGGCTCGGTGGTCCGGTCCAGCGCGAACACGCGCGCCAGGTCCGAGGCGACGGGGTCGATGATCCCGCCGTCGATCCCCGCTTCGGCGGCCAGGTCGATGAACACGTCGTTGAGCAGCCGACGCTCGGGCAGCCCGAACGACACGTTCGACAGGCCGCCCGTGAGGTGGATCGTGTCGCCATACTCGACCCGCAGCCGGCGGGCGGCCGCCAGGACGTGGGACGGCGCCTCGGGCTCCACGGCCACCGGCAGCACCAGCGGGTCCACGTACAGCCGCCCGGGCGGGATCTGCCGGGCGATCGCCTCCTCCACGAGGGCCACCGCGTTGGCCACCCGCTCCTCGGCGTTGGCCGGCATGCCGCCCCGGCCGCTGGCGGCGAGAATCGCGGCACACCCCGTGGCGGCGGCGAGCTCGAGGACCTCCGGCCGTTCCACGGACGCCGAGTTGAGCAGCAGCCGCCCGGCCGGCTGCCTGGAGGCCGCGACACCCGCCGCGAGGACTGCGACGTCCGACGAGTCGATCGAGACGGGCACCGTCGCCGTCGCCTCGACCACCTCGACCAGCCAGGCCATCGCCCGCGCCCGGGTTGCCGAGTCGGACGCCACCTCGTCCGTGTTGAGGTCCAGCCAGTCCGCTCCCGCCGCCGCCTGCCGCGCCGCCATCGACCGGATGTAGGCCGCCGCCTGGTCCGCATGTGCGCCGCCGTCCAGGCCCCACCGGATGGCGCTGGCCACGTGCTTGATCTTGCCGACGCCGAAGTCGCGGGACGCCGCGACGTCCGGGTGGACCGCCAGGACCTGGCGCGAGCCGTCGGGGCCGGCGAACGCGATCCCAACGGACCCGTCCTCGAGCTCAGCCGCGTGCCGGCCGCCGCGCCGCAGAACGCGCGTGGCGTGGATGTTCTCCCCGACGACGAGGAACGGGGTGCCGGAACGGTCAGGCCTCACGATCGGGGTCCTTTCTGCTTGGCGAAGTGGTCGCGGCCCAGGAACGTGTTCGCCCAGGCGGATGTCCGCCGGAGCGCGTTGTCCTGGAGGATCGGTGGGCGCTCGAGCATCGTCAGCTCCTCGCCGTAGGGCTTGAGCCGCCGGTAGGCCTCGGCCCAGACGCACGGCCGTTCGCCCACCTCGCACCGGCCGTCCTGCGAGCCGCCGCAGGGACCGTTGCGCTGGTTCTTCGCGCAGTGCGACTCCGGGCACAGGTAGGCGAGGTCGGGCAGCGAGCAGTCGCCGCAGTCCCGGCAGTCGTACAGCGGCACCTTGACCGCCTGCTCGAACACGTGCAGCGGCTTGGCCAGGTGCGCGCGCTCGACGCGCCCGTAGACCGAGCCCCAGAACCGGAACCCTGGCGTCCCCTCGGTGAACACGCGGTCGTGGACCATCCGGTTGACCCGGTAGAACGGGTCCACGCCCGCCCGTGCGCGCCGCCGAGCGGCCGGTTCCAGCGAGCGCCGGTACGCCGTCGAGACCACGTCGCTGTTGAGGCCCGTGGCCGGATCGCGCTCGAACAGGTGGAACGACCCCGGCAGCGGGAAGGTCACGTCCGCCACGAGATCGTGCCAGTCGGCCTCCGCGAACGCCTCGGCGTACTCCAGCACCCGGCTGATCTCGGACGCGTCCCGGTGCCCGGACAGGTAGATCCCGCGGTAGCCGAGACCCCGGGCGACGACCAGCTGCTTGGCGGCGAACTCGAGGAAGAATGCGCGCCCCTTGTCCGGGCCCGCGGCCCGCTGCTCGACCAGCGCGAGCAGCTTGTCGCTGACCACGCATCCCGGCACGCGTCCCGCGTGGAACGCGCGCGCCACGCCACGGTCCAGGATGTACGCGTTGGCGATGGCCGGGATCGCGATGCCGTCGCGGCGCATGAGGCGCAGGAGCTCGTCCTGCTTGCGGGCGTCGTAGCCCACCTGGCTGATCACGAAGCCAGCGCCGCTGCGGACCTTGAGCGCCAGCTTCAGGTACTGCGGGATCAACTCGCGCTCGAAGCGCTTGACGTTGGCCACCGCGCAGCCGAGGAAGAACGCGTGCTCCGCGGGATCCGGCACGCCGTCCGCGGCCGCCCGGGCGACGGCGGCCTCGCCCAGCTCGCGGTAGAGCGCCAGCAGGCCCACCGAGTCGACGTCGAACACCGGCTTGGACAGCCCGTCGAACCCCTCGACCGGGTAGTCGCCCGACACCGCGAGGACGGTGGTCAGGCCCCGGCTCAGGAGGTCCCAGCCTCGGCTCTGGAGCCCGCTCCGGTTCCGGTCCCGGCAGGCCACGTGGACGATCACGTCGTGGCCCAGCTCGATGACCGGCTCGGCGGGCGCGACGGGACCCAGCCGGACGTGGCCACCGGCGTTGTCGGTGATCGAGAGCGCCGTGATCCGCGGGTCGCCGGCGAGGTCGACGGCCATCTTGAGCGGGCGCTGGCCGCGCGCGTCGTCGAGCTCGCCCGCCCAGGGCACGAGCTCCACCACGGTGGCGAAGTCGGGGGTGGCGAGGAGCGTCTGGCGCAGCGACATCGGGGTCCCTCAGGCGGTGATCGGCTCGAACAGGCAGCCGTCGGTGAACAGGTCGAAGAAATCCGGCTCGGACTCGAGCTCCACGTGGTCGATCCGGCGGACCGCCGACTCGAGCTCCGCGCGCCGGCGGCGCGACAGCAGGAGGGCCTTGGCCCCGGAGACGGACGCGTTGCCGGCCCGGACGACGCGCGCCGGGTCCACCGGCACCAGCAGCCCGATCTCGATCGATGCCGGGACGTCGAGCGCGTTCGCGAAGCCGCCGGCGAGGTAGACGTGCCGAAGGTCGGACGGGGCCAGGCCCAGCGTCCGCAGGAGGACCCGCTGCCCGACGGCGGTGGCCGCCTTCGCCACCGCCAGGTGCGCAACGTCCGCGGTCGTGAGCACGATCCCGCGCTCCGGCACGACGGCCACCTCGCGGGCGCCGTCGGCCAAGCCGCCGCGTGTGGTGAGCCGCCCCGACCGGCGCAGCACCGCCAGCAGGTCGACGAGGCCGGACCCGCAGATCCCCTCGGGCTCCATGCCGCCGATCGTACGCGTCTCGAGCCGTCCGTCCACGAGCCGGACGGCCTCGATCGCCCCGTCCGCAGCGGCCATGCCGTACCGGACGCCCCCGCCCTCGAACGCCGGGCCGGCGGGGCTCGAGGCGGCGAGCAGCCGCCGGCCGTCGCTCGCGATGACCTCCGTGTTGGTCCCGATGTCGATCAGCAGGAAGGGCTCTCGCGCGTGGATCGCCCCCACGGCCACGAGGTCCGCCGCCGCGTCCGCGCCCACGTGGCTGGCGATGATCGGCGACCCGATGACCCGGCCCCGCGGGTGCATCAGCAGCCCCAGCTCGTAGGCGAGCTTGACGATCCGAGTGCTGCGCGCGCCGACCACCCGGGCCGCCGTCTCGGTGGTGCTCCGGTACGGCAGCCGGCCGATGGGCGCGACGTCCAGCCCGAACGCCAGGTCGCGCATCGTCGTGTTGCCCACCAGGACCGCCTCGACGATCGCGCGGCGGTCCACGCCCAGCATCGAGCACAGCCGCCGGATCTCGTGATTGAGCGCGCGGCGGAGCGACTGGCGGAGCTGCCCGGGGAACGCCGCGTCGTACGAGATCCGGCTCATCACGTCGCTGCCGCCGTAGCGCTGCGGGTTCTCCAGCGCCGCCGAGGCCGCGGTCTCGCCGGTCTCGAGGTCGACCAGCTCCAGCACGATCGTGGTCGTCCCGACGTCGACCGCGAGGCCCAGCAGTCGCCCGAACCAGGAGCCCAGGTCCACGCCCCCGTCACGCACGACATGGTCGCCCGCGCGACGGACCGGCGGGTCCACGTCCGACACCTCGCCCTCGGGGGCGAGCAGGATCCGCAGCCGCCGGCGGAGGACGTTGAACTCGACGTCGCCGTCGGTGCGCTCGATCCGCGCCTGGCAGGCCAGCCGGAAGGCGCCGGCCAGGAAGGATTCGGCCTCGGTCCGGGGGGACAGCCGGTCAGCGCCGGCGCGCACCTCGACGACGCACTCGTGACAGCGTCCGAGACGCTGGCAGGACGCGGGGACGACGACCGACAGCTCCTCGGCCTCGTCGAACAGCGTGCGGCCGGGCACGAGCGGACGTCGCTCGCGCCCGTGGACCAGATCGGGCATCGGGGGACAGTCTCGCCTGCCGGCGTCGGCGCCGGATGGTCCGTCGGACCCTTCGCGGGGGACCTTCCGCCCTATCGCGGGCCTGCCCGGACGCGGGACGCTGCACGCCATCGACCCCCTCGCGGGAGGCGTCCGTGGTCTTGCACGCCCCGAATCCGACCGTGTCCCGATCGCCGCGCTACGACCGGCTGACTCCGGCGGACTCGACGCGCCTGCACGACGCCGCGGTGTCGATCCTGGAGCGGACCGGCGCCCGGCTCCACGACCCCGAGGCCGTCGAGCGGCTGCACGGGGCGGGCGCCCGGGTGGGCGACGACGGCCGCGTGTTCGTGCCCGGGTCGCTCGTGGACTGGGCACTCTCGGTCGCCCCGCGCTCGGTCACCCTCCACGACCGCGCCGGGCAGCCGGCGCTCGCGCTGGAGGGCGACAACGTCTTCTTCGGCCCCGGATCGGACTGCCTCAACGTGCTCGACCACCGCACCGGGGAGCGCCGGCCCGCGCTCCTGTCCGACGTCGGCGACGGCATCTCGCTCGTCGACGCGTTGCCCAACATGGACTTCGCGATGTCGATGTTCCTGCCGTCCGACGTGGATCCGGCGATGGCCGACCGGCGCCAGATGGCGGTGATGCTGGAGCGGACGAGCAAGCCGCTGGTCGTCGTGACCTACGACGTGGATGCCATGGCCGACGCGATCGCCATGGCCGAGGCCGTGGCCGGCGGACCCGACGCGCTCCGCGAACGGCCGCAGGTCGCGCTGTACGTCAACGTGACCCGGGGCCTGGTCCACAACGGCGATTCGCTGCGCAAGCTGCTGATCCTCGCAGCGCGCGGACTGCCGGCGATCTGGGTGCCGGTGACGTCGGGCGGCACGACCGGCCCGGTGACGACCGCGGGCAACATGGCCCTCAACCAGGCCGGCGTGCTGATCGGGATCGTCCTGTCGCAGCTCGTCCGCGAGGGTGCGCCGATCATCGTGCCGGGGTTCGGCGGCGACGCGCTCGACCTGCGGACGATGGTGGACCCGTACGCGGAGCCCGACCACCGGGGCGTGGCGCCGTCGCTCGCCCATCACTACGGGCTGCCGATGTTCAGCCTCGCCGGCGGCGCGGACAGCAAGGTCGTGGACCAGCAGGCCGCGGCGGAGGCGGCGCTCACGATGCTGGTCGACGCCCTGGCTGGCGGCCACCTGCTCCACGATTCGGGGTACCTCGAGTCCGGGCTGACGGGCTCGCTCGCCCAGCTCGTGATCTGCGACGAGATCGCGGCCTGGATCCGGGCGGCGATCGCGCCCGTGCGGATCGACGACGAGACGCTGTCGCTGGACCTCATCGACGCCCTGGGCCCCGACGGGTCGTTCCTCGAGGCGGACCACACGCTCGCCCACTACCGGGAGCGCTGGTACCCCTCGCTCATCGACCGGCTCAGCCACTCGGCGTGGCGCGCGAAGGGCGCGCGCACCATGGGCGAGCGCGCGGCGGCGCGCGTGGACGAGCTGCTCGCGGCGCACAAGCCACCGCCCCTGCCGGACGCCGTGGCGGCCGCCATCGACGAGATCCTCGCCCGGGCCGCCGCGACCGCGGGCCTGTCCACGGCCGCCCGCTGACCTCCGCTGACCCCCCACGTTGGCCACCCGAAGGAGCACCCGAGCCATGACCGAACAGTTGTACGCAGCGATGCGCCAGGCGATCATCGACGGCGACGCGGCCGCAGCCGCAGCCACGGCCGAGCAGGCGCTGGCCGCCGGGGTGCCGCCCCTGGACGCGATCGACAAGGGGTTCGTGCCCGGCCTCTCGCACGTCGGCGAGCAGTTCGCCCTGGGCGAGCTGTTCCTGCCCGACATGATGCTGGCGGCGCGCGCGATGCAGAAGGCCGTGGCCGTGCTGGAGCCCGAGATGCAGCGCCAGGCGACCGTCCGCCGGGTGCTCGGCCGGGTCGTGATCGGCACGGTCAAGGGCGACATCCACGAGATCGGCAAGAACCTCGTGGGGATGATGCTCGCCACGTCCGGGTTCGAGGTCCACGACCTGGGCGTGGACGTGGCGCCGGAGCGGTTCGTCGAGGCGGCCCGCGAGCACGACGCGGACGTGATCGGCGTGTCGGCCCTGCTCACCACCACGATGGCCGGCCAGCGGACGGTGGTCGAGGCCGTGGCCGCGGCCGGGATGCGGCCCAGGGTCAAGGTCATCGTCGGCGGCGCGCCGGCGAGCTCGACCTGGGCGGCCGAGATCGGCGCCGACGGCTACAGCGAGGACGCGATCGGGGCCGTGGCCCTCGTCCGGCGCCTGCTCGGCGCGGCCGAGACGGCGGCGGTCTGACGATGGCGACGATCACTCCCCTCCGGACCGAAGCCGGCCCGGTCGCTCGACCCCGCCTCGAGATCCTGTCCCCGGCCGACGTCCGGCGCATCCACGAGGCCACCCTGGCGGTCATCGAGGCCACCGGCGTGCGCTTCCCCTCCCCCCGCGCGCTGGACCTCTGGCAGGCCCACGGCGCGACGGTGGACCGCGCGACCTCCATCGTGCGCGTGCCCGGCACCCTGATCGAGGCCGCGTTGCGCACGGCCCCCCCCGGGTACACCCTCGCCGCGCGCGACCCCGAGCGGGACCTGGCGCTCGACGGCCGGCACGTCCACCTGGGCACGGACGGCTGCGCGATCGAGGTCCTCGACGCGTGGACCGGCGAGCGGCGGCGCTCGGCGCTCGGTGACGTCGCGGACATCGCCCGCGTCGCCGACGCCCTGCCCGAGATCGCGTTCCACTGGGTCGCGGTGTCGGCGCAGGATGCGCCCCCGGAGCGCCGCTCGCTGGACGAGGTGCTCGCCGTGTGGCGCAACTCGTCCAAGCACGTCCAGACCGAGAGCATCGTGACGCCGGAGGACGCGCGTACGGCGATCGAGATGGCGGCGGCCATCGCCGGCGGCCACGCCGCGCTGCGCGAGCGGCCGGTGCTGTCGATGATGCAGTGCACGATCAGCCCGCTCGCCCAGGACGGCGGGGCGATCGAGGCGGCGCTCGTCGCCGCGGAGCACGGGATCCCGGTCGGGTTCATGACCATGGCGTCGTGCGCGTTCAGCGGCCCGGCCACCGTCGCGGGCTCGCTGGTCGTCGGCAATGCCGAGGTGGTCTCGGCAATGGCGCTGATGCAGCTGGCGTACCCGGGCTCGCCCGTGTACTACGCGGCCGCGCAGACGGCCATGGACCTCCGCTCCGGCGCCTACACCGGCGGCGGCCCGGAGGACTTCCTGTTCGGCGCGGCGACCAACCAGCTGGCCGACTTCTACGACGTGCCCCTGTCGATGGGCGCTTTTGCGACCGGCGCCAAGCGGCCCGACTGGCAGGCCGGCGTGGAGAACGGCCTGTCGGCGTTCATGGCGTCCGCGGTCGGCTCGGACATGCTGCTGGGCGCCGGCCTGCTGCACGGGTCCCGGATCTGGTCCTACGAGCAGCTGCTGCTGGACACCGAGATCGCGGGGATCGTGCAGTCGATGCTGTGCGGGATCCCGCTCGACGACGAGGCGCTCGCGCTCGACGTCATCGGCGAGGTCGGACCGGGCGGCGACTACCTGACGTCGCTGCACACGCGGACCCACATGCGGCGCCTGTGGCAGTCGCGCTACATGGACCGCCGGCCGTACGGCCAATGGGAACAGGACCCGGACGCGCCGCACCGCGCGGCGCTGGAGCGGGCCCGGACGCTGCTGCGCGAGCACGAGCCGCCGCGGCTCGACCCTGCGCTCGACGCGGAGCTCGCGGGGTTGGTGGATGCG
>MGOE01000021.1:28607-29924 GCA_001797035.1 Chloroflexi bacterium RBG_16_72_14
GATCCGGCCCTCATCGAGCGGATCCTGGACGAGGCCCTGCAGCTGCTCCGCCGGCCCGGGATCCGGGTCGAGGAGCCCGAGGCGATCGGGCTGCTGACCGGGGCCGGCGCCACCGCGGCCGGCGACCGGGTAGCGATCCCGGAGGCGATGGTCCGCCGGGCGCTGGACACCGTCCCGCGCTCGTTCGACCTGTTCGACCGGGCCGGGAACGCGGCCGTCCGCTACGGGTCGGGCGTCGTCCACTTCGACCCCGGGTCGTCGGGGGTGGCGGTGCTGGATCCCGACACCCTCGGCACCCGGACGTCGCAGGCCGCGGACCTCGCCCGGCTGATCCGCGTCGCCGACGCGCTCCCGGCGTACGACGCGGTGTCGACCGCGGTCGTGTGCCACGACGTCCCGACCGGGATCGGCGACCTGTACCGGCTGTTCGTCGTGCTGCTGCACTCGTCCAAGCCGATCGTGACCGGGGCCTTCAGCGCCCGGGGATCCGGCGTGATGCTGGAGCTGCTCGCGATCGACGCGGGCGGCCGGGACGCGCTCGCCGAGCGGCCCCGGGCCGTGTTCGACGTCTGCCCCTCACCACCGCTGACCTGGTCCGAGTTCGCGTGCCGCAACGTCATCGACCTGGGGCGCGGGCACGTCCCCGCCGAGCTCATCTCCATGCCGTTGGCCGGCGTGGCGGCGCCCGTGACCCTGGTCGGCGCGATCGTCCAGCACGCCGCCGAGACGCTGGCCGGCATCGTCCTCCACCAGCTCGCCGCCCCCGGTGCCCCGGTCGTGTGGGGCGGCGCCCCGACGATCGTGGACATGCGGACCGGGTCCACGCCGATGGGCGCCATCGAGACGGCGCTGATCGATGCCGGGTACGCGGCCGTGGGCAAGTCCCTGCGCCTGCCCGTCCATGGCTACCTGGGAGCGACGGACGCGAAGGTCATCGACGCCCAGGCCGGCCTCGAGACCGGGATGACGGCGCTCGTCGGCGGCCTGGCCGGGATCGACATGATCTCGGGGGCTGGGATGCTCGACTTCCTGCTCGCCCAGAGCGCGGAGAAGCTGGTGATCGACGCGGACGCGATCGGGATGGTCCAGCGGCTGCTGCGCGGCGTGGGCACCCCGACCGAGACGCTCGCCACGGCCTTCTTCGAGGCGGCCGGCCCCGAGGGCCGGTTCCTGGAGCTGGAGGACACCCGCCGCCTGTTCCGGGGGGAGCAGTTCCTGCCCTCGAAGATCATCGACCGCAACTCGCGGCGGGCCTGGCTCGACGCCGGCGGCCTGGACGCGTTCGGGCGTGCCCGGGCCCGCGTGGCGGAGATCGAG
>MGOE01000022.1:0-2094 GCA_001797035.1 Chloroflexi bacterium RBG_16_72_14
CACGGGACGTGGACGGCGGTCCCTGGCAGATGCGGGCGCTGATCGGCTTCGCGGATCCCATCCGCCCCGGCATCGCGGACGCGCTGGCCACGGCCAAGACCGCCGGCATCCAGGTCATCGTCGTCACCGGCGACCACCCGCGCACCGCCGCCACGATCGCCCGCGAGGCCGGCCTCGACGCGGACCGCATCGTGACCGGCGAGGAGGTCGCGGCCTGGGACGACGCGCGGCTCGCGGCCGAGCTGTCGGACCTCCACGTCGTCGCGCGGTCCACCCCGGAGCAGAAGCGGCGCCTCGTCCGCGCGGCCCGCGCCGACCGCCGCATCGTGGCGGTCACGGGCGACGGCGTGAACGACGCGCCGGCACTCCACGGGGCGGACGTCGCGGTCGCGATGGGGAGCGGCACCGCCGTCGCACGCGAGGCCTCGGACCTCGTCCTGGGCGACGACTCGTTCGCGACGCTGATGTTCGGGCTGGCCGAGGGCCGCCGCATCGTGGACAACGTCCAGAAGGGCCTGATCTTCCTGGTCTCGACCCATGTCGCGTTCCTGGGCTTCATCCTCGTGTCCACGATCTTCGTCGCCGAGCGACAGGTGCTCCTGCCGCTCCAGATCCTGTGGATGGAGTTCTTCATCGACCTGTCCACGTCGGTCGCCTTCGAGCGCGAGCCGGCTGAGCCCGACCTCATGACCCGGCCGCCGCGGCACGCCGAGCGGCCGCTGCTCAGCAACGGGATCCTGGGTGGGATCGTGGGCGCCGGCGGGTTCACCGCCCTCGCTGCCCTGGCCATGATGCTGACCCACCCCGGAGGCTTCGACCACGCGGCGTGGCTCGCCTACACTGCCCTGGTCGTGAGCCAGTGCGTCCGTGCGTACTGGAACCGCAGCATCCGCGAGCCGATCCACCGCCTGGGGCGCAACGGGTTCCTGCTGGGGGCGTGCCTGGTCGCCGTCGCGATCCAGGTCCTCATCCCGTACCTGCCGGTCCTCGCGGACGCGTTCCGGGCGACCCCGCTGTCGCTCGAGGACTGGCTGCTGGTCCTGGTCGTCGCGGTCGTGCCGGCCGTGGCGGCGGAGACCGCCCGCCTGGTGGGCAGGGGGCGCATCGTGTGGGTGGCCTGACGGTGCTGCAGTCGATGCGGTCCGGCCCGGGCGCTCGGTCGGTTCGGCACGCTCCGGCATGGCGGTGGGCCCTGTCGGCCGGCGCGGACCTCGCCTAGCCTCGCGGGCGATGACGTCACGTACCGCGATCCGCGAGCACGCGCTCCCAGACGCCTCCGAACCCCACGAGACGGCCGCCAACGCCGTCCTGCGCCCGATCGTGTTCGGCGCCAACGACGGCCTCGTGTCCAACCTCGCCCTCGTGATGGGCGTGGCCGGCGCGAACCCCCAGCCCGGCATCATCGTGCTGGCCGGCGTCGCCGGCCTGATCGCCGGCGCGTTCAGCATGGCCGTCGGCGAGTTCATCTCCGTCCAGAGCCAGCGCGAGCTGCTGGACTACCAGGTCGCGTTCCAGCACAAGCAGCTCCGCGAGGCGGCGGACCAGGAGCGCGGGATCCTCGCCCGGATCTACCGCGAGCGCGGCTTCTCGGAGGCTGAGGCGGCGCGGTTCGTGGACGCGGTGTTCGAGGACCCCGACAACGCGGTCCGGATGATGATCTTCGAGGAGGTCGGCCTCGACGAGCGCTCGATCGGCTCGCCGATGACGGCCGCGATCGGCTCGTTCCTTGCGTTCACCGTGGGCGCGTTCGTGCCGCTGCTGCCGTACCTGCTGTGGTCGGGTGGGACCGCGTTCGGGCTGTCGCTGGGCCTCAGCCTCGTCGCCCTGGCGCTGCTGGGACTCGGCATCGGGCGGATGACCCGCCGGCCATTGCTCTACACCGCGGTCCGCCAGCTGCTGCTGGGCGGCATCGCCGCCGCAGTGACGTTCGCGGTGGGCACGTTCATCGGGGTCCAGGCCGGGTAGTTGTCCCGCGGGCCCGGGAGGCCGGCCGGGCTACCCGGAGGCCTGGCCCGCGGGACGGGTACTCCCGGCCCCCGGACCACCGGGCCAGTGACGAGGCGCACCGCGTCGCCCCACGATGCGGCCCTGATG
>MGOE01000022.1:2126-10914 GCA_001797035.1 Chloroflexi bacterium RBG_16_72_14
TCGCGACGCGTGGGCCGCCGACCCGCCGTCTCGGCCTGCGTCCCGGGCCTGGCGATCGCCCTCGCCGCGTGGCTCGCCATGGTCGCGGCGCCCACCGTCCTGGCGGACGATCCCTCCCCGGCGCCGACCCCGCTCCTGTTCCACACCCCCCAGTACCTGGTGTGGATGGACGGGCACGCGACCTCCAACGGCCCGGTCGAGGACAAGGCCTACTGGCTGTACATCGCGCCCCCGGACGAGGGCGGGACGTTCGCGGTGCCGGACGGGGGCGGCGGCACCTTCTGGTACTCGGGCCGGCTGGTCGCGGGCCCGTTCGCCGGCGTGGCCGATGCGTGCCCGGCGATGCTCGCCGAGGGCATCACCAGCCTCACCGCCTGGGCCGTCGCGGCCGGCGAGGAATCACAAGTCGCCGACTGCACGCGGTACCTCGCGACGCCCACCGCCCCGGCCGCCGGGCCCGGCGACGCGGGACCGGATGGCGGCGGTGGCGAGGGGACGACGGCCACCGGCCTGCCGGGCGGCGATGACGTCGACCCCGAGGCGCTCGGGATCGCGGTCGCCCTCATCGGCCTGTTGCTGTTCGGTGGCGGCGCCCTGCTCGCGACCGGCGGCGGGAGCCCGGTCACAGCCTCGGTGGGAGCCGGGACCCGCCCCGATCCTGACCCCGTGGCGTCGGCGCCCGAGCCACCGGCCCAGCCCGCCGAGCCGCCGGCGGATCCGTGCGCGGACCAGGTCGCGGCGCTCGCCCGGGCCAGTGCCAGCGGCCGCTACCTCAACGACCTGCTCGCCTCGTGCCGCCGGTACGAGGCGCTGCTCCAGGAGCAGATCGACGTGCTCGCCAACCTCGTGCTGCCGGGCAGCGTGATGCTCGACCTCGGGTTCGCGGCCGGGGGCCTGTCGGGCGGGCTCGCCGGGCCCCTCGGCCGGAAGCTGATCGCCTCGACGACGTTCCGGGCGGCCATCGGCGAGTCGATCGCCAAGGACATCGCCAAGGAGCTCGGCAAGCAGGCACTGGGCAGCGCCGGCGGGACGTTCGACCCGGGCAAGCTGGCGCGGGAGGGCGGCAAGAGCGGCGTCAAGCAGACGCTCCTCGAGGGGATCGAGGGCGCGATCGTCAACAGGCACTTCTTCGACTCGATCGCCCCGGGTGCCCCGACCCGCGTGTTCCGCAACGCCGGCGAGTACGCCTCGTTCCTGGGCGAGATCGAGTCCTACGCCCACGACGTGGCGACGCCGATCAAGGACGGCCTGGGCGCCCTCATCGACCTGTACGACGGCGTGTCCAGCGCGTTCGAGCTCAAGGCTCGGCTCGATCAGCTGCGGACGCTGCGCGACCGGATCGCGGACCGGCGGGTGGACCTCGAGCTGCGGTTCGAGGACGTCCTGAACGCCCAGCGCGACGCGTCGGAGCGGCTCGCCCACTGCCGGACGATCAACGCACCCGGCTGGCGCCCGTGAGCCGGGCAGCGCGGACGACGCGGACGACGCTCGGCCGCCTGTCGATGCTCGCCGGGACCGGGCTCATGGCCGGCGGCCTCGCGCTCCGGCTGGGCGTCGTGGCGGTTCCCGGGGTCGGTCCGGGCGCCTCTCACGCCCCGGTCGCGGTCGCGACGGTGAGCCCGGCTGAGACGTCGACCCCGGCGCCCGACCCGGCTTCGGCGCCGCCTTCGACCCCCGCGCCCACCCCGGACCCGACCCCGGCGCCGACCCCGGCTCCATCGGCCACGCCCGACGTCACCGCCCCGCCCGGCGTCACCTGGTTCGCCGACGAGTTCGATGCCGTCGCCGCCTGGCCGACGGGTGACCTCGACTGGCTTACCGCGACCGTCGAGTTCGGCCGCTACCGCGTCGAGGCGAAGGAGACGGACCTGCCGGTGATCGTCCTCGCCGCGGCAGGCGAGGGGTCGCCCGGCGCGAATCTTGCCGTCTCGGCGGTGCTGGAAATCGGCGGGAGTGCGGATCCCAGGTCGGCTGCCGGCATCGCCCTGGAGGCGGCCGACGGCACGCGCCTCCTCGTCCTGCTGGGCGCGGACGGACGGGTCTCCATCTACCGCGATTCGCTCGAGGCGTTCGACGGCCTGGCGTCCGGCACCATCGATCCGCCGGCCGGGCTCGTCGACCTCCGCGTCGAGCTGGCGGACGGCGTGGTCACAGCAGCCGTGGACGGCCGGCCCGTGGTGTCGGCGCGGGCGTCCGTCGAGCCCGCCGGCGTGGGGCTGGCGTTCTGGGCGGTGCTTGGTCCTGCGACCGTCAGCGTGGACCGGTACGAGCTCTGGTCGTTGCCGTGACCGCGGCGACAGGCTGACCGGCACTTCCGCTCCGCGACCCGGACCGCGATGCTGCTGGGTTGCGAGCCGCTCCATGACGGCGCGCAGTCGGGAGGTGGCGGGGTGAGCTTCGATCTTGGGATCCAGGGGCTGGGCATCCTGGTCGCGTGCTCGCTGGTGTTCGGCGTCGTCGCCCACGTCGTCATCGGCCGGGGGACGCGCTGGATGTGGCTCGTCGGGGCGGCCGGCTGGTTCGTCGGCGGCCTGTTCGCGAGCGAGGTGCTGTGGGGTTCGATGACGGAGGACGAGATCCAGCCGATCATCGACGGCCTGGCATTCGACGAGTCGCTGTTGGGGGGCCTCGTCCTGGGCCTTGCCGCGGTCGTCGTGGCGTGGTTCGCCACCCGGCGCACGGGACACCAGCGACCGCTCTCGTTCTGACGCTTCCCGGCCGGGCCCGGCCGGCGGCGGCCTCTGCCGACCGGGTCACGGCCGGTTGATGTCGACCACGCAGAAGCGGTTGCCCTCGGGGTCCGCGAGGATCACGTAGTCGGCGTCCGGCGCCATCGTGCGCCAACCGGGCGAATCACCGTCAGGTGGTCGGAACGAAGCCCGCGACGAGGCTCGAGCCCCACTGCTTCGCGCGGTCCGCCTCGCCGTCCCGCAGCCGCTGGTGCGTGTCGACGATGAAGCTCTCGGGTTCGGCGACCAGCGTGAACCCGTGACCACGCAGGCCCTTGGCGATGGCGCTCGATGCCCGGCCCGTGACCAGGGCCGGTCCGGGTACCCGCGTGTCGAACGCCGCCGCTCGCTTCCCATTCGCGGCCCCCTGCCCGTCGAGCCACTCCCGGATCCCGGGCCCCTGGGCCGCCGGGTCGACAGTCAGCTCGTTCCAGCCGTCGGGCTTGGCCGCGTCAGCCACGGCGCTCGCGCGCGAGGCGGCGGTGCTCATCCCGCGGGCATGGGTCGGGCCGCCCACGATCACGATGTCGGCCCAGGCCACCAGCTCGTCGCCGGCCTCGATGGCCGGCACGACCCGGACGTCGCCGCTGGGCCGGATCCCCTCGGCGATCGCCGTCGCGACCGCGTGGGTGTTGCCGTACATGGACTCGTAGATCAAGAGCGCGCGCATCCGTCGGTCTCCGTGCGTTCCGCGCCAGATTGCGCCACGGCCCGGCTTGCCGACAGGGCCGTCCGTCCCAACGCGGGCCGCACTCAATCCCACTCGCGCCCTGGCACGAGGATCAGCTCGCTGGGGCGCCGCTCCCGCCCCTGTACGAGTACGTGATCTTCTGGCCGTCAGTCGGGGTCAGGTAGCAGGTGATCTCGCGATCGCCCCCTTCCCAACCGTCGCGTGTGGGCGCGAAGTACGCGACGTCGATGTCGAGCCGATCCTCGACCGGCTCACCGACGTAGGACTCGAACGCCGACCCGAGGCAGTTGGACTCGACCCAGTCGCCGAACCCGAAGACCACCGGGTAGCTGTCGGCCTCGATGTTGCCGACGACGTACGCCTCGCCGTCGTGCGCCTCGGTGCACGGCTGGTGCTGGATGCTGGCCGTCGTCTCCTCGCTCGGGACATCGAAGCAGTCACCCACGCGCAGGTCCTCAGCCGCGCCCGACAACCGGTCCCGGAACAGCAGGAACCCTCCGCCGATGACGCCGACGACCACGACCGTGGCGACGAGCGAGCGCGTGGTCTGTCCCATTCCCGGCACCTCCGAGCCATCCTCACGCCCCGGTTTCCGGCGGAGTGTGGCGGGTCGGTGCGCGCGAAGCAAGCCTCAAACCGCGATGGCGTGGCGCCGTCGCCTGGATCTATCGGGCGTCCGCGTAGGGCCTCGTGATGATCTCGAGGATGTGCCCGCTCGGGTCATCGAAGTACACGCCGCGTCCGCCGTCGTGGGTGTTGATCTCGCCCTCCAGCCGGTGACCGGGGTCGGCCCAGTAGGCGAGCCCGCGAGCCCTGATGCGGCCGAAGATCCGGTCGAACTCGTCCTCGCCCACGAGGAAGGCGTAGTGCTGCGGCGAGGCCTCGCCCTCCAAGACATAGAAGTCCAGCGTCACCTCGTTCCCCACCTCGACACCGAGGAAGGGACCGAACGGCACCGCCTCCGGCAGCCGAGCAGCCGTCCCAAGCCCTGGCGGGTCAGTCGCCGACGGAAGCTCCCACTCCCAGCCTGGTGGGGCATGGGATCCCGGTCGCCGTGTGGCAGTCGTAGCCGCCAGGGTTCTCGGACAGGTCAGCGCACTGCCGCATTGGGTGCAGTTCCCAGTGATGAGGCGGAACACCCAGCGCCCGTCTGGCCATTACGGCGACGAGCTGGCCAAACCTGAGCCCCGTGGACTCATGGCACCAATGGTGGAACGCGGAACTCAGGTGGGCGAGCCGGCTTCTCGGGAAGCATCGTCTTGCCCGTCGAGAGATCGGTCACCGGGCCTGTTGCGTACCAGCCCGCATCACCGTCGGTAACCACGCATGTTGGGTTGATCCAGAGTTCGGTTGAGCCAGGCTGGGGAACCTCCGCATCGATGGTGACAACCCACGCTGGTCCCGATTCCTTGAGTTGACGCTCCCGTCCGGTCAGCGGAACGTATCGAGCAAGGTCACCCGCAGACGGGATCTTGCCCATGCCCGTGACCCGCTCCAGCGGAATGTGCTCGCCGATGTTGCACTTGGCGAGCACCTTGGCCGCTTCGTCTCGCGGCTTGGATGCGGAAACAGCGGCAACTGACTCGTCGATTGGCGGCTGCGTCGTGGGCTCAATCGATGGCAATGCGGCAGCCGGCGACGCTCTTGACGCGGCGGTTGGGGCGACTGATGCCCGTTGTGCTCCCGTGCAGCCGACAATCAGGAGAGCGGCGAGCGTCATCAGGGAGATCAACCTGTGCGTCCCTGTCCTCACGTAGTCGCCCCGTAGCTCTGCGCGGATGATCAGTCCGGCGACCTCGGCGTCGAAGGCGCCAGCGACGTCACCCGGGGCCGATCGGGCACGCGATTGCCTGTCGAATTGTCGCACGGGTAGGCGGGCAGGTTCCTCGCGGTCGAACGTCCGACTTGGCTTGGTCAGCCCGGAAACCAGCCGACGCAACGGTAGGCGCAGCGGGCGAGACACGGTATCGATCCCGTGTGCGATGCTGGAGTGGATTGACGATGAGACTCGACACTCAGGACCAGCTGACGGCCGTGGCACGCTTCCTCGACGACGCCTGGAGAGCCGTGCAGTCGGGTCGGGGGGACGTGTCGTTCGCCGTGGTTCGGGCAGCATTCGACGCATGGGCAGACGACCCTACCGAGCGCGGATGGAACCGACTCCGGGAGTCGCTGGCCCTTGCCTCCAGCGACATTGAGGCAGACCGCATCCTCGCGGATCTGACCCGATACGTTGGCCGCGTCCGAGATAACGCGCCCGAGCGGTAGCCGGCTGTCAACCCGCCCGAGAAACGCCGAGCCCAGAGGGGCAGCTGACCCCAGTCGAGTGGTCCGGGCAGTAGCCTCGCGGATTCTCAGCGGGACTGCTGCTCGCGTCTCGGCTACCTCGGCTCGGACGGCGCAACATGCTGTCCTCGGTGCCCGCCTTCCGCCTCATACCGGAGCCGCGCCGCATCTAGGCCTTGCAGCCCACGGTGAAGCCGGACACCGCGGACATGGAGAAGGGGCCACTGGATACCCTGACGCTGTTGATGTTGCAGTCGACAGCGGAGGTTCGCCTGTGGCCCCGGCCGACAGTTTGGCACGCCTGCGAAAGGCGCTCATCGACCGGGCCGAGCGCCGGGAGGCGCCGGTGACCCAGCTCTGCCGGGAGGCCGGCATCAGCCGCAGCCGGTTCTACGAGCTGCGGGCCCGCTATCGGGCGTATGGCGAGGCCGGCCTGCGGCCCAAGCCCCGACCGATCGAGCGACCCGACCGGCAGCTCTCCGAGCCGCTCGTCGACGCGATCGTCGCCTATGCCGTCGAGCACCCGACCCACGGCCAGCGGACGATCGCGCTCGTCCTGGCCACGCCCCGCTACGGCGGTTGGCGGGTGAGCCATGGCGGGGTGGCCAACGTCCTCCGCCGGGCAGGCCTCGGACGGCGGCTCGCCCGCCTCGCCGCGGCCGAGAGCCTGGCCGCGTCCGAGGGCGGCCCACTGACCGAGCGGGTCCTTCGTCAGGTCCGCGCGATCGAGCGGGCGAGGACGGTCCACATCGGCTCGGACGTGCCGGGCGAGGAGCTCTTCTTCGACACGTTCTACGTCGGCAACCCTCAAGGGCGTCGGCAAGGTCTGGCAGCTCAGCGCGGTCGACGGTGCCTCGAGCTTCGGCATCGCCCGTGTCGTCGCCGGCGACAAGACCGCTCAGGTCATGGCCCGCTTCCTCGCCGAGGCCGTCCTGCCGGCCTGTCAGGCGGCCGGCCTCCGGCTGGTGACCGCGACGACCGACAATGGCCCGGAGTTCGGACGGGCGTTCGGCGAGGCCTGCCGCGTTGCCGGCGTCCGCCACCACCGGATCCCGCCCCGGTCGCCCAACCTCAATGCCTTCGTCGAGCGCTTCCAGGGGACCGTCCTCCACCTCCACTACCGGGTCGCCTTCCGCTACCGCTACTACACCAGCGTCGAGACGATCGACGCCGACCTCCAGGCCTGGCTCCGCTTCTACAACTTCGAGCGACCGCACCGCGGCTACCGGACCAAGGGCCGCACGCCGGCGAGCATCTTCTTCAGCGATCGACCCGAGATACTTCAGCAGATGGGAGCGTGCGACGATGACCGACATGCAGCCTGACCTGTCCGGTCGGAACGTGGGCCGCAAGATCTAGGCTCATCGAGCCGTTCGGTCCGCCGCGAACGACGCTGCTGTCGTGGTCGTCCTGCCCATCGTCCTCCCAGCCGCACTCACGGCATATGTCGTAAACGCCCCGTTCCGGCAACGTCGGATGACCACAACACGGACACGTGTACGGCTCATCACGGGGCTTCGCGAAGACGTTGCGCTGGCCCGTATAGAACTCGAACCACACCCTCCGGCGGCGGACGATTTCCTCGTCGCTCAGGTTCGGGTCGTCATGCGGGCCGCGGACTACAGGCACGCTGGCAGTATCGGTGTTCAGTCCACGTACTGCAGCGGCGTGACCACAAAGTCGTCGGGCAGCTTGACGCCGGTCCGATGGTCCGGGCAATACGCTCCCGGGCCTCGGTTCTCAGACGGAATGCTGCCCACACCTGTCGGGTCAGCGATCCTGTGGGCCTTGGGATGGCTGTGTCTCGATTCGCAGTTCGCTTGAGCCTTCGAGCCGCCGCATGCGTCCACGAACATCTCGACATGGCCTTGCCGGCAGCGCATCGTTAGGGATGCGACCATCGGAGGCCGCGGAGCTATGAGGACGCCACCATGAAGTTCATCCAAATAGGCGGATACACCGTCAAGGCCGGGCAGGAGGAAGCCCACCAGGAATGGCTGATCGAGAACGAGGAAAGGCTCCGAAAGGCCGCGCCTCCAGGGACCAAGTACATCGGCACCTTTGCCGCAGTTTTCAGCTCCGAGAAGGCTGCCGGCGGGTATCGGGTCCTGTTCGAACACGACAGCTACGGCGCGCTGGATGCGAGCGCGGCCACGGCGAAGGACCCGGACAGCGATTGGCACAAGCTCAGCATGGAGGTGAGCAAGTTCATCGAAACCGACTGGAACCTCCCCTACAGCAATGAGCTGCTCAAGAACGTCGTTGAGGCGACCATCTGGGATCCGAAGACCTGACCGGGCCGGGGCGAGCCAGTGTCTCGATTCGCAGTTCGCTTGAGCCTTCGAGCCGCCGCATGCGTCCACGAACATCACGACGCGAAGGGTCTAGGTTCTTGCGGAGCGGGACACTAGATGGACCCCACGAGAACGTACTTCTTGGGCAACCGTCTCTGGTGGTCGGTCGCGCTCTCGGTCGGGCCAATCGTTGGCGCAATCACCGGCGGGGTCATCGGCGTTGTAGCCGCGACAGCGCTGCTCGTGTTGCTGTCGTTCGTCCTGTTCGACACAGACCGGCGATGGTGGCCCGACGAGGTCAGGCGCTTGCCGCAAGACCCGGAGCGGACGCGGAGCGAGCTGCGTAAGTTGACCCTGTGGAGCGGAATCGCCCTTCTCGCGGGTGTGGCGATTGCCTTCCTCCGACCTTGGACCTAGGTTCAACCGAACTGGCCTTGGGGTCAGTCGCTTTTGCGGGCTCTAGTCCACGTACTGAAGCGGCGTCACGACGACATCGGGGAACGTCACGCCGGTGCGATGGTCCGGGCAATAGGCTGACGGGCCTGTGTTCTCAGACGGGTCAGGGTCCGCTGACTGTGGCCGTCGAGGTCCGGGATTCAAGCGCCCGCAACCGCCATCTTCGTCGGGAGTTAGCGGTCGCGGTAGCGCCACGCTGGCGGCTCGTCCCGCGGGCCGCGGAAGATGCGGATCGTCCAGATCAGCCCGATGACCGCGATAGCCGCGGCGAGAACGACGAGGACGACGTTGTTCGGCAGCTCCCACGCGATCGGGCCGCCGCCGCCGAAGGT
>MGOE01000022.1:10931-14345 GCA_001797035.1 Chloroflexi bacterium RBG_16_72_14
CCGACCAGAGCGCGAACGCCACCACGATCGCGGTGGCGACGATCGCGACCGCGAGCAGGATCCGCGTCGGCCAGTAGCCGGGGGCCTTGTCGGGCTTCATGCCGCCATCGAAGGCGTCGCCGCAAGGGGCAACTGGCCTACGCCTGCACCCCGAGTCCGATGGGGCACACGACGCCGGTCGCCGTGTGGCAATCGTAGCCGCCGGGGTTCTTCGCCAGGTAGCCCTGGTGGTAGTCCTCGGCGAGGTAGAACTCGGGGGCCTCGCGGATCTCGGTCGTGATTGCGCCGAAGCCGGCATTCGCGAGCTCGCCCGTGTACACATCGCGTGACGCGGTCGCGGCTGCGAGCTGCTCTGGGCCGTGCGCGAAGACCGCGGACCGGTACTGGGTCCCGACGTCGTTGCCCTGGCGGTGGCCCTGGGTCGGGTCGTGGGACTCCCAGAACACCTTGAGCAGGGCCTCGTAGGACAGAACCGAGGGGTCGAACACCACGCGCACCACCTCGGCGTGGCCGGTGTGCCCGGTGCACGCCTCGCGGTAGGTCGGGTTCGGCGTCCCGCCACCCTGGTAGCCGACGGCCGTGACCCAGACGCCCGGGATCGACCAGAACGTCTTCTCGGCGCCCCAGAAGCAGCCCATGCCGAAGTCGGCGATCTCGAAGCCCTCGGGGTAGGGCGCCGCGAGCTGGCGCCCGTTCACGACGTGGACACCGGGCTCGACGATCGGCTCGGCGCGACCGGGGAGGACGTCCTCGGGGCGCGGCATGGACGGCTGGTGGAACAGGAACTGCATGGGGACCTCCGTGTACCCGCAGTCTACGGGCGATCGGTGACGGACCCGTGACGCGACTCGACCGACCGCCACGGCTGACTCGCGCCTGGGTCACCTGGACGATCGCCACGCTCGGCCCGGGCACCAGACTCGGTGCGGAATCAACCGGTGATCGCAACATGGTCCGCGGTGAGGTCTAGCCGAGGCGCGGAGGTGCGGCGATGCGACGTCGTCGGGTTCAGTTCGGGATGCTGCGGGATGGGGACATCGCGGAGATCTGGCAGCGGTTCCGGACGGGTGAGCAGCAGCGGGACATCGCCCGGGCAACGGGCTGTTCGGCCGCGGTTGTCGGACGGGTGATCGGCGCCCGGGGCGGGGTCGCCCCGGCGCGGTACGCGGTGCCGTACTGGGAGCGCTCGCCGCTGCGCCTGCACGGAACGGAACGCGAGGAGATCAGCCGCGGCCTGCGCGCGGGCGAGTCGGTCCGCCAGATCGCCCACCGGCTCGAGCGGGCACCCTCGACCATCAGCCGGGAGATCCGGCGCAACGGCGGCCGGGTCGAGTACCGGGCCTGGAACGCGCAGACGGCGGCGAGGGCACGCGAGCGCCGCCCGCGGGTGACCCGGCTCGCCCGGCACCCGCGCCTCCGGGCCGAGGTCGAGCGGATGCTCCTGCTGCGCTGGTCACCGGTCCAGATCTCGCGGCGTCTCCGGCTGGCGCATCCTCACGACCGGGAGATGCGGGTGAGCCACGAGACGATCTACCGGGCGCTCTACATCCAGGGCCGGGGCGAGCTGCGTCGTGAGCTCGCGGCCTGCCTGCGCACCGGGCGGGCGCGCCGCCGGGCCCAGGCGGAGGTCGAGGACCGGGGCCGCATGGCGGGCATGGTCCTCATCAGCGAGCGCCCGGCCGAGATCGCCGACCGGGCGGTTCCCGGACACTGGGAGGGCGACCTCGTGCTGGGGCGCAACGGCAAGTCGGCGATCGCCACCCTCGTCGAGCGCCGGACGCGTTACGTTCTGCTCGCGGCCCTGCCCGGCGGCCGGACGGCCCCCGAGGTGCGCGACGCCCTGGTCGGGGCGATCACGACGCTGCCGGCCCACCTCCGCCAGTCGCTCACCTGGGACCGCGGTCACGAGATGGCCGACCACCTGCGGTTCACGATCGACACCGGCGTCGCGGTCTACTTCTGCGATCCCCACAGCCCCTGGCAGCGGGGCACCAACGAGAACACCAACGGCCTGCTCCGCCAGTACCTGCCGCGCTCGGTCGACCTGCGCGAGGTGAGCCAGAACCAGCTCGACGCCATCGCCGCCGAGCTCAACGGCCGGCCTCGACAGACGCTCGCCTGGAGGTCACCATCCGAGGCATTCGCGGAGGCTGTTGCGGCGACCGACTGAATCCGCCCGGGGTTTGCGGCTCCAGCCCCACGTGGGGATCCCGCGATCGACACACTGCTGGGTCAGCGCTGGGTCCGCGGGCGTCCACGGCGCACCGGGCGGCGGCGGCTGACACACCGTGGAGTCGGCCGGGCGAGCGCCGGGCTGTGACGCCGGACCTACGCCTCGCGCAGCTCCACCGCCGGGCGCTCGCGCTCGTCGCCGTCGGTGGCGAAGAAGGGCTGCGGGGTCCAGCCGAACAGGCCGGCCACGGCGTTCGCCGGCACCTGGGCGATCCGCGTGTTGTGGCGGAACACCTGGTCGTTGTACAGCTCGCGCCGGTCCGCGATGACCTCCTCCAGGCGCGCGATCTCCGCTTGGAGCGCGGCCACGTTGGCGGCGGACTTGACCTCGGGGTAGTTCTCCACGACCGCGAACAGGTGGCGGACCGCCTCGGACGTCGCCTCGCTGGTCGCGGCCTGGCGGGGGATGGGGTCGCGGTCCGAGTAGGCCGCCCGGCGCTCGGCGACCTCGGTGAGCACGTCCTGCTCGAACGCCATCACGTCGCGCACGGCCTCGACCAGGTTGGGCAGCTCGTCGTGGCGCTGCTTGAGCGCGACGTCGATGTTGGCCCACGCCTTCGCGATCCGGTTGCGCAGCGCGACCACGGCGTTGTAGGTGCCGATCACGAGGAACCCGATGACGACGACGAGCAGGAGGAGCGCGAACAGGGCGGCGACGGCGGTCGGGCTCATGGTCGCGCCATCATCGGGCACGGGCGCCCGCGCCGCATCGTCATCCCGCCGCCAGCAGCAGCGCACCGGCCACGGCGGACCCGATCGCCAGCACGGCGCCCAGCAGCCCGACCAGGAAGCGGCCCTCCTCGCGCGCCACGGCCTCGCCCGGCGTCCCCATCGCGATCAGCAGTGGCGAGTCCGGCGCCGCCGCGACGACCAGCAGGTCGGGCTCGAGGTCGAACACCTGCTCGATCTTCGCCGCCTCGTCGGGCGTGGCGAGGACGGGCGCGGTCACCCCCTCATCCAGCTCCGGCACCCGCACAGGTCGCCCGATTCCGAAGCCGGGGATCGCGGCATTGCCCCAGGCCTCCTCCGGCGTCAGCAGCGTGCCGGCCGCCCGGGCCTCGGCGACCTCCGCCGCGACCTCCGGGTCCTCCAGGCCCGCGAGCGGGTCGCCGTACCGGTCCAGCCGGTCCGCCCCGCTCGGGTCCTCGAGATGCCCGAACGGCAGCGCCGTCCCGACGACGG
>MGOE01000022.1:14380-25403 GCA_001797035.1 Chloroflexi bacterium RBG_16_72_14
GCCTCCTCGTACCGGCGACCGCCGTCCTCGAACGAGCCGCCGCCCAGCCCGGACAGCTCGGGGTCCGGGTCCGGGACGTGGACGGTGAGCAGCGCGGCGATCGCCGCCTCGCGGTCCTCGACGGGCGTTGCGAACGGGGACCCGCTCCGGAGCGCCAGGCCCGGCGGCGCGTCGCCAAGGACCCCGGTGTTCTCGGCGAAGCGATCGCGCGCGTCGATCCGGGCGCCGCGCGGGAACACGCGGATCGAGCCGGACGGGTCGCGGACGCGGAACCCGATACCCCGCTCCTCGGTGAACAGCTCCTCCTCGTTGCGCCCGCCCGAGCGGATCCTGGACCGGTACCACACGCAATCCCGGCTCTGGAGCGGCGAGACCAGGGTCACCTCGGCGCGCTCGATGGTGCCGCTGATCCGCACCTCGCCGGCGGCCAGCGTGGCGATCCGGGACGTGGACGTGTCGCCGATCCGCGCGGCGGCGTGGAACCCGCCGAAGCCGCGCCACAGCAGCAACAGGCCCGCGCCGATGCCAACGAGGCACAGGCCGAGCAGCGTGGGGTCGGCGGTGGTCACGGTACGCGGCGGGTCGGGCGGCTCAGGCGGGCGGTGACGGGCAGGGTCGGGACGCGCGCGGCATCAGCCGCCGCCCGACCGGCCGCGGCGCATCGCCCCGGCGATCAGCAGCGCGCCGAGCCCGATGACCACGATCGGCCAGGCGAGGTCCCAATCGATGTCGACGTACTGGTCGACGAGGAACCACGCGCCGAGCAGCACGAGCACGACGCCGGCCACGATGCCCGCGCTGCCGGTGTCCACCTTGGGGGCGACCCACGGCTGCTGGGGCGCCGCGTAGCCCTGCGGCGGTGTCGTCCAGCCGGGCTGCGTGGCGTCACCGGGGGCGGCGCCGGGGCTCGTTCCCTGGTCCCATCCCGGCACGGCACCACCACCGGGCGTGCCGGGCGACCACGCGCCACCGCTTGCGCCGGGCGACCACCCGGCACCGCTCGTCCCGCGGGCCTGGGGCACCCAGCCGGGCGGCGGCAGCGGCACCACGATCATCATCACGAAGTAGACGAGCACGAAGATCCCGCCCGAGAACAGGCCGAGCAGGACCCACGCGATGCGCACCAGCGAGGGGTCGATGTTGAGCCACACGGCGAGGCCGCCTGCGACGCCGGCGATCACCCGGTCGGTGGGGGAGCGGTAGAGGCGATCAGTCACAGCCGTTCTCCGGGTTGAGGGTGATGCTGCCGAGGCTGGCGCTCGTCGACAGGTCCATGCGGATGGTGGCGGACGCGAAGTCCGCGCTGGTCCAGGTGCCGTCGCTCTCGGACAGGCCGCGAGCGGTGAAGTTGTTCGAGGACAGCGCGTCGTCCACGCCGCGGAACCGGAGGCCCACACCGGACGGGACGCACAGCTCGATCGAGCCCAGGTTGGCCGACACGCTCCCGGTCAGCGACTCGGCCGGCAGCGTCAGCCCGGCGGCCCCCGCGTTCACCGAGGCGTTGAGGCTCCCGAGGCCCTGCGTCCCGGACAGGTCCAGGCGGGCGTCGCCGGCGTTGACCGAGACGTTGGCGTCGGAGACGTGGGCGACTCCCAGGTCCAGGCGCGCGGACCCGGCGTTGACCGAGAGGTCGAGCTCGAGCAGCGGGTCCTCGGGCAGCGTCACCTGCCAGCGCTGGCCGCCGCGCATGAACTGGATGCCGGAGCGCTCCGGCGCCCGGACGCGGAGACGATCCCCGGACACGCTGACGTCCGGCCCCTCGCCGTCCGCGTCGGTGCCGGCCACGCTCCAGCCCGAGCCGGCGGCGGACGAGACCTGGACCTCGCCGCAACTGAGGTCGAGGTCCACGCGCGCCTCGGCGCCGAAGGTGCCGGTCCGGGTCTCGAACGGTGTCCCGGCACCGGACCCCACCCCGATCCCGCAGCCCGAGAACGGGCCGGAGATCCCGGTCGCGAGGAGGCTGCCGCCCAGCAGGCCGAACGTGATCGCCACCACGAGCCCACCCAACGCGGCGAGCTTCGTGCGCTGGAGCATGAGCCCCAGGCCGATGCCGATGAGGATCAGCGGCCACAGATCCCAGGCCCGGCGGACGACGGCCTCGTCGAGGTAGCCCCCCCGGACGGCGAGCGGCACCGCGCCCAGGACGATGAGGAACCCCCCCCAGCCCAACAGGCCACGATCGATGCGCATCGAACCTCCCCTTGGCCGCCCTCCGCGACCGGGCCCATGATCGCCGAAACGGGCGTCGGGCGACAGTCCGCTCGGCCCGAACCGGCCCCGTCGGGCGGCCCGACCGGGCGGGACCGGGTGCAGCAGCGGGCACCTGGTGCCCGTCCCACGCCCGTCCCACGCCCGTCCGACGCCCATCGCGATCCCGCGATCGCCGTTCCGGGCCCGGATTGGCTAGCCTTGCGAGCGGGCCGCGTCTCGTTCCGCCGCCGGTCAAGGGAGGTCCGCATGCGCTTCGACGCCGTCCTGTTCGACCTCGACGGGGTCCTCGTGGACACCGAGCCGTGGTGGGACGAGGTGCGGACCGCGTTCGCCGCCGCGCACGGGCGCGCATGGGGCCCCGACGACCAGCGCGCGGTGATGGGCGCCAACTCGCCCGGCTGGGCGCGGATCATGCGCGAGCGGCTGGACCTGCGGGACATGCACGAGGACGCGATCCAGTCGGCGATCGTGGATGGCGTGCTGGCGTGCTACCGCGACCGTGAGCCGCCGCGGGTCCCGGGCGCGTCCGAGGCGCTGCGCCGGATCGCGGCATCGTGGCCGGTGGCCATCGCCTCGTCCTCCCACCCGGCGGTGATCGGGGCGGCCGTCGATGCGCTGGGCCTGCGCGAGGTCCTGGGCGCGATCGTGTCCTCGGACGAGGTCGTGCACGGCAAGCCGGCCCCGGACGTGTACCTCCTCGCCGCGCGTCGCCTGGGCGCCGACCCGGCGCGCTGCCTGGTCGTCGAGGACTCGCTCAACGGCGTGCGCGCCGGGCGGGCGGCGGGGATGACCGTGGTGCTGGTGCCGAATGCGAGCGTCCCGCCGGCCGGCGACGCGCGCGAGCTGGCCGACGTCGTCCTCGAGCGCCTCGAGGATCTCGACCCGGACGCCATCCCGGCCTGACACCGCCGGCTCGCGAGCGCCATACTCCGCCCGTGGTCGCTCCGCAGGCGGTCTATCCCGTCCACCGCCCCATCCGCGTCGGGCTCGTCCGGGCGTTCTGCGCCGTCGTCGTGCGGCTCATCCTCCGCCTGCGCGTCGAGGGCCGCGAGCACCTCGCGACGGGCCCCGCCATCTACTGCGCCAACCACCTCAACTGGGCGGATCCCATCGTCATGCTCGCCGTCCTGCCGGGCCGCCCCAAGCTGGCCATGTTCGGTCCCAAGGAGGCCGACATGACGAAGGGCGGGCGCAACCGCCTGATCAGCTGGGCGGGCATCGGGATCCCGTACCGTCCGGAGAAGAACGACCTCATCGAGACGACCCGCCGCGTCCAGCGGGTGTTCGACGACGGGTGGGTCATGTTCATCTTCGGGGAGGGACGGATCCACCGCGGCGAGCGCGAGCTGCTGCCGCTCGCGGACGGCACCGCCTACTTCGCGCTGCGCAGTGGCGTGCCGATCATCCCGATCGCTGTCAACGGGACCAGCTGGATGGGGTTCCGCCGTCTGGTCCGGGTCCGGGTGGGAGAGGCGATCCAGCCCGAGGGCCGCCCGAACCGCGAGAACGTGGAGGCGCTCACCGCCCGCACCGGGGCCGCGCTCCGGGCCCTGGTCGCGGACTTCCCGGACCGCCCCGAGCCGGGACGCTTCGGACGCTGGCTGACCGAGCGGTTCAACGACTGGCCCGAAGGCGCGCGCCCGGCGCTCGGCGAGGGCGATGGGGCCGGGACGGAGCAACGGGCCGCGGGCTGAGGCCCGGGTGTGGCATCCTGCTGGCGATCACCAGCGCGACCAGGAGAACCCGTGGGAGCCACCGGCCTCGCCGCCGACACTGCCGAGTACCGAACCCGCCTGGCGGACCAGCCCGACGCCCAGATCGACGCGTGGGCTGCGGAGCTGATGCGCGACATCGCCATCCGGCGCGGCGTCGTTCGCGTGGTCGAGGACTTCCGCCGGGCCGCGAAGCTCGGCGACCGTGAATTCGAACGCGTGTTCGCTTCCGGCGGCGGACCGCCTGCCACGCTCGGCCACGACGCCCAGGGCCGGCTGATGGTCCCGGCGGTGGCGCTGTGGGCGCTCGTACCCGGCATCCGCTCGCAGGTGCCGGACGGCCGGGACCGGCTGATCGAGTACCTGGTCGAGAACTTCGACGAGATCGTCTACGTCTGACGCCCCGGCCCGCCGCGTCCGGCGCCGCCGGTATCGACAGGCCTCCGCCCCCACCGTCCCGGCGCACGTCCGCCTCGCGGGCGCATTCCGGCTCGTCCACCCGTTCCCGTCGGTCCTCGACGGGCTGGTCGTGGCGCTGGTCGCGCTGGTGGCCGGCGCGACGCTCCCGCTCGCCCTCGTGCTCGGGCTCTCGATGACGCTGCTCCAGGGCGCGATCGGCGCCCTCAACGACCTCGTGGACGCCCCGCGGGACGTGACCCGCGTGCCGGCCAAGCCGATCCCGTCCGGCATCGTGCGCGTCCCGACCGCGCGGGCCGTCGCCATGGGCTGCGCTGCCGGCGGGGTGCTGCTCGCGATCGCCGGGGGAGCGGGGCTGGTCGCGCTCGCGCTGGTCGTGCTCGGGATCGGGGCGGCGTACGACCTCCGGGCGAAGGGGACGACCCTGTCGTGGCTGCCGCTGGCGGTGGGCATCCCGCTGCTGCCCGTGTACGGGTGGTTCGGCGCCACCGGCACCCTGCCCGGGGTGTTCCTGGTCCTGGTGCCCGCCGCCGCCAACGCGGGAACGGCGCTCGCGATCGCCAACGCCGTCGTGGACATGGAGCGGGACGAAGCCGCGGGGGTCGGCTCAATCGCGATCGCCCTCGGACCGTGGCGGGCGGCGATCCTCGTCCTCGCGCTTCATGTCGTGGTGGCGGCGCTCGCCGCCGGGACGGCCGCGGTCCTCGGGGCGCCGGCCGGTTGGCTGGCGGCGGTGCTGCTGGCAGCCGCGACGCCGCTCGGCGGGGCGATGCTCGGCCTGGCGGCCACGCAGCGGGGCGGCCCGGTGCTCCGCGAGCTCGCCTGGGAGATCCAGGCCGTCGGGACGGGGCTGCTGGCCGTGGCCTGGCTGGTCGCCCTGAGCGCGTCCGAGGGCGGCGTGCCGGCCGGCTGACGGGGCCCCAGGCCAGGTTGTCGGAGCACGAATCGAGTGTGGTGCGTGCACGCCCATGACCGTCGTCAGGGGTCCCGTGGACGGACGTACCCCTAACGACCCGACCCGCGCGACCGTTACCTTGGACATAGCCACCAACACCCAGGAGGGTCCATCGCCCATGTTCGACCTCACCCGCCACTTCCGAAGCCTCGGGATCGCCGCCGTGGTCGTCGCCCTGTCCGCCGGGGTCGTGTTCGCCGGCGCCGCCGTGTCGTTCGCCCCCGCCTCGGCGCCCCAGACAGCCGATGAGCCCGCGACCGACGATCCGGGTGACACCCCCGAGACCGTCGACCCGGCCGAGGACGGCGAGGAGGACGGGGTCGAGGACGCGACCACCGAGGACGCCCACGGCGGCCTCGTGTCCGAGGCGGCAGCCATGGAGACACCCGAAGGGTTCGCGAACCATGGCGAGTTCGTCTCCTGCGTCGCCAAGCTCAACAACGGGCAGTGGGGCGGCGGTGAGCCGGCCGAGCCGGTCGTCCTCGCCGACCTGACGCCCGAGGCCTGCGCGGCCCTTGCCGAGGAGGCCGCCGCCGCAAAGGAGGCCGCCAGGGCCGAGCGCGAGGCTGCCCGCGAGGCGGCCAAGGCCGAGCGGGACGCCGCCCGGGCCGAGCGCGCCGCGGCGCGGGCCGCCGCCAAGGCTGCCCGGGAGGCCGCCAGGGCCGCCGGCGGAGGCTGACACCGCGCGATCGAACGCACAGAAGCCGGCGCCATCGGCGCCGGCTTCTTCGTGTCCGCGGAGGCCGGGGAGGGGATCCCGGCGACGGGCCCCCGGGGCCGGGCTCGCTAGCGGTCGGTGTCGCCGCTCCGGACGACCGCGATCGCGTTCTCCAGGCGGAGCTTGGCGATCGTGAGGTACTTGGCGAGGTTGGTGCGGTCCACCGCACCGATCGCCCCCAGGACCTCGGGGTTGCGGATCACGTCGAGGAGGTCCTCGACCGCCTCGTTGAGCTGCTGCTTGGCGGCGATCAGCGTGTCGTCCCGGATCGGCGCCGCGGCCCCGGCCCGATGGTCCTCCCAGCCCTCGACGTGGTCGACGGGTGCGTCGGTGGCCTCCCCGCGCGTCCCGGGCTCGTCGTCCACGACCACCCGCGGACGCCGGCCTTCGATGCGCTCGCGGAGCTTGACCAGCGACAGCTCGTTGCGGGCGACCTGGTCGGCCAGCCGGCGGCGCTTCCTGGGGTCCTGGACCTTCATCAGCTCGTAGGCGTGGGACAGCGTGTCCTTGCGCAAAGACACCAGCTCCCGGACCTCGGGCGGCGCGTCCGCCAACCGGAGCCGGTTCTCGAGGTACCCCTTGTCCTTGCCCAGCTTGTCGGCGAGCTTGCGAATGCTGTAGCCGTGGTCCCGGATCATGCGGTCGTACATCGCGGCTTCGTCGAGCGGCGAGATGTCCTCGCGCTGGAGGTTCTCGATGATCGAGATCTCGAGAGCGGCGTCATCGTCGATGTCCTCGACCAGCGCCGGGATCGTCAGGTGGCCCGCGATCCGCGAGGCGCGCCAGCGCCGCTCGCCGGCGATCAGCTGATAGCGGCCGTCGTCCCGGGGCCGGACGAGGATCGGCTGCAGGACGCCGTGCTCGCGGATGGACGACGCGAGCTCCAGGAGCGTTGCCTCGTCGAAGGCGAGACGCGGCTGCTCCGGGTTGGAATCGATGTGGTCGACCTCGATGACCTTGACCCCCGTCGAGCGCCGGATGATGTCCGGCGAGAGCAGGCTGACGATCGCGGGCGGGAGCTCGCGCTCCTCCGAGAGGCGACGGGCGGCGGCAGCACGGAAGTCAGTTCTGGCCAAGGTGGATCACCTCCCGTGCGAGCTCGCGATAGCTCCTGGCGGCCTCCGACGCGCCCGCGTACGACGTGATCGGCCGCCCGACGAGGGGTGCCTCGCCCAGCTTCACGGTGTTGCGAATGATGGTGCCGAAGACGTGGTGGTCGCCCACGACGCGCAGCTCGTCGAGCATGTCGCGCGCGAGGTTGGTGCGCCCGTCGTAGAAGGTCGGCAGCAGGCCGAGGATCCGCAGGTCGCGGTTGAGCTTCATCCGGATCGCGTGGATGACCTTGACCAGGTTGTTGAGACCCTTCATCGCGTAGAACTGCGTCTGGACCGGGATGATCACGCTGTCCGCCGCGACGAGGCCGTTGACCGTCAGGAGCCCAAGGTTGGGCGGGCAGTCGATCAGCACGTAGTCGTACTGGACCACCTGGTCCCGCATCGCCTCGCGCAGGATCTGCTCGCGGCCCAGCGCCGTGAACAGCTCGCCCTCGGTGCTGGCGAGGTCGATGTGCGCGGGGGCCACGTCGATGCCCGCGGTCTCGGTGGCGAGCACGACCTCCGGCAGCGTCGAGCGGCCGTCGGCCAGGACGTCCGCCATCGACCGCCCGATGGTGTTGAGGTTGACGCCGACGCCGGCCGTCAGGTTGGCCTGCGGATCCATGTCGATGAGGAGGATCCGGCAGCCTTCTTCCGCGAGCGCCCCGGCGAGGTTGATCGCCGTCGTCGTCTTGCCGACGCCGCCCTTCTGGTTTGCGATCGCGATCACGTGCGTCAAGGGCGTCACCTCGGAGAAGCGGAACGGCGCGGCGGGAATCGGTGGGAGTGGGGGAATGCTACCGCGCGGGGCCGCATCGCGACTCCCAAGGTTGTCCACACAATGCCCGACTTGTGCACCGTTCTGTGGATATCCAGCGCCTCGGGCTGCGTGGAAACCGCGTCAGTGACGCGGCTGTAACGTTCCGTTGATCCACCGGAAACACCGCGATCACCATCGGGCCGGCAAGCCGCGAGCCGCTGCGCGGTGGCGCGGGCTCCGTCGGGCACCGGGTGGGGCCTATCATGGCGCCGACCCGCTGTCTGTGCGCAACGACAATCCGCTACGCCACCACAGGGAGCCAGGACGTGTCCAGCAACGCGGAACGGATCGCCCGCCTCGAGCGGATGCGCGCGGAAGCCCTGCAGGGCGGCGGACCGGTGCGCATCGAGCGCCAGCATGCGTGGGGCAAGCTCACGGCCCGCGAGCGGCTCGACCTGCTCCTTGATGCCGGGTCGTTCGTGGAGCTCGACGCGTTCGTCACCCATCGCGCCACCGAGTTCGGGCTCGACCGGCAGCACTTCCTGGGCGACGGTGTCGTGACCGGACACGGGACCATCGACGGCCGGCTGGTGTTCGTGTTCAGCCAGGACTTCACGGTCTTCGGTGGCTCGCTGTCCGAGGCGTACGCCGAGAAGATCTGCAAGATCATGGACCTCGCGATGAAGGTCGGCGCGCCCGTCGTCGGTCTCAACGATTCCGGCGGGGCGCGGATCCAGGAGGGCGTCGCATCGCTCGGCGGCTACGCCGAGATCTTCCTGCGCAACGTCCTGGCATCGGGCGTGGTACCGCAGATCTCGGTCATCCTCGGCCCGTGCGCCGGTGGCGCTGTCTATTCGCCTGCGATGACGGACTTCACCGTGATGGTCGAGGGCACGAGCTACATGTTCGTGACCGGGCCCAACGTCGTGAAGGCCGTGACCCACGAGGAGGTCGACTCCGACGCGCTCGGTGGCGCGGCGGTCCACACCGGCCGCAGCGGTGTCGCGCACCTCGCGGCAAGGGACGAGGCGGAGGCCCTCGACTACGTGCGGCGCCTGCTTGCGCACATGCCGCAGAACAACCTCGGCGACCCACCCCGGCTGGCCGCGACGGATCCGGCCGACCGGATGGACCCGGAGCTCGACGGCGTCGTGCCCGACGAGCCGAGCAAGCCCTACGACATGCACGACGCCGTCGAGCTCCGTCCACACCGGCCGCAGCGGTGTCGCGCACCTCGCGGCAAGGGACGAGGCGGAGGCCCTCGACTACGTGCGGCGCCTGCTTGCGCACATGCCGCAGAACAACCTCGGCGACCCACCCCGGCTGGCCGCGACGGATCCGGCCGACCGGATGGACCCGGAGCTCGACGGCGTCGTGCCCGACGAGCCGAGCAAGCCCTACGACATGCACGACGTCATCCGGCGCGTCGTCGATGACGGCGCCTTCCTCGAGATCCAGCCCGCCTGGGCCGGCAACATCCTGATCGGGTTCGCGCGGCTCGGGGGCCGGTCCGTGGGCCTCGTCGCGCAGCAGCCGGCGGTGCTGGCCGGTGCCCTGGACATCGACGCGTCGGTCAAGGCGGCGCGCTTCGTCCGGACCTGCGACGCGTTCAACATCCCGCTCATCACGTTCGTCGATGTGCCGGGATTCCTGCCGGGCGTGGGGCAGGAGCACAACGGGATCATCAAGCACGGCGCGAAGCTGCTGTATGCCTACTGCGAGGCCACAGTGCCCAAGGTGACCGTGATCACCCGCAAGGCGTACGGCGGCGCGTACGACGTCATGAGCAGCAAGCACATCCGCGGCGACCTCAACTTCGCGTGGCCCACAGCGGAGATCGCGGTGATGGGCGCGGAGGGCGCCGTCAACATCATCTTCAAGGACGCGATCGCCGGCGCCGACGATCCGGTGGCCGAGCGCAGGCGGCTGGTCGCCGAGTACGAGACGGAATTCTCCAACCCGTACATCGCCGCGGCGCGCGGGTACATCGACGAGGTCATCCTGCCGCGCGAGACGCGGCCGCGCCTCATCCGCGCGCTGGAGGTCCTGTCCGACAAGCGGGACACCAACCCCAGGAAGAAGCATGGCAACATCCCGCTCTGATCACCGGCCGTCTTTGCGCAAAGACGTCTCCGTCCGGGTCGGACGATGACGGCCGGGGCGCCGCCGTTCAGGCGGGTGCTGGTCGCCAACCGCGGCGAGATCGCGGTCCGGATCATCCGGGCCTGCCACGAGCTGGGGATGGAGGCCGTGGCCGTCTACAGCGACGCGGACGCCGGGGCCGCCCATGTCCGACTCGCGGACGCGGCCGTCCGGCTGGGGCCGCCGCCGCCGACGGAGAGCTACCTGCGGATCGACGCCGTCGTGCAGGCGGCGCTCGACACTGGCGCCGAGGCGGTGCACCCGGGCTACGGGTTCCTGGCCGAGCGCGCGGCGTTCGCCCGGGCGGTGGAGGAGGCCGGCCTCGTGTTCGTCGGACCCGCATCGGCGACGATCGAGGCCCTGGGCGACAAGCTCAACGCCCGCCGCCTGGCGGCCAGCGTGGACGTGCCGTCCGTGCCCGGGACGCTCGAGCCCGCCCCGGTGGATCGCCCGGACCTGGTCGCCGACATCATCGCGACCGCGCAGCGGATCGGGTTCCCGCTGCTCGTCAAGGCCGCCGCCGGTGGCGGGGGACGCGGCATGCGCCGAGTCGCCCGCGCCGAGGACCTGCCCGCCGCCCTGGTGTCCGGCTCGCGCGAGGCCGCGTCGGCGTTCGGCGACGGCTCGGTCTACCTCGAGCGAGAGATCCTCCCGGCGCGCCATATCGAGGTGCAGCTGCTGGGCGACGCGCACGGGCGGGTCGTCGCGCTCGGCGAGCGCGACTGCTCGCTCCAGCGGCGCCACCAGAAGCTGGTCGAGGAGGGGCCGGCGCCCGGCCTGACCTCGGCACAGCGACGGCACCTCCATGGCCTCGCGATCCGGCTCGGCCAGGCCGCGAGCCTGCGCAGCGCCGCGACCTGCGAGTTCCTCCACGACCCGGGCGGCAGCTTCTGGTTCCTCGAGGTCAACACGCGGCTCCAGGTGGAGCACGGCGTCACGGAGCTCGTCGCGGGCGTGGACATCGTGCGCGAGCAGTTCCGGATTGCGGCGGGTGCGCCGCTGTCGCCGGAGGTC
>MGOE01000022.1:25411-26518 GCA_001797035.1 Chloroflexi bacterium RBG_16_72_14
GGGGGAGCGGGCCGCCGTCCCGTCGAGCCACGCGATCGAGGTGCGGATCTCCGCCGAGGACCCGGCCCGGGCGTTCGCGCCGACGCCCGGACGCGTGGGCCGATGGGTCATGCCGTCCGGCCCGGGCGTCCGGGTGGACACCGGCATCGAGGCTGGCGACAGGGTGCCGCCCGAGTACGACAACCTGATCGCGAAGCTGATGGTGCAGGCGCACGACCGCGACGCGGCCATCGACCGGCTCGCGCGCGTGCTTGACGAGACGGAGGTCGGCGGCGTCCAGACGACGCTGCCGTTCCATCGCCTGGTGGCGAGCAGCGAGGCATTCCGGCGCGGCGAGCTGTCCACGGGGTGGGTGGACGAGCACTGGGACGGCGAGGTGGCGCGGGCCGAGGCCGTCCGCAAGGCGCTGCTCGCCGCGGGCCTGGAGGCGATCGCCGGCGGCTCCGAAGCGCCCGGCGCTGGCGCGGCGCCGGCGGCCTCCACCGATACCGCCGCCGCGTCCTTGGCGTCGTCGCCCGGGGGTCGCAACGGCTGGCGGCACGACAGCCGCGCCCACGGAGTGGACCGATGGCCGAGCTGACGGCGCCGCGCCCGCCGGCCGGCGAGCGCGGCGCAGCCGGGGCAATGGTCGAAGCCGCCGCCGAGCCTGGCGTCAGGGTGCCGGCGCCCGCGACCGCGCCGGTCGATCCGCGTGCCGTCCGGGTCCGTCTCGCCGCCACGTCGCGCGTTGGGGAGGAGCCGGTCCTCATCGTGACCCCGCCGCCGGAGCCGCTGCGGATGACCAACCCCACCGTGGGCCGGGGGCCAATGGGCGGCGCGGCGCTGCCGGCCGGCGACCCGCCCACCGAGCCTGTCCTTGCGCAACGACACCCGCTCCTCGACGGCGACCCGGTGGAGGCGTCGCTCCGCCCGTCCGGCCGGGGCCGCCACGTCCTCGACGAGGCGGGCCGGCGCAGCCGGGTCGTGCTGGAGCCACCCGAGCCGGGGGAGGGCGGCTCGCGCCGTCGCGAGGTGCTCGTGGACGGCTTCCGGTTCGAGGTGGAGATCGAGTCGGAGCGGATCGCCGCGCTGCGCGAGCGGGCCAGCCGGGGCCGGGCGTCCAGCGCC
>MGOE01000022.1:26529-32135 GCA_001797035.1 Chloroflexi bacterium RBG_16_72_14
GGCGGGCCGCTCCAGGTCAAGGCGATCATCCCCGGCAAGGTCGTTGCCGTGTGGGTGGCGCCCGGCGACGCCGTGATCGCCGGCCAGCAGCTCCTGGTCGTCGAGGCGATGAAGATGCAGAACGAGCTCCGGGCGCCGAGAGATGGCACCATCGAGCGCGTCGGGGTGGCCCCGGGCGTGAACATCGAGGTCGGCGACCTGCTCGTGGTCATCAACTAGGGAGCACGCGTGAGCGACGAGACGACGGAGCGGGAGCAGTCGGGGACGCAGCCGGGGCCCGGCGGCAGCGGCGCGGGCGGCAGCGGCGGCACGCGCGGCACGGGCGCAATGCCCGAACCCACCATCGCCCCCGACCCGGCCCTCGCCCCCGAAACGGCCGTCGAGCGCTGGCGCGCGACCACCCGGGCTCGTGCGCTGGCCTCCTCGCCCGAGCGCAGCCCGTCGTTCGCCACCACCTCGGAGCTCCCGATCGCCGACGTCTACACGTGGGCGGACATCGCCGGCCTGGACCCGGGGCGTGACCTCGGGCTGCCCGGGGAGTTCCCGTTCACCCGGGGCGTCCAGGCGACGATGTACCGCTCCCGCTTCTGGACGATGCGCCAGTACGCCGGCTTCGCGACGGCCGCGGAGACCAACGAGCGGTTCCGTTTCCTGTTGTCCCAGGGCCAGACCGGCCTGTCGGTCGCCTTCGACCTGCCGACCCAGATGGGCTACGACTCGGACGCCCCCGAGGCGGAGGGAGAGGTGGGCCGGGTGGGCGTGCCGATCTCGTCGCTGGCCGACATGGAGGCGCTGTTCGCCGGGATCCCCCTGGGTGAGGTCAGCACCTCGATGACCATCAACGCCACGGCGCCGATCCTGCTCGCCCTGTACGTGGCTGCCGCGGAGAAGCAGGGGGTCGCCCGGTCGGCGGTGTCGGGGACCACCCAGAACGACATTCTCAAGGAGTACATCGCCCGCGGCACCTGGATCTACCCGCCCCGGGCGTCCATGCGCCTGGTCACGGACGTGTTCGAGTTCGCCTCGCGCGAGCTGCCGAGGTGGAACACGATCAGCATCTCCGGCTACCACATGCGCGAGGCCGGGGCGACGGCCGCCCAGGAGCTGGCCTTCACCCTCGCCGACGGCATCGCCTACGTCGAGGCGGCCGTGTCGCGCGGCCTGGCCGTGGACGACTTCGCGCCCCGGCTGTCGTTCTTCTTCGCGGCCTGGTCGGAGCTGTTCGAGGAGGTGGCCAAGTTCCGGGCGGCCCGCCGGATGTGGGCCCGAATCATGCGCGACCGGTTCGGGGCATCGAACGCGCGTTCGATGATGTGCCGCTTCCACACCCAGACGGCCGGCTCGTCGCTGACGGCCCAGTCCATCGACAACAACGTCGTCCGGACCACGCTCCAGGCCCTCGCCGCGGTGCTGGGCGGCACGCAGAGCCTGCACACCAACTCCCGTGACGAGGCGCTCGCGCTGCCGACCGCCGAGGCCGCTCGCCTCGCGCTGCGGACGCAGCAGATCATCGCCCACGAGGCCGGCGTCACCGAGACCCCCGACCCGCTGGCCGGCAGCTGGTTCGTGGAGTCGCTCACCGACAGCCTCGAGGCGGCCGCGACGGCGTACCTCGACGAGATCGACGCCATGGGCGGCACGCTCGAGGCGATCGAGGCCGGCTTCCAGCAGCGGCAGATCCAGGACTCAGCCTACCGGGTCCAGCGCGAGATCGAGCGGGGCGACCGGGTCGTGGTCGGCGTCAACCGGTTCCGTGACGACGAGGGGGCCGTCCGGCCGCCGCTCCAGCGCATCGACCCCGAGGGAGAGCGGCGCCAGGTCGCCGGCCTCAGGCGCGTGCGCGCCGAGCGTGACGCCGCCGCCTGGGAGGCCGCCATGCGCCGCCTCGGCGACGAGGCGCTCGGCGACGCGAACCTGCTGCCCGCGATCATCGAGGCGGTCGCGGCCTACGCCACGGTGGGGGAGATCGCCGACCGGCTGCGGGCCGCCTGGGGCGTCCACCGCGAGCTGATCACCGTCTGAGGAGGAGAGCGATGTCGCCCCACGTCCTGGAGCGCATCCGGCAGCTTGGCCGCGTCCACCACGTGGCCCTCGTGGTCGCCGACCTCGAGCGGTCGCTCGGGTTCTGGCGCGACATGCTCGGCCTGCCGGTGGAGCTCGTGCTGCCGATCGAGACCGACCGGGTCACGATCGCGTTCCTGCCAGTCGGGGAGTCGAAGGTTGAGCTCGTGATGCCCACCGACGACACGACCGGCGTCGCCCGCTTCCTGGCCGCGAAGGGCGAGGGCTTCCACCACGTGTGCTTCGAGGTCGCCAACCTGTCCGAGACGCTGATGCGGCTCGAGATGGACGGGATCGAGCTGATCGACAGCGTCCCGCGCAAGGGCGCCGAGGGGCCAGTCGCCTTCCTCCACCCGCGGTCGTGTCACGGCGTGCTCGTCGAGCTCATCGAGGCCGCGGGCGGTCCCTCCTGGCGGAGCCTGGGCTACCCGAAGGCCTGATCGGAGCCCGGGCGGGCTCAACGCTCCCGCCTGCATCCATCATGTGCACATCCGGCACCAGGCGCGGCGAACGTCCGCCCCGACCACCGCGTGTCGGCCGCGATGCACACTCGTGACGCATTCGGTGGCCGAAGGGCGCCGCCGCCGTGTCATCCGCGGGCCAGCGGGCGAGCCAAGCCCCGGAATGCACACCAGGGGCACATCGGGGCGGCGAAGGTCCGGCGCGGAGCGTGCGCGCGCCGGGCGCCAGGATCAGGGAGGTGCCCGGCAACCCCCCCGGCTCAGCGCGGACGCCCCGCGACCCGCCCGGCGACCCGCCCCCCGGCACCCCGCCTCGCCCGCGCGCCGGCCCAGAGGAGCCAACCGGTCACCCCGGCGACCAGCCCCTGGCGCCAGATCCATGCCCGGCCGCCAGGGTCGTCGGGCCCGGCCGCGAGCGGGCCATCGAGGGGCGTGAGCCGGACCAGCGGGATCCCGGTGAGCAGGCCGAGGATGCGCTCGTCGGAGGCCGTCCACGGGTTGCAGCCGACCATCGCGCCGGGCACGCCGATCGACCGCGCGAGCAGCGGCGCGATCCTTGCCCGGACGGCCGAATCCGTCTCCTCCTCGGCGCGGCAGCGAAGGACGCGCCCGGGCAGCCACACGTCCACCGCGGGGTCCGCCTGGACGTTCCGGAGCCACGCGGTCTGGGGCCCGAACCCCGCCATCACCCACGCCGAGCCCTCGGCGATGCAGTAGCTGAGGGGCGTGTCGCGCACCAGGCCGCTGTTCCGGCCCCGGACGCGGAGCAGCAGGATGTAGCCACCGAACGGCGTCGCCAGCCACTCGCCGAGGCCCAGCCGGAGCAGCGGCACCATGAACCATCGGTTGAGCGACTTGAGCGCGCGGTTGACCGCAGGCACGACGGCGGCCATGGCACCCTCGAGCGGCTCTGGGGCGGGCGCGGCTGGCGTCGACGCGGGCGGGGCGTGGGTCAGCGAGGGCGCGGGCGGCGCCGAGACCGGGGTGGCGGTATCCATGGGCTCAGGTTCGCGCCCGCTGGCGCCGCCCGCGAGGGCCGGAGGTCACGGACCTGCCGATGGGCGGAGGTGACGCGCCGTCGAGCCGTCCAGCCGACGGATCGCAACGCCCCGCGAGCCGTCCGAGGCGCCCTCAGAAGACCCAGGCGAACACGACGTCGCGCGCACCTTCGGAGCGCCGCGAGAAGTCCACGATCCGGGCGGTCAGGTCGCGGATCCAGGGCTTCTCCTCGCGCGGCAGCAGCCCCAGCTCCTCCTCGAGCAGCCCGATCCAGCGACCGGCCAGCGCGTCCATCAGCTCGTCAGGGACCTGCGCCACCGTCTCGATCCAGTCGCCGTCCACCCGCTCCACGATCCGCTCGACGGTGTCGCCCGCGCCCTCGACCTCGGTCCGCGCGTCCAGGAAGTCGCCCGGCTGGTCGGAGTCCGTCACGGAACGAACCGCCTCGGCGAACAGGTCCAGCCACGTGGGATCCAGGCCCCCACCGAGCGGGAGGTGGGCGACGAAGCGGTCGCGGTCGTCGAAGGCCGCGATGTCGTCGACGGAGAGCGCCAGGACGATGTCGCGGGCGTCGCCCGCGACGAGGTCCATCAGACTGCCCATAGGCGCCGGTGCGCCGAACCTCCTTCCGTGTCGCGCACCGCCGCTCCCCGCGGTGTGCGTCCTGACAGTCTAGGCCGACGTCAAGCCGTCGCGCGCCGGCTCTTTCCGCGAACAGGATCGATTCCGTTCGCCGGTCGCGGTGGCCTCAGCCCCTGTAGCCGGCCTCGCGCAGCAGGGCCGGCAGCTCCGTCGGGGAGCCGGCGACCCGGAAGCCCGCGGCCTCGAGCGCCTCGACCTTGGACGCCGCCGTGCCGCGTCCGCCGGAGATGATCGCGCCGGCGTGGCCCATGCGCTTGCCCTCGGGGGCGGTCCGCCCGGCGATGAACGCGACCCTGGGGACCTCGCGCATGTGCTCCGCGGCCCAGGCCGCAGCCTCCTCCTCGGCCGCCCCGCCGATCTCGCCGATCAGCACCAGGGCCTCCGTCTCCGGGTCCGCGGCGAACAGCTGAAGGACGTCGAGGAACTGGGTGCCGATGACGGGGTCGCCCCCGATCCCCACGCACGTGGACTGGCCGAGCCCGGCGTCGGTCATCGCCTGGACGGCCTCGTAGGTCAGCGTGCCCGAGCGCGACACGACGCCCACCCGGCCCTCGCGGTGGATCGACCCCGGGATGATCCCGACCTTGGCCCTGCCGGGCGACGTGGCGCCCGGGCAGTTCGGCCCGATCAGGCGCGCCCCCGCGCGCCGGACGACCTCGACCACCGGGATCATGTCCAGGGCCGGGATGCCCTCGGTGATGCAGAAGATCGTCGAGATCCCCGCGTCCACGGCCTCGAGCACGGCGTCCGGCGCCCCGGCCGCGGGGACGAAGATGCACGACGTGTTGGCGCCGGCCTCGCGGACCGCGTCGATGACGGTGTCGAACACCGGGACCCTGCCGTCGAGGGCCCTCTGGCCGCCCTTGCCGGGCGTCATGCCGGCGACGATCGGGGTGCCGTACTCGAGCATCGCGCGGCTGTGGAACTCGCCCTCGCGCCCGGTGATGCCCTGGACGACGAGCCGCGTGTCGCGCCCGATCAGGATGCTCACGCCGCCGCTCCCTTCGCCGACGCCACGGCCTTGGCCGCCGCCTCGTCCAGGCTGCCGGCCGTCACGAACCGCGCGGCCTCCAGGAGCTCGGCGGCCTCGGCCGCGTTGGTGCCCACGATCCGGACCACCATCGGCACGTCGCGCTGCTGCTGCGCCCGGGCCTCGATCAGGCCCCGCGCGACCTCGTCGCCCCGGGTGATGCCGCCGAAGATGTTGACCAGGATCGCCTGCACGTTCGGGTCGGCGAGGATCAGCCGCATCGCGGCCGCCACCCGGTCCGACTTCGCACCGCCGCCGATGTCGAGGAAGTTCGCCGGCTCGCCGCCGGCGCGCTTCACGAGGTCCATCGTCGTCATCGCCAGGCCGGCGCCGTTGACCATGCAGCCGATGTCGCCGTCGAGCTTGATGAACGTGAGGTCGTACCGGCGGGCCTCGATATCGGTCGGGTCCTC
>MGOE01000022.1:32144-46310 GCA_001797035.1 Chloroflexi bacterium RBG_16_72_14
TCGGCGTCGAGGTCCCGCAGCTCCTCCAGCTGGGGGTGGCGGGGAAGCGCCGAGTCGTCGAGCGTGATCTTCGCGTCCAGGCAGACGAGGCGGTCCACCGGCGTGCCCTGGGCGTCGTGCTCCCGGATCACGGCCAGCGGGTTGATCTCGACGAGGTCCGCGTCGTAGGCGAGCATCGTGCGCAGGAGGCCCTTGGCGATTGCGGCGCCCGCCTTCCAGTGGGGCCCGAACCCGATCGAGAACGCGAGGTCGCGCGCCGCGTAGTCGGGCAGGCCGAGCAGCGGGTCCACGTGCTGGTACACGATCGCGTCGGGGCTGTCCACGGCGACCTGCTCGATCTCGACGCCACCCTCCGCCGAGCCGATGAACATCAGCCGCCGGCTCGCGCGATCGAGCACGACCGAGAGGTAGTACTCCTTCACGATCTCGGCGGCGGGCCCGACCAGCACCCGCCGGACGGGGAGCCCCTTGATCTCGAGCGCGAGGATCTGCGCCGCGACGTCCTCCGCCTCGTCCGCCGTGGTCGCGAGCTTGACGCCGCCGGCCTTGCCGCGGCCGCCGACGAGGACCTGGGCCTTGATCACGACCTTGCCGGTCGCGTTCGCCGGGTCGGCGAGGAAGCGCACCGCGGCGGCCCGCGCCTGGGAGGGGGTTCTGGCGACCTCCCAGGGCGGGACGGGCAGGCCCTGGGCGACGAGCAGCGACTTCGCGTCGGCTTCGTGGATCTTCACGCGACGGGCAGGACCTCCTGGGGCTGGACGCTGTCGGGACTCGATCATAGCCTCCCGCCGGTGGCGCTCGGCGCCCCATGACCCTCGACGGCGGCCCGTCACTCGGGGGCAGGGCCGGCATTGCGGGCCCCCGGCAGGGCCCCTATCGTTACCCGACTCACACGATCAGACGGAGGGTCGGAGGGGGTTGGCGGGGCTGGCGGGGGCTGGAGGGAGATCGGAAGTGGGTGACGACGGCCCGGGCGACCGGTCGCACGCGGGAGGCGCCGGCATGATCACCAACCCCAAGTTCCGGATGTGGCTGCGCGACGACGGGATCGTGCACCTCGTCTGGGAGCCCCGCAGCGCGATGGGCTTCGAGGACGCGGTCGCGGCGACCGGCGCGATGGCGAGGCTTACGGGCGGGCAGCGAACGCCGCTCCTCGTCGATGTGCGCGACTGCGGCCCCCAGGACCGGCCGGCGCGCCTCGAGTTCGCGCGCCGCGGCGACCTCGTCTCGGCCGTTGCCCTGGTGGTCGGGACGCCCCTCAGCCGGATCATGGGCAACTTCTTCCTCACGGTCAGCCGGCCGATGGCACCCACCCGGCTGTTCGACGACGAGGAGACCGCGCTGGCCTGGCTGTCGGGAAGCGCCGAGTGACGGCCGGCGCGCAACCCGACCCTCGTCAGGCTGCCCGCGAGCCCGGCCACATCGCGGGCCTCGGCCAGCGCCTCCCGGAGCTCACACCCCGCCTCGAGGCGATCGTGAGCGCCATCCAGGCGTTCGCGGCCCTCCGCTTCGACGCCCGTGCCCCGCTCGGTCCAACCGGAGACATCGTCGATGCCCTCGCCGCCGGCGTGAACTTCCTCGGCGAGGAGCTCGAGGCGTCGTTCAACGAGGTTGAGCGTCGGGTCGCCGAGCGGACCGCGGAGCTTGCGGCCGCGACGCGGGAGCTCGGCCGCCGCGCCCTCCACGACGAGCTCACGGGGCTGCCGAACCGTGCCCTGCTGTTCGATCACCTGGCGCACCGCCTGCAACAGGCCGGGCGGCGGGCCGAGGGCCTGGGGCTGCTGTTCATCGACATCGACCGCTTCAAGCTCGTCAACGACACCCTCGGCCATGCCGCCGGTGACCGGCTCCTCGTCGACGTCGCGGCCCGGCTCCGCGGCGCGACCCGTGTCGGTGACACCGCGGCCCGGATGGGCGGCGATGAGTTCGTCGTGCTCCTGGACGACGTTGCCTCGCCGTCAGCCGCGCTGACGGGAGCCGAGCGCGTGCGAGTGGCCCTGAGCGGCTCGTACGAGCTCGGCTCGGGCCCATGGCCGGTGACCGTGAGCGTCGGTGCCGTCGCGGGCGATGACGGGCTCGACACGCCGGATGCGGTGCTCGCGGCGGCCGACGCCGCGATGTACGCCGCGAAGCAGCAGGGCGGCGGACGCTGCATGCTGCATGGCGGCGGAGCACGGGGCCGGCCGGACCACGATCCGGCGCTCGATTCCGGCGGCGACGAGCCCTGACCGGGTCGAGGACGGGCGCTATGGCCCATCGTGCAGGGGCCCGAAGTCCGCCCAGCGTCCCCACCGCCTCGCTAGAATGGCCGCATGCCCCACCGAGTCACCCTCATTCCCGGCGACGGCATCGGGCCGGAGCTGGCGGCGGCCGCACGCCGCGTGCTGGACGCCTCGGGCGTCGACTTCGACTGGGAGGTCCAGGACGCCGGCGAAGGCGTGATGGCCCAGTACGGCACCCCGCTCCCGGAGCACGTGCTGGAGTCGATCCGGCGCAACCGGCTTGCCCTCAAGGGCCCCATCACGACGCCCGTCGGCAAGGGGTTCCGGAGCGTCAACGTCACGCTCCGACAGGCACTCGGGCTGTACGCCAACCTGCGACCCGCGCGCTCGATGCAGGGGGTTCGCACGCGCTTCGAGGACATCGACCTCGTGATCGTGCGTGAGAACACCGAGGACCTGTACGCGGGCATCGAGCACATGGTCGGCAGGGACGCGGCGGAGAGCATCAAGATCATCACCCGCTACGCGTCGGAACGGATCGCCCGCTACGCGTTCGACTACGCGGTCGCGAACGGCCGGCGCAAGGTCACCGCGGTGCACAAGGCGAACATCATGAAGCTCTCGGACGGGCTGTTCCTGGAGAGCTGCCGGGCCGTCGCGGCGGAGTACGAGGGTCGTGTCGAGTTCGACGATCGGATCGTCGACAACATGTGCATGCAGCTCGTCCAGAAGCCCGAGCTGTACGACGTGCTGGTGCTGCCCAACCTGTACGGGGACATCGTGAGCGACCTGTGCGCGGGCCTCGTCGGCGGGCTCGGCGTTGCCCCGGGCGCCAACATCGGCACCGAAGCGGCCGTGTTCGAGGCGGTCCACGGCTCCGCCCCCAAGTACGCGGGCCTCGACAAGGCCAACCCGACGGCACTGATCCTGTCGGGCGTCCTGATGCTCCGCCACATCGGCGAGCAGGACGCCGCGGAACGCGTCGAGACGGCGCTCCGCGGCGTCGTGGCCGAGGGAACGCACGTCACCTACGACCTCGGCGGCGACGCGGGCACGCGCGCCTTCGCCGACGCGATCATCGAACGGCTGGGCGCTGCCCCCGCCGTCGCGTCCTGACCGCCCGACCGGCCGGCCCAGCGAGAGACGGAGGGTTCATGCTCCTGCGGTACCGGGGCGGCGAGGGAATGCTCGCCTGGGCGTTCCACCGGATCGCGGGTGTCGCCATCTGGGCGTTCATCCTGCTCCACGTCCTCGACATCTGGCTGGTGAGCGTCAACCCGGAGCTGTACGAGGAGGTCCTCGACATCTACGCCAGCCCGATCGGGCGGGTGGGTGAGACGCTGCTCGGGGCCGCCCTCTTCTACCACGCCCTGAACGGCCTCCGGATCATCATCATGGACTTCTGGCCGGCGACCACGCGCTACCACAAGCAGCTGTGGTACGGGGTCTGGGTGATCTTCTTCATCATCGGCCTGCCGGTGGCCTGGCAGATCATGGCGCCGGCCTTCGGCATGGCGCAGCCGTTCGACTTCGGGCTGTAGCGAGATGCCCACGATCACCCGCGCCGGCCGCGCACGACCCCAGGGAAGCAGCTTCGAGCTCGCCGTCTGGTACCTGATGCGGCTGACGGGCCTCGGGCTGTTCGTCACCGCCCTCGGCCACTTCCTGATCACCCACCTGCTGTCGGACCCCTCGATCCAGGACGTCGCCTGGGTCAGCGAGCGGTGGGGGAGCATCGCCTGGCGGACGGTCGACTGGCTGATGCTCACGTTCGTGACCTTCCACGCGTTCATGGGCATGCGCGTGGTCGTCCACGACTACACTCGCGGTGCGCTCAAGACGGTGCTCACGATGGCGCTCTACCTGGGCGCCCTCGTCATCTTCGCCCTGGGGACGATGGTCGTCGCCACCCTGCCGTTCCCGGTAGCGTGAGCGTCCGATGATCCGCGACCACGATGCGCTGGTCGTCGGCGCCGGGGGCGCCGGCCTGTGGGCCGCGCTGGAGCTGGCCAAGGCCGGCGTCGACTCCGCGGTCCTGACCAAGCTGTACCCGACCCGCTCCCACACCGGCGCCGCACAGGGCGGCGTGTGTGCCGCCCTGGGCAACCAGGAGGAGGACCACTGGGAGTGGCACATGTTCGACACGGTCAAGGGCGGCGACTACCTCGTCGACCAGGACGCCGCGGAGGTCCTGGCCCGGGAGGCGATCGAGACCGTGATCGAGCTCGAGCACATGGGCCTTCCGTTCAACCGCACCGACGACGGCCGGATCGACCAGCGAAGGTTCGGCGGCCACACCCGCAACTACGGCGAGGGCCCGGTCAAGCGCGCGTGCTACGCCGCGGACCGCACCGGCCACATGATCCTGCAGACCCTCTACCAGCAGTGCCTCAAGCACGGCGTCAAGTTCTACGACGAGTACCACGTCGTGGACCTGGTGACGGAGGGCGGCGAGCTCGGCGACGGCGGACGGGCGGCGGGCGTCGTCGCGTACCGGATCGCGGACGGGGAGCTGGTCGTGCTCCGCTCGAAGGCGGTCCTGCTCGCGACCGGCGGCTTCGGGCGCATGTTCCGGGTCACCTCCAACGCCTGGAGCCTGACCGGCGACGGCGTCGCGCTGGCCTACCGGCACGGCGTGCCGATGCAGGACATGGAGTTCTACCAGTTCCATCCCACGGGCATCGTGGGGATCGGGATCCTGCTGTCCGAGGCGGCCCGGGGCGAGGGCGGCACGCTGCTCAACGACCTCGGCGAGCGGTTCATGAAGGACTACGCGCCCAACCTCATGGAGCTCGCGCCGCGGGACATGGTCAGCCGCGCGATCTACCAGGAGATCCGCGCCGGGCGGGGCATCGGGGGCAAGGACTACGTGTACCTCGACGTCCGGCACCTCGGGCGCAAGGTGATCGAGGAGAAGCTGCCGGACATCACGGAGTTCGCCCGGGTCTACCAGGGCGTCGAGCCCCTGACCGAGCCCGTGCCGATCCAGCCCACCGCCCACTACGCGATGGGCGGCATCCCCACTGACCTGCTCACGCGCGTCACGCGCGACACGGCCCACACGGTGGTGCCCGGGCTGTACGCGGCCGGCGAGGCGGCCAGCGTGTCGGTCCACGGCGCGAACCGGCTGGGCACGAACTCGCTGGTGGACCTGCTGGTGTTCGGCCGGCGGGCCGGCCGCCAGATGGCCGCGGACGTGCGCGGCGTCCGGATGCCGGCGGTGGACGACGCGGTCATGGAGCCGGTGCGCGCGGAGCTCGAGGCGATCCGCGGCCGCCAGGGCGGGGAGCGGGCGGCCGCGATCCGCAGGGACCTCGCCGACGTGATGATGGATGACGTGGGTGTGTACCGCGACGAGACCTGCCTGCGGCGGGCCCAGAAGGCCGTGGGCGGGCTGCGCGAGCGGTATCGCACGGTCGCCGTCCACGACACCGGCACCACGTTCAACACCGACCTGCTCGAGGCCCGCGAGCTCGGCTACCTGCTCGACTGCGCGGAGGCGATGGTGGCGTCCGCGCTCGCCCGCACGGAGAGCCGCGGGGCGCACAGCCGCGAGGACTACCCGGAGCGCGACGACACGAAGTTCCTCGCCCACACCCTCGCCACGCGGCGGGACGGCGTGATCTCGCTGGCCTACAAGCCGGTGACGATCACGAAGTTCCAGCCCAAGCCCAGAACCTACTGAGCGGGGCCGAGACACGATGCAGGTCGAGCTTCGCATCCTCCGCTACGACCCGGAGCGGGACCGCCGGCCCCACGAGGAGTCCTACCGCGTGGAGGCCGGGCCCATGGACCGGGTCCTGGACCTGCTCCACCGGGTCAAGTACGAGCAGGATGGCACGCTCACGTTCCGCCGCTCCTGTGGCCACGGCATCTGCGGCTCGGACGCGATGCTGATCAACGGCCGCAACCGGCTGGCATGCAAGATCCGGGTCGACCAGCTGGGCGGCAAGCGGATCACGGTGGCGCCGCTGCCCGGGCTGCCCGTGATGAAGGACCTCGTCGTGGACATGGAGGCCTTCTTCGCGAAGTTCCGGAGCGTCCAGCCGTTCCTCGTCAACGAGGGCGTCGCCCCGGTGCGGGAGCGGCGGCAGTCGGCTCACGACCGGGAGCGCTTCGACGACACCACGAAGTGCATCCTGTGCGCCGCCTGCACGAGCTCGTGCCCGTCGTTCTGGGCCCAGCCCGCGTACGTGGGGCCGGCCGCCATCGTCAACGCCCACCGGTTCATCTTCGACACCCGCGACGACGCCGCCGAGGAGCGGCTGGAGATCCTGGCCGACAAGGACGGCGTGTGGCGCTGCCGGACGATCTTCAACTGCACCGACGCCTGTCCGCGCGGGATCCACATCACGCAGGCGATCCTCGAAGTGTCCCGAGCGATCGTCGAGCGGCACGCCTGATCCTCGCGCCGATGGCCTTGAGGACGGCGGCCTCGTCGCTCGGAGGGCGAACGGTGGATCGACGTTGAGGGTGCCGGATCCCGGCGAGGTCGCCCTGCCGCGCTTTCCGCACCTCGTGATCCGCACCGACGGCGCGGCCCGGGGCAACCCGGGACCGGCGTCGCTGGGCGCGGTGCTGATCGACGGGTCGCGGCCCGATGCGCTCGACCCGGCGGCGCCCCCGGACGCGACGATCTCGGAGGCGCTCGGCCGCCAGACCAACAACGTGGCCGAGTGGACGGGGGTGGTGCGGGCGCTGGAGCTCGCCGTCCGCCTCGGCGCCGAGCGGGTGGACCTGTTCCTGGACTCGAAGCTGATCGTCGAGCAGCTCCACGGCCGTTGGCGGGTCAAGGACGCCAAGCTGCAGCCGCTGTGGGCAGAGGCGAAGACCCTCCTCGCCGGCTTCCGGGTGTGGTCCGCGACCCACGTGCCCCGGGCCCAGAACGCGGCGGCGGACGGGCTGGCCAATGAGGCCCTCGACCGGGTGGCGACCGGGGGACCGGCGCGGGTGGCCCGGGCCCGGCGCGCGGCGCAAGGGGCCTGACGGGAAGGAGGGAGCGATGCCGACGGTCGTCTGCTTTGGCGACTCGAACACGCATGGCATGGACCCGGTCACGATGGGCCGCTTCCCGCGCGACGTCCGCTGGCCCGGCGTCCTGGCCGCCGAGCTGGCCGGGACCGCGGATGTCATCGAGGAGGGGCTCAACGGGCGGACCACGATCTGGGACGATCCGTACCTCGAGGGCCGGAGTGCGCGGCCGTACCTGCTGCCCTGCCTCCGGTCCCACGCGCCGGTTGACGTGCTGGTGGTGATGCTGGGCACCAACGACCTCAAGTCGATCTTTGGACGCGCGGCCCACGAGATCGCCGCCGGCGCGGGCGCGTTGGTGGAGCTGGCCCTGACCTCCGGCACCGGGCCGGAGGGCGGCCCGCCACAGGTCCTGCTCGTGGCTCCGCCGCGGCTGGGCGAGATCACCGAGCACGCCGAGCTCTGGGGCTTCGGCGCGGCGCGCGAGGCCGCGGAACGCCTGCCGGCGCTCTACGCCGCGGTGGCGGACATGAAGGGCGCCGCGTTCCTGGACGCGGCGGCGCTGGTTGGCGGCGATCCCGCCGACGGCGTCCACCTGGGCGCGCACGACCACGGCATCCTGGGGCGGGCGATCGCGCGGGCGGTGCGGGAGCTCCTGTGATGGGCGCCCGCTGGGGGCTCGCACGCCGACGGCCGTAGAATGCGGGTGCCAGCGAGGCGGCCGGACGGTCGCGCGCCGGCCGGGCGACCGGCGGGCGTGAGGAAAGTCCGAGCTCCCCAGCGCAGGGTGGCGGGTAACGCCCGTCCGCCGCGAGGCGAGGACCAGTGCCACAGTGACGATGCCGGCCCCCCGGGGCCGGAGTGAAACGCGGCAAACTCCACCCGGAGCAAGGCCAAATAGGAGGGCGCAACCCCGGTTCGCCGGGGGGAGAGGCGCGCTGCCCAGCCCTCGGGTCGGCTGCACGAGCCGTCGGGCAACCGGCGGCCTCAGATGGATGACCGTCGCCGTGGCGCGAGCCGCGGTACAGAACTCGGCTTACAGGCCGCCTCGCTGGCGCTTCGCCGGGATCAGTCCTCGTCGGGGCGGAAGATGTGCGACGCGGTGCAGGCGTTGCAGATCGGCAGGGCGGAGTCCAGGTCCCCGAGCGGGATCGGCAGCCGGCGGTCCGGGTACAGGCACTCGACCTCGTATACCCGCTCGCGCGCGCGATCCAGCGAGATCAGGCGCCGGTAGGTACAGCGCTTGATGCGGTGCGGCGCCAGGCGGGACGGATCGTTCTCCGGGGCCTGGTCCGGGTTGGCGGGGAGCGGGAGCGCCATGAGCGGCGTTGCGATGCCTCCGGGCGAGAGGATGCCACGCCGATCCCGCCGAGCCGTGTCCACGGGATCGGACGGCCAGCCTACCACCCCGGATTCCGCACCGACAATGCACAGGAGGTACTAGACTCGCGGCCGGGGTTCTGTGCCGCCGGGAGGGACTGGGACTGAAAGCCGAATGGACGCCGGGCGGCGATGGCGGGCAGGCGATCGACGAGCCGGCCGGGGTCACGCCGGGCACGAGGCCCGTCGTCGCGGTCTACGACGTGAGCGTCCGATCCCCGGACCCGGGCGTGTGCCCGTTCTTCCGGCGCGAGGTGGACGGGAAGCTGTTCGCCCCGCTCCACGAGCCCGATGAGTCCAACCGGTGCGCGGCGATCGGGATCGCCCTGCCGCAGTCGGACCGCCAGCAGGAGCTCGTCTGCCTCCGCTCGGCTCATGCGGACTGCCCGCGCTACCTGCGCGGCGCCGGCGCGCTGGGCGGTGCGATCCCCGGCCGTCGTCCGGCCGCGGTGCCGCGGGCGACGCTGGCGGCGCTCCTGGTCCTCGTGCTGAGCGCCGGGATCTCGTTCGGCTTCGTGGTCCAGCGCGGCGGGATCGACCTCCCGATCGTGCTCACGACGCCGGCGCCCACCGACGTCGCCGTCGTCGCCACGCCCTCGCCCGCGGGGAGCCTCGAGCCCACGCTCGCGCCCGGCCTCCAGCCGACCGCCGCGGTGTCGCCCTCGCCCCGACCCACGGCCAGCCCATCGCCCCAGCCGACGGCCTCGCCGACGCCGGCCCCGACGGCCTCGCCCTCGCCCAGGCCGACGGCCACGCCCCGCCCGACGAGCGACCGGTACGCGCTGCTCAAGCCCTGCCCGGACCGCAAGGACTGCTGGATCTACACCGTCCGCTCCGGCGACAACCTGTACAGCATCGCCAACTACTTCGGCCACAGCCTGAGCACGATCTACGCCTGGAACCCGCGCTACGCCGAGGGCGCCCGGCTGCGCAGGGGCGACCAGATCCGGATGCCGCCGCCCACCCGGTAGCCGGGGCCCGGTCGGCATCCAGCCGGAGACTCGGGATCCGTCTGGGGACTCGCGGTCGCTGGGGACTCGCGCTCGCCGGAACCGGCACCCGCCCGCGACGGTTCGGTCGCCCGGCGACCCAACGGATGCACCGCGCGACGATCAGGTCGCCGGGCGCCGGATTTGTTGCCCGCCGGGCCCTGGTCGTGCAACGAACGCGGCGCTGGGGGGTTGAACTGCCTCGTCGCGCGCCCGTTGGGTCGCTGGGCGACGGGCCACGCCGCGCGACGACGGAGACCGCGCCCGTTGGGTCGCTGGGCGGCGCGCCGTGCCGCGCGACGACGTGCGCCCAGGGTCACCGACGACGGGGCCCCCGCGCGACAACGTGCGAAATGGCCATTGACGGACCCCTTATGGGCGCTAGAATGCCCGGAAGTGGCCCAAAGTGGTGGAAAGTGGGGAACGCCCGGCCGACGGGACCTGCCCCAGGTTGATCGCTCCGCCCGGGCCACCCGACGTCAGGGAGCGGCGGATCGGTGTTCACCGGCGAGTACCGGCATGCGGTCGACGACAAGGGGCGCATCGCCGTCCCGTCGCGCTTCCGCGCGCAGCTGGCCGGGAACGTGGTGGTCGCGCGGTGGATGGACAGCTGCCTCGCGATCTTCCCGGTCGCAGCGTGGGAGGAGCTCGCAGCCAAGCTCGCGGGCCTGCCCATGACCGATCCCAATGCGCGGCTGCTCCAGCGGCAGCTGTTCGCGGGGGCCTTCGAGACGGAGCTCGACCGCCAGGGTCGGGTGCTCGTCCCGCAGAACCTCCGCGACCACGCCGGTCTCGAGGGCGAGGCGCTGGTCCTCGGCTCACGCGACCACGCCGAGATCTGGGCACCGCCCCGCTGGGCGGAGTACAGCCGCAGCCTCGAGGACCCGGATGCGTTCGCGCAGGCGATCGCCGGGCTGGGGATCTGACGTCGCACCACATGCGCTTCCAGGGTCCGCGCGGGATCCGCAACCGACGTGGAGGAGTGATGGAGGAAGGGCACTTGCCGGTGATGACGGACGAGGTCATCGGGACGCTCGCCCCGCAGCCCGGCAGCCTCCAGATCGACGCGACTGTCGGCGGCGGTGGGCACACCGAGCGGATCCTGGAAGCCGCCAGCCCCGACGGCCGCGTGCTGGGACTGGACGCCGACGAGGCCGCGATCGCGCGCGTCGCACAGCGGCTGGCGCGTTTCGGCGACCGCCTGGTCCTGCGCCGCGCGAACTTCCGCGAGCTGGCCGCCGTCGCGCCGGCCGCGGGCTTTGCCGCCGTGGACGGCATGCTGTTCGACCTCGGGCTGTCGTCGTTCCAGCTGGCCGATCGCGAGCGCGGCTTCGGCTTCCGGACCGGCGGCCCGCTCGACATGCGCTTTGACGCATCGCGCGGCGTGCCGGCCTCGGAGCTCCTGGCCACCCTCGACGCGGACGAGCTGGCGGCCCTGTTCCGGCGCTACGGCGAGGAGCCGGCCGCGTGGAGGATCGCGAGGGCCATCGTCGCCGCGCGCGCGACCGCCCCGGTCCGGACGGCCGAGGAGCTGGCCGCCCTGGTGGAGCGGGTGAGCCCAGGCAACCCGCGCCTGCGCCGCCGGATCCACGCCGCCACCCGCGTGTTCCAGGCGCTCCGGATCGCCGTCAACGAGGAGCTGGACGCGCTCGAGGCCGGGCTCGCCGCCGCCGTGGACCTGCTCCGGCCGGGCGGCCGCCTCGTCGTCCTGTCCTACCACTCGCTCGAGGACCGGATCGTGAAGCGGTTCATCGCCGCCGAGCGCCGGGGCTGCACCTGCCCGCCCGAGGCGCCGGTGTGCGTCTGCGGCCGGGCGCCGCGGCTGCGCCTCGTCACCCGCCCGTCGCTGACCCCGAGCGACACCGAGATCGACGCCAACCCGCGCGCCCGGAGTGCCCGCCTGCGGGCCGCCGAGCGGCTCGCCGCCTGACCAGCAGCACCGACGCCAGACCAGCATCGAGAGGAGGAGCCGACCCACCAACCGTCGCGCCGACCCCAGCGCCACGTCGATCCCACCGGACCGCGACCCCGGTGGACCCGCCCACGGAGGAGGAGTCCCGTGAGCAAGCGTCATCAGTCCAATCGCCGCAAGGCCTATGGCCGCCGGCAGCACGAGCTGTCGGAGCGGCGCCAGCACGACCCCCAGCCCGAGGTCATGGACCTCGGGCTCGACGACCTCACGCCGGGCGGCATGGCCGACCGCTTCGCGTTCCTCGACCCGCGCACGCCGCGCCTCCGCTACGCCCTGGGCGATTGACGATGGCCGTCTACCAGGGAGCCCGTCAGCGGACGATCGTCCTGCCGCGCCGTCCCCGCGCCGCGGTCGGGACACCGGCGCTGCCCCGTCGCCGCATGCGGGCGGCCGTCCGCGCGCACCGCGGCCCGTCGCGCATGGCGCTGGTGCTGGGTGCGATCGTCATCGCGTTCGTCGCCGCGTTCTTCTCGCTGTCCCAGGACATCCGCGTCTCCGCGACCGGCTACGAGGTGGGCCGGCTCGTCACCGAGCACGACCGCCTGGAGGCCCAGGCGCAGGACCTGCGCAACGAGCTGAACCGGCTCGGCAAGGCGCCGGCGATCCGGAAGCTGGCGATCAATGCCGGCCTCGGGCCATTGCCGGAGCCCATCGTCCTCCCCGCGCGCTGACATCGGACCCAACCCGCTGATGCTCGGCCGGACCGACTCGCGATTCCGCGCCCTCCTCGTGCTCGTCGCCTTCGTCGTCGCGGCGGGCAGCCTCACCGTGCGGCTCGCGTACTGGCAGGTCGCGCGCCACGACGACCTGGCCGCCATGGCGCGCGCCCAGACGTCGCTGCGCTACGAGGTCCCCACCGACCGGGGGTCGATCTACGACCGATCGGGCACGGTGGTGCTGGCCACCAGCGTGGCTCGTGACCTGCTCGCCGCGACGCCCAAGCTCCTCACGCCGCCCCGTCGCGCGGAGGTGGCGGAGACGCTGGTCGGCGTGCTGGGTCTCGACGCCGAGGCGGCCGACACGTTGCGCACGAGGATGTCGACCGACGACGAGTATGTCGTGATCGCGACGAACCTCGAGCCCGCCGTCTCGGACCGGATCCGGGCGTTGAGCTCGGGCGACGACCCGGCGCTGGCGGGCCTGATCCTCGAGCCCGAGGCGGTGCGCGTCTACCCGCAGCCGGGCGGCGGCCCGGGAACGACGCTCGCGGCGCACATCCTCGGCTTCGTCAACCGCGCGGGCGAAGGCCAGTACGGCGTGGAGCAGTACTACCAGGACGAGCTCGCCGGCACGCCCCGCGCGGTCGCGGCGCAGCGCGACGCCGCCAGGAACCCGATCCCCGACACGTCCATCGTGCTGGACCCGGGGACGCCCGGCCAGGACCTCACGCTGACGATCGACGCCGGCCTCCAGGTGGCGGTGGAGCAGGAGCTGCTGGCAGCCTGGATCGCCGACCGCGCCAAGGCGGTGTCGGCCATCGTCCTCGACCCGTACACGGGAGAGGTCTACGCCTGGGCGAGCTACCCGTCCTACGACGCCAACGACTACAAGTCGATCGCGGCGGAGGACCCCTCGCGGTTCATCGACCCCCTCGTGTCCACCGTCTACGAGCCGGGCTCGGTGTTCAAGATGTTCACCGCCGTCGCCGCCCTCGGCAACGGCACGGTCACGCCCAAGACGAAGATCAAGGACACCGGCACCCTGCGCCTCGACCGCGGCGAGGCCCGCGTCGACGACGCCGACCACCGCGCCATGGGCTGGATGACGTTCGAGGACGCGATCGCGTACTCGCGCAACGTGGTGGCCGCGAAGGTCGCGCTCAAGCTCGGCAAGACGACCCGCGCGGCGTCGCAGGTCCTGTACGACGCCTGGCGGAAGATGGGCTTCGGCGCGCCGAGCGGGGTGGACCTCGCGAACGAGGTCGGCGGCATCGTCCGGGACCCCGCCCAGCGGCCATGGCACCAGATCGACCTCGCCAACGGCGCCTTCGGCCAGGGGATCGCGGTCACGCCGGTCCAGCTGGCCCAGGCGTACGCCGCGATGGTCAACGGCGGCACGCTGGTCCAGCCCCGGGTCGTCAGGTCGGTGGGCACCACCGAGACATCCACCATCGACCGCGGGACCGTCATGACCCCGGCCATGTCGGCGACCCTGCGCAAGCTGATGATCCACGTCGTGACCGAGGTGGACTTCTACCGCGACCGGACGGTGATCCCCGGGTTCGAGGTCGGCGGCAAGACCGGCACCGCCCAGATCTGGGACGCGGACAAGGGCAAGTGGAAGGTCAACAAGTTCAACTACTCGTTCGTGGGCTACATCGCCCGCGAGCCGGGCCGGCCGGACCTCGTGGTGGCCGTGCGGATCGAGGAGGGGACGCCCACGGTGATTCGGAGGGGCCTGCTCGAGATGCCCGTGATGTCGTTCGAGCTGTTCCGCCGAATCGCCCACAACGCGATCAACACGCCCGACCTCGTCCCCGTGCGCGATCCCGCGACATCGCCCGCCGCGCCCGCGGCCTCACCCGGCCCGGGCGTCCCGTGATCGCCGCCTGTGCGACACTCGCTGGCGTGACGGACCACGGACGGTCGCCCTCCCCCGACACGCCCGCTCGCCACGCCGGCGGCGACACCCG
>MGOE01000022.1:46325-47080 GCA_001797035.1 Chloroflexi bacterium RBG_16_72_14
GCCGCCGGCGCGATGGCCGCCCCGGAACCCGCGATGACCGCCGGCGACCTCGTGGCGGCCACCGGCGGCACGCTCCTGCACCGCAGCGGCCGGTCGATCCGCGGCGGCGCCGTGGACTCGCGCCTGGTGACCCCCGGGGCCCTGTTCGTGGCCCTGGCTGGCGAGCGCACGGACGGACACCGCCACCTGGCGGGTGCCGCCGCCGCGGGCGCCGCCGCCATGCTCGTCGGGCGGATGCCCGACCCGGCCGCCGGTGAGCCGCCGCTCGAGGCGCTGGGCGATGTCTCGGTCGTGCTCGTCCCGGATCCGCTGCGCGGCCTGCATGCCGTCGCCGCCGCGTGGCGCCGCCGGTTCACGCCCCTCGTCGTGGGCATCACCGGCAGCATCGCCAAGACGTCGACCAAGGAGGCCGTGGCGGCGGTGCTCGAGCGGCGGTTCGAGACGCTGCGCACGGAGGGGAACCAGAACAACGAGGTGGGAATGCCGCTGACCGTCCTGCGGATGGGTCCCGAGCACGAGGCCGCGGTCCTCGAGATGGGGATGTACGTCGGCGGCGAAGTCCGCGACCTGGCGACGATCGGCGTGCCCTCGATCGGCGTGGTGACCGCCGTGCAGCCCGTCCACCTGTCGCGGATCGGCTCCCTGGACGCGATCGAGGACGCGAAGGCGGAGCTGGTCGAGGCGCTGCCCCCGGCGGCCGGGGGCGGGGTCGCCGTGCTCAACGGCGACGACGAGCGCGTGGCCCGGATGGCCTC
>MGOE01000022.1:47089-49455 GCA_001797035.1 Chloroflexi bacterium RBG_16_72_14
CGCGGATCGTCCGCTACGCCTTCGCCGCCGATGCCGACGTGCGGGCGGGCGAGGTGGCGTCGGCGGGCCTGGCCGGGATGCGGTTCCGGTTGCGGACCCCCGCCGGCGACCGCGACGTGGCGATCCCGGCGCTCGGCCGGATGGCCGTCCACAACGCGCTGGCGGCGGTGGCGGTGGGGCTGGCCGCCGGCCTGACGCTCGACGAGATCGTTCCCGGCCTCGCCGCGGGATCGACGGCGCCGCACCGGGGCGTCGTGATCCACGCCGGCGGCGTGGTCATCGTGGACGACGCGTACAACGCGTCGCCCGGGTCGATGCTCGCGGCGCTGGACCTGCTCGCGGGCCTCGAGGGCCGGCGGGTGGCCGTCCTGGGCGAGATGCGGGAGCTCGGGTCGGCCCACGATGCCGGGCACCGCCAGGTCGGCGAGGCCGCCGCCCGCGTCGCGGACCTGCTGGTGGTGGTGGACGGCCGCCCGGGCGGCGCCGCCACGGGCATCGTCGACGGCGCGCTCGCCGCCGGCCTCCGGGCGGATCGCGTCGCGCCCGTTGCCGACGTGAGCGCGGCGCTCGAGGAGCTCGGCGGCCGGCTGGTGCCGGGTGACGTCGTGCTGGTCAAGGCGTCGCGGGGCGTAGAGCTGGAGCGGCTGGTGGACGGCCTGGTTGCCGTGCTCGGCGGGGAGGATCCGCGCCCGTGACGCTGGAGCTGATCCAGGGCCTGCTGCTCGCGTTCGCGCTGGTCGTGATCCTGATGCCGCCGTACATCCGGCTGCTGCGCCACGTCGGCTTCGCGAAGCAGATCCGCGAGGAGGGCCCGCAGAGCCACATGGTGAAGTGGGGGACGCCGACGATGGGCGGCCTCCTGATCCTGATCGTCGTGCTGGCGATCTTCCTCGTGCTCCGCTGGCCGGTCCAGGGCGGTGTCATCGCGCCACTCGCGACGCTGGCCTTCGTCGGGCTGCTGGGCGCCGCGGACGACTACCTCAACGCGCGGACCGGCGAGGGGATCCGGGCCCGCCAGAAGCTGCTGTGGCAGACGGTCGTGGCGGTGGCCGCAGCGTGGCAGATCCAGAGCACGTACGCGCTGACCGGCTTCCGGGTCCCGTTCGTGGGCGACGTGACGATCGAACCCTGGCTGTACGTCGCGTTCGCCGCGTTCGCGATCGTGGCGGCCTCGAACGGCGTGAACATCACCGACGGCCTCGACGGCCTCGCCGGCGGCACGCTCGTGTTCGCATTCGTCTCGTTCCTGATCATCGCGCTGCTCAACGAGCCGCAGCAGCCCAACATCGCGTTCCTGTGCGCGCTGATCATCGGCGCCCTGCTGGGCTTCCTGTGGTTCAACGTCCACCCGGCGCAGGTGTTCATGGGGGACTCCGGGTCGCTGTCGCTGGGGGCGACGCTGGCCGTCATCGCCCTGATCACCGGCCAGATCCTGGTGCTGCCGCTGATCGGCCTGATCTTCGTCCTCGAGACGGGGTCGGACATCATCCAGATCGGGTACTTCAAGCTCTCGGGCGGCAAGCGGATCTTCCGGATGGCCCCGCTCCACCACCACTTCGAGCTGGGTGGCTGGGACGAGGAGAAGATCACGCTCCGGTTCTGGATCATCGGCATCCTCGCCGGGCTCCTCGGCGTGACCCTGTTCATGGCCTCGATCAATGCGCTGGTCTGAGATGGCCGCCGTCCGCCCGATCGACATCGACGCGCTCACGCTCGCCGACGTGCGCGCCGGCGCGCTGGAGGGGCGGCCCGTGACGGTCCTCGGGCTTGCCCGCAGCGGCATCGCCCTGGCTCGCTTCCTCGCGGGCGCGGGCGCGCGCGTGACCGTCTATGACGGGCGCCCGGCGGGCGAGCTGGAGGCCGCGATCGGGCAGCTTGGGGACTGCGAGGTGACGCTGCGCCTGGGTCCCGACGTGGACCCGGCCGGGACCTGGCGCGACGCGGCCCTGGTCACCACCTCGCCCTCGATCACCCCCGACTCCCCGACGACCGAGCCCCGCCTGCGCAACCAGCTCCGCGCCCTCGTGGACGCGCGTGCGGCCGGCGACCCGGACGTTCCGGCCCTGGTCGGCGAGTCGGACCTGTTCCTGCGCCTCTGCCCGGCGCCCACGGTCGGCGTCACCGGGACCAAGGGCAAGACGACGACCGCCTCGCTGGCCCACGCGATCCTGGCCGCCGATCCGCTCCACCCGGCGGTCCTGGGGGGCAACATCGGGACGCCGCTGGTGGAGCGACTGCCGGAGCTGACGCCCGACCACCGGGTGGTCGTGGAGCTCAGCGAGCTCCAGCTGCCGGCGCTGTCGCGGGGCACGACGGTGGCGGTGTACACCAACGTCACCTCGGATCACCTCGACCGCCACGGCTCG
>MGOE01000022.1:49479-53252 GCA_001797035.1 Chloroflexi bacterium RBG_16_72_14
GCGCGTGAAGCGCCGGCTGGCCGAGCTGGTGGACCCGGACGGCGCCTTGGTGCTCAACCTGGAGGACCCCGTCGTGGGCGGCTACGCGGGCCTCGGCACCGCCCCGGCGGTCCTGTACCGGAACGACCGTCCCGTGCCCGGCGGCCTGGGCGTCGTGGACGGCTGGATCGTGGCGGCCGCCGTGGACCGCCTGCCGCTCGCCGGTGGGGGCGTGGCGGCCACGGGCCCGGGCGGCGGGATCATGCCGGTGGACGAGCTCGGGATTCCGGGGCGCCACAACGTGTCCAACGCGCTGGCCGCGATCGCGGTCGGGCTGCTGTTCGGGGTCGCGCCGGACGCGATCCGCCGCGCCGCGGCGGCGTTCACCGGCGTCGAGCACCGGCTCCAGTCGGTCGGGCTCCTCGACGGCGTGCGGTTCGTCAACGACTCGCAGGGGACGCAACCGGACGCGGTGATCGCGGCGCTGCGGGCGTTCGCGTCGCCGGTCGTCCTGATCGCGGGCGGACGCGACAAGGGCGTGGACCTTGGAGAGCTGGCGCGGGTCGTGGCCCAGACCGCCGCGGCCGCAGTCCTGATCGGCGAGAGCGGGCCCACGCTGGAACGCCTGTTCCGCGAGGCCGGCCTCGCCCGCACGGAGCGGGCACCGGGCATGGACGAGGCCGTCGCCGCGGCCCACCGGCTCGCGCGGGCGTCGCTCGTGGGCCGGCCGGAGGGCACGATCGCGACGGTCGTGCTGAGCCCGGCCGCCGCCTCGTTCGACATGTTCGAGGACTACGCGGCACGGGGTCGCGCCTTCGTCGCCGCCGTGGCACGGCTCGCGTCCGGCGGGGGCACCGGCAACGGGAGGCACGCATGAGCACCACCCTGCCGCTCGAGCGCGCCACGACCCGCGCCCGGGCCCAGAACACGCTCCAGCGCGAGCACCACGACCCCGAGTACGGGATCCTGGTCGCGATCGTCGCCCTGGCCGCCATCGGCATCCTGATGGTCTACTCGTCGTCCGCGATGAAGGCGTACCTGGCCCGGGACAATCCCTTCCTGATCGTGGGGCCGCAGATCCAGTGGGCGGCCGTGGGCGTCCTGGCGATGGTCGTCATGATGCGGCTGGACTACCGATGGCTCCGGGTGGTCTCGGTGCCGCTGTTCCTCCTCGCCATGGTCGGCCTCGCCCTGGTCTTCGTCCCCGGGCTCGGGGTGGTCGTCGGCGGGTCCGCACGGTGGCTGCTGATCGGGCCGCTGCCCGCGTTCCACCCGGCGGAGTTCATGAAGCTCGCCCTCGTGGTCTACCTCGCCCACTGGTTCGCCAAGCGCGGCACCTCGACCCGCGGCCTGTGGGGCGGCACGCTGCCCTTCCTCGTGATCGCCGCACCCGTGGTCGTGCTCGTCCTGCTCGAGCCCGACCTGGGCACCTCGTCCGTGCTGGCGTTCACGGCGTTCACGATGTTCTTCCTGGCCGGGGCGAACGTCCTGCACCTGGTCGGGCTCGGCGCGGCCGCGGTGCCGGCGGTCGCGCTCCTGTTCCTGCAGAGCTACCAGATGGACCGAATCGCGGCCTGGCTGGACCCCTGGCGGCACGCGTCAGGCCTCGGCTTCCAGAGCGTCCAGGGATACCTCGCCCTCGCGCTGGGCGGCGTGTTCGGGGCCGGGCTGGGCGAGAGCCGGCTCGCCGGCGGGTTGTTCCTCCCCAACGCCAGCAACGACTTCATCTTCGCGATCATCGGCGAGGAGTTCGGCCTGATCGGGGCGGGGCTCGTGATCGTGCTGTTCCTCGCCTTCGCCTACCTCGGCATCCGGACGTCGCTCGGCGCGCCGGACACGTTCGGCGCCCTGCTCGCGGCGGGAATCACCTGCTGGATCTGCATCCAGGCGTTTGTCAACATCGCCGTCGTCGTGGGGCTGATCCCCGTCACGGGCATCCCGCTGCCCTTCGTGTCCGCCGGCGGATCCTCGCTGATCATCAGCTTCGCCGCGGTGGGCATCCTGCTCTCCGTGTCCCGCGAGACTGTCGAGAAAGGAACCTGGAACGATGCGCCTGCTGATCGCGGGCGGGGGAACGGGCGGGCATATCTACCCGGCCCTCGCCGTCGCACGGTCGCTCCGCGCACGACCCGGCGCGCCTGACATCGCCTGGCTCGGCGGGCATCGCGGCCTGGAGGCGTCGATCGTCCCGGCGGACGGCATCCAGCTGCGCCGCCTGTGGCTCCGCTCGCTCCGGAGCGCGGGGCGGGACGTCCACCTCGTGCTCGACCCGGTCCGGCTGGGCCTGTCGGTCCCGCAGGCGCTGGTGATGCTGCTCGCCCGGCGGCCGGCCGCCGTGTTCACGACGGGAGGCTACGTGGCGATCCCGGTGCTGCTCGCAGCGTGGCTGCTGCGCATCCCGAGCGTCCTGTGGGAGGGCAACGTCGTGCCGGGACGCAGCGTCCGGCTGGTCGCTCGATGGGCGACGGTCGTCGCCGTCAGCCACGCGGCGACCGCCACGGCGCTCGGCCACCCGCGGGCGTACGTCACCGGGACACCGATCCGGTCCACGGCAGGGCTTGACGTGGACGAGGCTCGCGAGCGGTTCGGGGCGCGCCCGGGCGAGCGGGTGCTGCTGGTGTTCGGCGGGTCGCAGGCCGTGCGGCGGATCAGCGACGCGGTGCGCGCCGCGCTGCCACGGCTCGTGGAGCGCGTCCGCGTGGTCCACGTGACGGGCGACGACGGCTACGGGCCGGCGCTCGCCGCCCGCGAGACGCTCCCGGCCGAGCTCCGCGACCGCTACCGGCCGTACCCGTTCCTTCACGAGGACATGACGGCGGCGCTCGCGGCCGCGGACCTCGCGGTGGGGCGCGCCGGAGCGTCGACGCTCGCGGAGGCCGCGGCGTTCGCGCTGCCGCTGGCGATCGTCCCGTACCCGCACGCGGCCGGACACCAGCGGCTCAACGCGGTCGCGTACGCCGATGCCGGCGCGGGCGTGCTGATCGAGGACGAGGCGCTCGACGCGGACGCCATCGTCGAGGCCGCCGGGCTGCTCGCCGACCCGTCGCGCCACGCCCGGATGTCGGCCGCGGCGCGGGACCTGGCCCGGCCGGGTGCCGCGGACGCCGTCGCCGACCTCGTCCTGTCGGTCGCCCTGCGCGAGCCGCTGCCGGGCGCCGACGAGATCGGGGCCGTCGCGCGCGGGGTGCGGCGATGACCGGGTCGCCGTCGTGAGAGGGTGGCCGTCGTGACCGGGTCGCCGTCGTTCGACGCCCTCGCGGTCGGCGCCGACATCGCCCGCCGGCTGGGCGTCAAGACCGTCCGCGACGAGTCGCTGGCCCGCTTCACCACGATGCGGGTCGGCGGCACCGCTGACCTGTTCGCGGTGGCGCACAACGCGTTCGAGCTGCGGGGTCTCGCGAGGTACGCGCGGGCGCGTGGGATCCCCTTCTTCATCCTCGGCCGCGGCAGCAACCTGGTGATCTCGGACGCCGGCGTCCGGGGGATCGTGGTCCAGGCGCGGGCGGAGGCGTCCCGGATCGAGGGCGACCACTACCACGCGGACTGCGGCGTGGCCATGGCACGGGCGGCAACCGAGACGCACAAGGCGGGGCTGTCGGGCCTCGAGTTCGGGCTCGCGATCCCGGGCACCGTTGGCGGGGCGGTGTGGGCCAACGCGGGCGCGCACGGCAGCGATGTCGCCGGGGTGCTGGAGAGCGCGACCGTCCTGCTGGCCGACGGCGCGGAGCGGGAGATGCCCGTCGACGAGCTCGGGTTCGACTACCGGCACAGCCGGTTCAAGGCGGCCGCCGAGG
>MGOE01000022.1:53357-53914 GCA_001797035.1 Chloroflexi bacterium RBG_16_72_14
GATCGTGCTGGCCGCGACGTTCCGCCTGCGGCCCGCCGACGCGGCCGAGATCAAGGCCCGCCTGGACGAGATCCGCGGCTGGCGGCAGGCCCACCAGCCGCTGGGGATCCCATCCGCCGGCAGCGTGTTCCGCAACCCGCCCGGGGACTCGGCCGGGCGGCTGATCGACACGGCCGGCCTCAAGGGCCGCCGGGTAGGCGGCGCGGTCGTGTCCGAGAAGCACGCCAACTTCATCGTCAACGACCGGAAGGGCACCGCGGCCGACGTACGGCGCCTGGCCGAGCAGGTCCGCGCCGAGGTCCGCGCCCGTCACGGGACCGACCTCGCGTTCGAGGTCGAGTTCGTCGGCGACTGGACCGGCTGGACCGCGGAGGAGCCCTGATGCCCGTGCCGCCCCTGGGCCACGATCCCGCGTCCACGCCGGTCGCGGTCGTATACGGCGGGCCGTCCGCGGAGCACGACGTCTCGATCGTGTCGGGGACCGCGATCGCGGACGCGCTGCGCGCCTCCGGCTACCCGCTCGAGCAGTGGCTGATCGACCCTGACGGCGGCTGGTG
>MGOE01000022.1:53923-61578 GCA_001797035.1 Chloroflexi bacterium RBG_16_72_14
CTGGTGGCGGCTCCCCGCCGACCATCGCCGCGACGGGCGCTCCCAGGACGCCTACGACCATCCGGTCGCGCTGGGGGCGGACGGCCCGCACCTCGCCGGCGACGCGCTGGACGGACTCACGCTGCGCACGCCGCGCCCGGTCGTCGTGCTCGCGCTCCACGGCCCGTTCGGCGAGGACGGCACGGTCCAGGCGCTGTGCGAGGCGGCCGGTCTCGCCTACACGGGATCGGGCGTGACCGCGTCGGCGATCGGCATGGACAAGGCGGTCTTCAAGCGGCTCGCCCGCGGCCTCGGCCTGCCGGTGGTCGACTGGCGCGAGGTGCGCGCGGCGCGCTGGGGCCGGGAGCGCGACGCCGTGCTGGCGGAGCTCGAGGCGTTCGCGAGGGGCACCGGCGACCCGCGGCTGATGGTCAAGCCCGCCCGCCTGGGGAGCTCGGTCGGCATGACGATCGCGCACGGGCCGGGCGAGCGGCCCGCGGCGCTGGACCTGGCGTTCCGCTACGACGACCTGGCGCTGGTCGAGCGGTACCTCGCGGGCGCGCGCGACCTCGAGGTCTCGGTCATCGGCAACGAGCCCGACCGCCTTGAGCTGTTCGGCCCGGGCGAGATCATCTCGGGCCACGAGTTCTACGACTACGTCGCGAAGTACACGCCCGGCATGTCCGAGACCACGCAGACCGCCGAGGTCACCGGCGCCCAGCGGGCCACGATCCTGAAGCTGGCCCGGGACGCGTACCGGGCGGTCGGCTGCGAGGGGTTCGCGCGGATCGACTTCCTGGTGGCCGGCAACGAGATCGTCGTGTCCGAGGTGAACACGATCCCGGGCTTCACGCCGATCAGCCTGTTCCCGACCCTGCCCGCCTCCGGCGGCTACGACTTCGCCGCCGTGTGCCGTCGGGTGGTGGACCTGGCCCTGGAGCGGGAGGCCGCGCGCATCCGCCACCGGCTGACACCCGGCGACCTGCCGCGGTGAGGGCCCGCGGGTGAGCCCCCGCCTGCCGGGCCGGGACCGCGGCGCCCCGGTCGTCCGCACCCAGCGGCCCGCGGCGCTGCGCCCCGGCGCCCGGCCCGGCGGCGGCGTCCGCCACACGAAGCCCGTCCGCCGCCGGTCCGCCGGCCTCACCCCGACCCGCGCGGGCTCGTTGCTGGCCCTCCTGGTGGCCGTGGCCGGGCTCTACGGCGCGGTCTCCTCGGACGCCTTCAGCGCCCGCCACGTCGAGGTCACCGGTACCACCTGGACGTCCGAGGAGGCCGTGCTCGCCGCGCTCGCCGTCCCGCCCGGCCAGAACCTGTTCTCGCTCCGGACGGACGTCCTCGAGGACCGCCTGGCCGTGATCCCGGCGGTCGGGGGCGCGGACGTGTCCGTGGCGCTCCCGGACACGATCCGGGTGGACGTCCGGGAGCGGGTCGCCCTGCTCGCCTGGCGGGCGGCGGGACACACCTTCCTCGTGGACGAGACCGGGCTGCTGTTCTCGAAGCTGGTCGACGCGGCGCCCGGGGTGGCCGAGCCGCTGACGGTCGTGGTCGACCGGCGGAACGAGTCGCTGGCGCTCGGGGTCGGCGCGACGCTCGACGCCGTGACCCTGGACGCCGCGCTGCGGATCGGCTCGCTCACGCCCGCCGACCTGGGCAGCTCGTCCTCGCGGCTCGACATCCGGCTCGACGACACCAACGGCTTCACGATCCGGGGGCAGCCGCTGGGCTGGACCGCGGTGTTCGGGTTCTATACCCCGACCCTGCGGACCACGGACCTCATCCCGGGCCAGGTCCGGCTGTTCCGGAGTCTCATCCTGGGCCAGGAGGACACCGTCCTGCGGGTGATCCTCGCCGACGACCGGAGCGCCACCATGATCCCGCGGCCGACGCCCAGGCCGTCGCCGACGCCGAAGCCTTGAGCGGGTACGCGGGCCGGGTGTCTGGTAGCGTAGGTCCGACGATCTTCCGGAGGGAGGCTGCCCGCCCGTGCTCCTGCCCCTCGTGGGACTGTTCATCGGAATCGCCGCCGGGTACTTCCTCAACGTCAATGTCAGCTTCGAGTTCTCGCGCTATTCGGCCGTGGCCATCCTCGCCGCACTGGACTCGGTCCTCGGCGCGGTCCGTGCGGAGCTCGACGGGGTCTACGACAATCGCATCTTCATCAGCGGGTTCCTCACCAACGCGATCGTGGCCGTCCTGCTGGTGTTCATCGGCGACCGGTTGAGCCTCGACCTCTACCTTGTCGCCCTCATCAACTTCGGGTTCCGGATCTTCAACAACGTCGCGCTCATCCGGCGCCACTTCATCTAGCACAGGCGGTACCTTGGCCACGCGCGGCCACGCACAGCGAGGGACGACAGGCAGGTGGAACGGGAAGCGGTCCTCGTCGGCATCGACGTCGGCACGTCCAAGGTCTGCGCGCTCATCGGCGAGGTCGGACGCGACGGGCGCCTGACGATCATGGGCCACGGGACGGTCCCGGCCTCGGGGCTCAAGAAGGGCGTCGTGGTCAACATCGACCAGACCGTGCGCTCGATCGCCGATGCCGTCGAGCGCGCGGAGCGCCTGTCGGGCTGGAAGATCGATCGCGCCTTCGTGGGCGTCGGCGGCCAGCACGTCGAGAGCCTCAACTCCACCGGGCAGGTCGCCGTGACCGCGCACCACCGCGAGGTCACCCGCGAGGACATCAGCCGGGCGATCGAGGTCGCGCGGGCGGTGTCGATCCCCAACAACCGTGACGTGCTCCACGTCGAGCGCCGCGGGTTCACCGTGGACGGCCAGGAAGGCGTCAAGGACCCGCTGGGCATGAGCGCGCTGCGGCTGGAGGTCGAGGCGCACATCGTGTCCGCGTCCGCCACCGCGGTACAGAACCTGACCAAGTGCGTCCAGCTGGCCGGGGTCAAGATCGACGAGCTGGTGGTGGACGGCCTGGCGTCGGCGGAGGCGGTGCTGACCGAGACCGAGAAGGAGCTGGGGGTCGCGGTCGCCGACATCGGCGCCGGCACGATCGACCTCACGCTGTTCGCCGAGGGCTCGCCGTTCCACACCTCGGTCCTGCCGGTGGGCGGCAACAACGTCACCAACGACGTCGCGATCGGCGTCAAGACGACGCTCCAGGTCGCCGAGGAGCTCAAGGTCCGCCACGGGACCTGCGACCTGCGCAACATCGAGGACGAGGAGATCGGCGTCACGGTCCTGGGCGAGGAGGCCGGCCGCACGGTCAGCCGCGAGGAGCTGTGCCGGATCATCGAGGCCCGGATGCGCGAGACGTTCGAGCTGCTCAAGGACGAGATGGCGCGCAGCGGCCACGGCATGCTGCCCGCAGGGATCATCCTGACCGGGGGCGGCGCGCAGCTGGCGGGCACCGCGGAGCTCGGCCGCGACGTCCTCCAGATGCCGGTCCGGATCGCCGGGCCGTCGGGGATCGGCGGGCTCGTGGACACGATCCAGGACCCGTCCTACTCTACGGCCGTGGGGCTGCTCCGCTGGGGCGCCACCTCGATCGCGATGGGGGAGCCGCTCCACTACGAGTCCGCACCCGGCGGCGGCATCCTGAGCCGCCTGCGCAACGCCATCCGCAGCATCTTTCCCTAGGCGGATGGTTCGCGCGGCGTCGCCTCCGCCTGCGGAGGGCGACCGGCGCGCTCTCGCCGGAGGCGGGTGCCGGATGTCCGCTGAGGTTGCCGACCCGGTGTGCCATGCGGTCACTTGAGCTGGAGGTCCGGACCGGTCGCGACCGAGGCGTCACCGACCTCACGCCGGCCTGCGCCCGGTTCGCCGCCGAGGCCGCCGGGGGCGGCGACGGGCTGCTGTCCGTGTTCGTCCCGCACGCCACGGCCGGACTCGTCGTGCTCGAGCTCGGGGCCGGCTCCGACGAGGACGCGATCCGGACGCTGGACCGCCTGCTGCCCCGAGACGACCGGTGGGTCCATCGCCACGGGTCGCCGGGCCACGGCGCCGACCACGTCCTGCCGCTGCTCGCGCCGCCCTCGCTCACGGTGCCGGTCATCGGCGGCCGGCTCGCGCTGGGGCCGTGGCAATCGATCGCGCTCCTCGATCCCAACGCCGACAACGCGACCCGCCGGGTGCGCCTCAGCTTCCTGGCCGGGTAGGGCGGGTCCCCGACGAGCGACCGCCGGCCCGCTGGTGCGACCGGCCACCGCGGCCAGGCTCAGGTCGAGATACGGGTGGGACTGCCGGTCGCCGCGGCGTCGTCCAGACGCGCGCGCTGGGGTGGATCGAACCCCGGACGGACGATCCGAGGGGCAGCGCGAGCGCCGACTGCCGCCCGGGAGTCCCCAGCCCGACGTGCGGGACGGCGTGATGGCGACGACCGGTCCCCCCAGGGCGGCCCGAACGCCGCCAGTCGCGAGGCGCGAGGGCGAGCCCGGTCCCGGATCCTCCCGGGCCGGAGCGACTGCGGCGCGTGGTGCGCGAGCGCACCACAACGTGGCAGGGGTCGGCGCGAGATCCCGGCAATCCCCGGTGACCACTCCATGGATGCCGCGGGTATACTTCCGCGCAAACCCGTGGGAACCCGTAGTGGCGCCGGAACCCCGGGGGCCGGCACCCGGGGAACGAGCGGTTACCCGTCCTGACGCCAAGTCACGCGCCATCCGAGGAGACCCGATGCCGCTGCGGTCGGATTCCGAGAACTTCGCCCTCATCCGCGTCATCGGTGTCGGTGGCGGCGGGAGCAACGCCGTCAACCGGATGATCCTGTCCGAGATGATGGGCGTCGAGTTCATCGCCTGTAACACGGACGCCCAGGCGCTGCTGCAGTCGGACGCCCCGCACAAGATCCGCATCGGCGACAAGATCACGAAGGGCCTTGGTGCCGGTGGTGACGCCTCGATCGGCCAGCGGGCCGCAGAGGAGGACCGCGACAAGATCGCGGACGCCATCGCGGACTCGGACATGGTGTTCATCACGGCGGGCCTCGGCGGCGGGACGGGTTCCGGCGCGGCACCGGTGGTGGCGGAGATCGCCAAGGAGCAGGGCGCGCTCACGATCGGCGTCGTGACCAAGCCGTTCAGCTTCGAGGGGAGCCGGCGCAAGCTCGTTGCCGAGAAGTCGGCGGAGGAGCTCAAGGCCAAGGTCGACACGCTGATCACGATCCCGAACGACCGCCTCCGCGACGTCGTCCAGAAGAACACCTCGATCGTGGACGCGTTCCGGGTCGTGGACGACGTGCTGCGCCAGGGCGTGGCCGGCATCAGCGACATCATCACCGTGCCGGGGCTCATCAACCTCGACTTCGCGGACGTTCGGACGATCATGAAGGACGCCGGCTCGGCGCTGATGGGCATCGGCCGCGCCAGCGGCGAGAACCGCGCGCTCGACGCGGCGCGCCAGGCGGTGGCCAGTCCGCTGCTCGAGATCAACATCGCCGGCGCGCAGGGCATCCTGTTCAACATCTGCGGCTCGTCCAACCTCACCCTGTGGGAGGTGACCGAGGCCGCCGAGGAGATCCGCGCCGCCGCGGATCCGGAGGCCAACATCATCTTCGGCACCAGCTTCAACGAGCGGCTGGGCGAGGAGGTGATGATCACCGTCATCGCGACCGGCTTCGACGGCCGGCGGCGCCCGGAGGCCGCGCGCGCGGCCGCCGGGGAGCGCGTCGGCAGCGCCACCGGCTTCCGGCCCGCGGCGACCACGGCCGGCGCCGGCGCGACGGTGCCCGCTCGCGACTTCCTCGAGGAGCTGGAGCGCCAGCGGACCGAGTCGGACGACGTCGCGGCTACGCGCGACGAGGCCGCGGTCCCGGTGCGGACGGTCGGCGAGCCGGCCCCGGTGCGCCGGCAGTCGTACGACGCCGACGACCTCGAGATTCCTTCGTTCCTTCGCAGGCGCTAGGGACGCGCCGCTCAGGACGCGCTGGCCGGCGTTGCCGGCTGTGCTCGCTCGCTCACGCAATCCTCGGGCGGATGGCTCACTGAGGCCGGCGTGATGGCGACTGACGAGGATGAGGTCGAGGCGTTCGCGGCGGCCCGGGCTCGGGTGCTCGAGCGGATCGCGGGCGCGTGCGCGCGCGCGCGACGGGATCCGGCGGGGGTGACGCTGGTCGCCGTGTCCAAGACCGTGCCGGCGGATCGGGTGCGGGCGGCGGTGGCGGCGGGACTGACCGTGCTGGGGGAGAACCGGGTGCAGGAGGCCGTGGCCAAGATCCCGGAGGTGCCCGGCGCCACGTGGCACCTGGTGGGCCCGCTGCAGTCGAACAAGGCCCGCCGCGCGCTCGAGCTGTTCGACGTCATCGAGTCGGTCCACGACGAGGACTTGGCCAACCGGCTCGATCACATCGCCCGGGCGACGCTGGGCCGTCGCGGTGTCCGGGTGCTGCTGCAGGTCAACGTCGACCGCGACCCCGCCAAGGCGGGCTTCAGCCCCGAGAGCCTCGAGGCCGCGGTCGGGCGCCTCGATACGCTCGGGGCCCTGGACTTCCGCGGGCTGATGACCATCGGCCGGCTGGTCGCCGATCCGGAGGCGGCACGCCCCACATTCGTGGCGCTGCGAGCGCTGTCCGAGTGGCTGCGGACCCGGTGGCTCCGCCTGGGACCCGAGCTGTCGATGGGCATGACGGACGACTACGAGGTCGCGGTGGCGGAGGGTGCGACCATCGTGCGCGTCGGCCGCGCCCTGTTCGGCGAACGGCCGGCCCCGACCGCCTGAGGCCGGACGGGCGTCCCGCGGGACGCTGCTAGACTCCGTGCGTGGGCACGTTTGTCACGACGTTCCTGGGCGCGATCCTCGTGATCCTGTGGCTCCTGGTGCTGGGGCGGATCCTGATGAGCTGGTTCGACCCCACGGGCCGGTCACAACTCAGCGCCTTCCTCATTCGGGCCACGGAACCCATCCTCGCCCCGGTGCGCCGCGCGCTGCCCCCCACGGGCATGTTCGACTTCTCCAGCTTCCTCGTCCTGATCGTCCTCGGCGTGCTCTGGCGCGTCCTGCTGTGAATGTCCTGAGCCAGACCGACGTCCGCTTCGCCGTCCGACTGACACCCCGCGGCGGGTCCGATCGTGTCGAAGGCGTGATCGACGGCGTGCTCCGCGCCCGGGTTGCGGCGCCGCCGGTCGAAGGTGCGGCCAACCAGGCGTTGCTGCGCCTCATCGCGCAGGAGCTGGACGTGCCGCGTCGCGACGTGCGGCTGGTCGCCGTGGACGGGGTCGAGCCGGATCGCGTCCTCGTGCGCTGGCCGGGCCTCCGGATCTGAGGCCGGCGAAACGACGCCGGCGCCGCCGGCGCCCCCGCGCGCATCGTCGCGACCGCGCTAGAATGCGAGTCCCCTCGGGGCGCCCGGGCGATTAGCTCAGTTGGTTAGAGCGCACGGTTCACATCCGTGAGGTCACTGGTTCGAGTCCAGTATCGCCCACCATCCACCCGGCGCCCGTCCGTCGGACCCCCGTTCCGTGTCCCGTCCGGCGTGCCACTCGGCGGCATGCGGCCGCTCCCCGGCGTCGCCGACGCGGACGCCCTCCCGAACCTGCTGCGCGGCCGTCACAGCCCCGGCCGGTCGGGCGTCGGAGCGCACGAACGGACCTCCTGCGACGCGATCTCCTCCTCGTCGGCGCCGGGGATCCTCCGCACCGGCGAAGCCCCCTGGTCTCCCTCAGGGGGCTTCGTCACGTCCCGGGCACGACCGCCGAGGCGCGCCGGCACGACCGCCGCGGGGCGCGTCA
>MGOE01000022.1:61741-91198 GCA_001797035.1 Chloroflexi bacterium RBG_16_72_14
GATGGCGTACGTCTCGCGGCCGGTCAGCCCCAGCGACGCCCGGCTCTCGCCGGGCAGGAACTGGAGCGGCAACACGCCCATGCCAACCAGGTTCGAGCGGTGGATCCGCTCGTAGCTCTCGGCGATGACCGCGCGCACGCCCAGCAGCGTCGTGCCCTTGGCGGCCCAGTCGCGCGAGGAGCCCGACCCGTACTCCCGGCCGGCGATGACCAGGAGCGGCACGCCCTCGTCGCGGTAGCGCATCGCGGCGTCGTAGATGAACGCCTGCTCGCCGTCGGGCAGGTGGACCGTGTACGGCCCCTCCTTGCCCTCGACCAGCCGGTTCCGCAGCCGGATGTTTGCGAACGTGCCCCGCATCATCACCTCGTGGTGGCCGCGCCGGGCCCCGTACGAGTTGAAATCGAGCGGCGCGACGTCGTGCGCCTGCAGCCACTGGCCGGCGGGTGACCACGCGGCGATCGACCCCGCCGGGCTGATGTGGTCCGTGGTCACCGAGTCGCCCAGCAGCGCCAGGACGCGAGCCCCGACGATGTCCGTCAGCGGCGCCGGCTCCGCGGTCAGCCCGTCGAAGAAGGGTGGCTTGGCGATGTACGTGGACGACGGATCCCAGGCATACCGGTCGCCGGACGGGATCGGCAGCGCCTTCCAGCGCTCGTCGCCCTCGAACACGACCGCGTAGGTCTGCCGGAACAGCTCCGGGTCGATCGAGGTGCCGATGACCGACCGGATCTCAGCCGGGGCCGGCCAGATGTCGGCCAGCATCACCGGCCGGCCGTCGTCGCCGATTCCGATCGGCTGGGTCGTGAGGTCCACGTCCACCCGCCCGGCCAGCGCGAACGCGACGACCAGCGGCGGCGAGGCGAGGTAGGCCGCCCGCACCAGCGGATGGATCCGCCCCTCGAAGTTGCGGTTGCCCGACAGGACGGCGGCCACGACCAGCTCGTCCCCCTCGATCGCCTTCGCGACGGGCTCGTCCAGGGGGCCGGAGTTGCCGATGCAGGTCGTGCAGCCGTAGCCCGCCAGCGCGAACCCGAGGTCCGCGAGGGGCGCCATCAGCCCGGCTCGCTCCAGGTAGCCGGTGACGGCCTTCGAGCCCGGCGCGAGCGAGGTCTTGACGGTGGGCGACACGCGCAGGCCGCGCGCGACGGCGTTGCGGGCGAGCAGCCCGGCGCCGACCATGACGGTGGGGTTGGACGTGTTGGTGCACGAGGTGATGGCCGCGATGGCCACCGATCCGTGCCCGATCTCGGCCGTCTGGCCGCCGGCCTCGATCGTCATGGCGGGGACGCCCAGGGTCGCGGGGTAGGCCGCCCGGAAGTTGTCGGCGATTCCCGCCAGTGCCACCCGGTCCTGCGGGCGACGGGGCCCGGCCAGCGACGGCTCCACGGTGGCCAGGTCGAGCTCGAGCAGGGCGTCGAACTCGGGGCCCGCGCCGGGCTCGCGCCACAGCCCCTGGGCCTTCGCGTAGCGCTCGACGAGGTCGACGCGCTCCGGGGAGCGGCCCGTCAGGCGCAGGTAGGCGAGCGTCTCGTCGTCGATCGGGAACAGCGTCGCCGTGGCGCCGAACTCGGGGCTCATGTTCGAGATCGTCGCCCGGTCCGCGAGCGCCAGCCCGGCCAGCCCGTCGCCGGCGAACTCCACGAACGAGCCAACGACGCCGAACGCGCGCAGCAGCTCGGTGATCGTGAGCACGAGGTCGGTCGCCGTGGCGGCCGGCGGCAGCTCGCCCGTCAGGCGCACGCCGACGATCCGCGGCATCGGCTGGTACAGCGGCTGGCCCAGCAGGACGGCCTCGGCCTCGATCCCGCCCACGCCGTAGCCCAGGACGCCGAGGCCGTTGACCATCGTGGTGTGCGAGTCCGTGCCCACCAGCGTGTCCGGGAAGGCGACCCGCCCGGCGTCGTCCTCGCGGTCGGCCACGACGGTGGCCAGGTACTCGAGGTTGACCTGGTGGATGATCCCGGTGCCGGGCGGGACGACGCGCAGGTCGCGGAACGCGGTCTGGGCCCAGCGCAACAGCTGGTACCGCTCGCCGTTGCGCTCGTACTCGCGGGTCACGTTGAAGCCGAACGCCCCGGCGCCGCCCCAGGCGTCGATCTGCACCGAGTGGTCGATCACGAGGTCCGCCGGCACGAGCGGGTTCACGCGGGCCGGGTCGCCGCCGAGCGCGGCCATCGCGTCCCGCATGACCGCCAGGTCCACGACCGCCGGCACGCCGGTGAAGTCCTGGAGCACCACCCGGGACGGCATGAACGGGACCTCGGCCTCGCCGGTACCGCCGGGTCGCCAGGACGCGAGCGTCGCCACGTCCTCCTCGCGCACGATCCCGCCGCCGGCGTGGCGCAGGGCGTTCTCGAGCAGGATCTTGAGCGTGACCGGCGACCGGCCGAGATCCACGCCCAGCCGCATGCCTGATGCGGCCAGGGCGGACAGGCGGTAGAGGTCGGGGAGGCCGGGTCCGAGGGAGGCTCGGGCGCCGAATGCATTGGGCGTGGGCACGTTGATCCTCCACTGTGGGGATCGGGCGATGAGGGTGCGCCCTCGGACCGCTCGCTACACTCGTCGGGTGGAAGCGTACAGCGCGCCGGGCCGACCCGGTCGGGAGCGACCGGGATGAGGGCCTGGGACGAGGCCGACGCCGTCATCCGGCGTGGGGCGGAGCGCCGGGCCGCCGAGCGCGACGAGACGATCCGCGAGTTGGACGAGGAGGGTATCGACCTCGACCCGGCCTCGCCGGCGACCCACCGCCACGGCGACGTCCAGCTTCCTGGCGACCACGCACACCCGCACCCGCACTCGGGCCCGTGCGAGCGCCCGGTGGTCGGGATCGGGGGCGCCGGGGCCGTGGGGACGGCGCTGGGCGTGGCGCTCGACCGGGCGGGCTGGCCGGTGGGTGCCGTCGCGTCGCGTGATCCGGCACGCCGGGAGCGGTTCCGCGAGCTGGTGCCGGGCGCGCGGGGGTTCGCCGAGGCCAACGCGCTCGTGGACGACGTGGAGCTCGTGATCCTCGCGGTGCCCGACGACGTGGTGGCGCCAGTGGCGGCGGCGCTGCGGCTGTACGCCGGGCAGGCGATGGTCCACACCAGCGGGCTGCTGGGTGCCGAGGTCCTGGCGCCGGCGATGGCGGCCGGGACCCAGGCCGGGGCGTTCCACCCGCTGGTCGCGTTCGCCGACCTCGACCGGGCGCTGGCGGCGCTCCGCGGGGCCACGATCGCGATCGAGGGGGACGAGGAGCTGGCTGCGCACCTGGCGGAGATGGCCGAGGCGATCGGCGCCGTCCCCGTCCGGCTGGCGCCCGGCTCGAAGGCGGCCTACCACGCGGCGGCCGTGCTGTCCGCGGGCGGTGTCGTCGCGCTGCTGGATACGATCCGCGAGATCGCGGGCGTGGTGGGCCTGGACGAGCCGGGCGCGCTGCGGATCTACCTGCCGCTGCTCGAGCAGACCGTCGCCAACGCGCGGGCGCTGGGCGTCGCAGCGGCGCTCACGGGCCCGGCCACCCGCGGCGATGCCGGGACGCTGGCGGCCCACCTCGAGGCCCTGACCGCCGGGGCGCCCGACACGCTGCCCGTCTACCGGGCGCTGCTCGAGCGCTCCGTGCGCGTCGCAAGCGACCGGGGCGCCCTGTCACCGGAAGCCGCCGAACGGCTCCGCACCGCACTTGCAGGGAACCCCTGACGCGCTACGATGCGGGCATGCAGCACAGCATCGCCGCCCGCTACGCGGCCTGGCCGGCACGCTTCGTCACCACCTCGGCCAGGGCGCGGGAGCGACGCCTCGGCCTCCGGTCGGCGACGGCGTTCGTGACGGCACCCTCGCACCGCACGGTGCTCCGACGGCCGGATGTCGGGCCGCTGACCGCGCTGCGCGCGCCGTGGCGGGCGCTGACGGTCGCACCCGCGCGCCCCGCCCGGAGCGGCCGCCCGAAGCCCGCGTCATCGATGCTGTGGACCAGCTCGACACGGGGCGGGGGACCGCGCCGGTCGTCCGTGGCGCCGGCGTGGCCCGCCTGAAGCAGGCCCTCGCCACCTCCGCGGGTGGCATCGTCATCCGGTTCCAGGACGGGGCCCCCCAGCTCGTCGTCGGGCGCCGCCGCCGTGAACGCGACGGGGTGACCTGGACGCTGCCCAAGGGCACCCCGGACGGACGCGAGACCACCGAGCAGACCGCGCTGCGCGAGGTCGCCGAGGAGACCGGGCTCGAGGTCCGAATCGTGCGACGCTTCGACTCGATCGAGTACACCTTCAGCCAGGGCGGCACGCGGATCCACAAGACCGTGCACTACTTCCTGATGCAGCCGACCGGCGGGGACCTCGGCCGCCACGACCACGAGTTTGACGAGGTTCGCTGGATCCGGTTCGACGAGGCGTCGAGCATGCTGACCTTCGAGACCGAGCGCGCGCTCGTCGCACGCGCAGCCAGGGCTGCGACCGACGGCAGCTTCCCCGGACCGGCCCTCGCCACCGGAGGCGGAGAGGCATGACCGAGGAGCCCACCCCGTCCCTGCCCACGCCGTTGCTCGACCGACACCGGGCGCTGGGCGCGAAGATCGTGGAGTTCGCCGGCTGGCAGATGCCGATCCAGTACGCCGGGATCCTCGAGGAGCACCGGGCCGTGCGCTCGGCCGCCGGGCTGTTCGACCTGTCGCACATGGGCGAGCTGGTCGTCGAGGGCCCCGAGGCGGGCGCGGCGCTCGCCGGTGCGCTCGTTACGGACCCGCCATCGCTCGCCGTCGGGCGGGCCCACTACTCGATGATCTGCGCCCCCGACGGCGGCATCGTCGACGACCTGATCGTGTACCGGCTCGCCGACGACCGGTACATGGTGGTCGCCAACGCGTCCAACGCCCGGACCGTGTCGGATGCCCTCGTGGAGCGTCTCGTCGGCTTCCGCGCCGTGCTCGACGATCGCTCGCTCGCGACCGGGCTGGTCGCGATCCAGGGGCCGCGCTCCCTGGACATCCTCGCCCCGCTGACCGGCCTCGACCTGGACTCGATCCGGTACTACGCGATCGCGGACGGAGAGGTCGCCGGGATCCCGGCCCACGTGGCGCGCACCGGCTACACGGGCGAGGACGGCTTCGAGCTGTTCGTGGACGTGGATCGCACGGGCCAGACGTGGGACGCCCTGATGGAGGCGGGCCGGTCGCACGGCCTCGTGCCGGTGGGCCTGGGCGCCCGCGACACCCTCCGGCTCGAGGCAGGGATGCCGCTCTACGGCAACGAGCTGGGCCGCGACACCAACCCCTACGAGGCCGGGCTCGGCCGCGTCGTGAAGCTCGCCAAGCACGGCGACTTCGTGGGCCGCGCGGCGCTCGAGAAGGTCGAGCGGGAGGGCGTGACCCGGCGCCTGGTGGGCCTCGTGCTGCGGGAGCGGGGGATCGCCCGGCACGGCTACCCGGTCCTCAACGCGGAGGGCCCCACCGGCGTCGTGACCTCCGGGACGATGTCCCCGACCCGCGGCGACGCGATCGCGATGGCGTACGTCGCCGCCGCGGATGCCGGACCCGGTACGATGCTGGCCGTCGAGATCCGCGGTGCCCGCGTCGCCGCAGAGGTCGTGCCGCTGCCGTTCTACAAGCGCCCGTCCTGACCGGCCCGGAGCTCGACACCCGGACCGCACACGCACCACCATGGCACCACCAGCGCACCAGCGTTCCCGCACCAGACGCGGCCGTGAAGCCGCGACCATACCCAGGAGGAGCCAGCCTGATGGTCCCCGGCGACCTGCGCTACACCAAGGAGCACGAGTGGGTCCGCGTCGACGGTGACGAGGCGACCGTCGGCATCACCCAGTACGCCGCCGACCAGCTGGGCGACATCGTGTTCGTCGAGCTGCCCGGCGCCGGCCGCGCCCTGGACCAGTTCGCGACCTTCGGGGTCGTGGAGTCCGTGAAGGCCGTGAGCGACCTGTTCGCCCCGGTCTCGGGCGAGGTCACCGGTGCCAACGATGCCCTGGCCGGTCAGCCCGAGCTCGTCAACAGCGACCCGTATGGCGGCGGCTGGATGGTGAAGCTGCGGCTGTCGGAGCCCGCCCAGCTGGACCAGCTGCTCGACCCCGCCGCCTACGAGCAGCTGGTCGCCGAGGGCTGACCGATGCCCTACGGCCCGCACGCGGCCGACGACCGAGCCCGCATGCTCGAGGCGATCGGCGTCCCCTCCGTCGATGCCCTGTTCGACGACATCCCGGAACCCCTCCGCGCAAGCCCGCTGCGGCTCGACGACCCGGAGCCGGAGCTCGAGCTCAGCGCCCGCCTGGCGGCCCTCGCGGGGCGCAACCGCGTGGACCTCGCGAGCTTCCTCGGCGCCGGCGCCTACCGTCATTGGAGCCCGGCCACCGTGGACCAGATGCTCCTCCGCGGGGAGTGGTACACGGCCTACACGCCGTACCAGCCCGAGGTCAGCCAGGGCACCCTCCAGAGCATCTACGAGTACCAGTCCCTGCTCGCGGAGCTGACCGCCCTCGACGTCGTGTCCGCGTCCCACTACGACGGCGGCGCGGCGACCGCCGAGGCGGCGCTGATGACCTGCCGCGCCACGCGGCGGGACCGGATCCTCGTGTCGCGTGCCGTGCACCCGCACTACCGCCAGACCCTCGAGACCTACGCCCAGGGGGCCGGCCTCGTGGCCGACGAGGTGCCGCTGGTCGCCGACGGACCGCTCGCCGGCACGACCGACCTCGCCGCCCTGGAGCGGATGCTCGCCGATCCCTACCGCCCCGTGGCCGGCGTGGTCGTCGCCCAGCCCAACGTCCTGGGCCTGCTCGAGGACATGCCGGACGCAGGGCGGCTCGCGCACGCGGCCGGGGCGCTGTTCGTGAGCGTCATCGAGCCCGTGTCGCTGGCCGTGCTCGCCCCGCCCGGCGAGTACGGCGCGGACATCGCGGCGGGCGAGGGCCAGCCGCTCGGCATCCCGCTCTCGTACGGCGGCCCGTACCTCGGCATCGTGGCCTGCACGGATGCGCTGGTGCGCCAGATCCCGGGCCGGCTCGTGGGCCTGACCACGGACCTCGATGGGCGGCGGGCGTTCGTGATGACGCTCCGCGCGCGGGAGCAGGACATCCGGCGCGAGAAGGCGGCCAGCAACATCTGCACCAACCAGGCGCTGCTCGCGCTGGCGGCCAGCATCTACGTGGCCACCATCGGGCCCCACGGGCTGCGCGACGTGGCGGCGCTGGGCGCCGCCCGCGCCGCGGAGCTGGAGGCGGCGCTCGCCGCTGCAGGCGCGCCACGGGCCCACGACGGGCCGTACCTCAACGAGTTCGTCGTCCGCGTCCCGGATGCCCCGGCCCTGCACGCCCGGCTGCTGGACCGCGGCGTCCTGGCGGGCATCCCCACGGCGTCGCTGCTGCCCGACGAGCCGTCCCTGGCCGACGGCCTGCTGGTGTGCGCCACCGAGGTCACGACGGCCGCCGACATCGACCGCTTCGCGAGCGCGCTCCGCCTGGAGCTCGCCGGCGCGACGGCGACCGGAGGTGTGCGATGACGGTCGTCGGCGACCGCCTCCAGCCCACGATCTTCGAGCGCAGCCGGCCGGGGCGCGGCGGCGGCAAGATCCCGCACCCGCCGAACGACGCGCTGGGCCGCATCCCGGCGGGCGCCCTGCGGGCGACCCCGGCCGCGCTGCCCGAGCTCGCCGAGCCCGACGTGGTGCGCCACTACGTCAACCTGTCGCAGCTCAACTACGCGGTCGACACCGGCTTCTATCCGCTCGGCTCGTGCACGATGAAGTTCAACCCCAAGCTCAACGAGTGGGCCGCGCGCCTGCCGGGGTTCGCGGGCCTCCACCCCATGGCTCCCGACGCCGTCGCCCAGGGCACGCTCCAGCTCCTGTTCGAGCTGGAGGAGCTGCTGGCGGAGATCAGCGGCATGGACGCCGTCACCCTGCAACCGGCCGCCGGCGCCCACGGCGAGCTGACCGGGATCCTCATGGTCCGCGCCTACCACCGGTCGCGCGGCGACACCGACCGGACCGAGGTCCTGGTGCCCGACTCCTCGCACGGGACCAACCCGGCGACCGCGACGATGGCCGGCTTCAGGACGATCACCATCCCGTCCGCCCCCGACGGCGGCGTGGACGTGGAGGCCTTCCGGGCTGCGCTGGGGCCGAGGACGGCCGCGATCATGATCACCAACCCGTCCACGCTCGGCCTGTTCGAGCGGCGGATCGGCGAGCTGCTCGAGGCGACCCACGCCGCGGGCGCCCTGGCCTACATGGACGGGGCGAACCTCAACGCGATCCTCGGCCGCTTCAAGCCGGGCGAGGCCGGCTTCGACGTGATGCACTTCAATACCCACAAGACGTTCAGCACGCCGCATGGCGGTGGTGGGCCGGGGGCCGGGCCGGTGGGCGTCCGCGCCCGCCTGGTGCCGTTCCTGCCCGCCCCGCGCGTGCTCCGCGCGGAGGACGGCTCGTTCCGGCTGGAGCGGCCGGGCGAGCGCCCGAGGTCCATCGGCCGGATGCGCTCGTTCACCGGCAGCAGCGGCGTCCTCGTGCGCGCGTACGCCTACATCCGCGCCCACGGCGCGGCCGGCCTGCGCGAGGTCTCGGATGACGCGGTCCTCGCCGCCAACTACCTCAAGCACCGCCTGGCCGGCACCTACCAGGTGCCGTTCGAGCGGGCGTGCAAGCACGAGTTCGTGGCCTCCGCCGCCGACATCAGGCACCGCACCGGCGTCCGCACCCTGGACATCGCCAAGCGCCTGATCGACAAGGGCTATCACCCGCCCACGATCTACTTCCCGCTCACGGTCGAGGAAGCGATGCTGATCGAGCCCACGGAGACCGAGTCGCTCGAGACCCTCGACGGGTTCGCGGACGCCCTGATCGAGATCGCCCGCGAGGCCGAAACGGACGCCGCGCTGGTCACGTCCGCCCCGCACGACGCTCCCGTCCGGCGACTCGACGAGGCGACCGCGGCCCGGCAGCCCAACCTCCGCTGGCGGGGCATGACGGGGGCGCTGCTGCCGTGTCCGGATTGAGGCTGCGCCGAACGGAATGAACCCGGGGCTGCGTCCGGCGGTATGGTTGGGTCAAGGGAGTGCCACGGCACACGGAGATCGACCCATCCACGGCGAGACCACACCCGCTGCCCGCCGCACGCCGACCGACGCCGACCTCATCCGCCGCATGGCGGAGGATGATGTCGACGCGTTTGCCGCGCTGTTCGAGCGGTACCGCGTGCCCGTGTTCCGCGCCGCCTTGGCGCTGACCGCGGACCCGTGCGCGTCCGAGGAGGTCCTCATGGACACCTTCGGCCGGGCCTACACGCACCGGCGCCGGCTGCGGACGGACATGTCGCCGCTGCCCTGGCTCCATCGCGTCGCGATCAACCTGTGCTATAGCCGCCTCGGGCGCCGGCGCCTGCCGAGCGAGCCCGTCACGGACCTCGTGGCGGCGCGCCTGGTGGACGCCGACGTTCAGCCCGACGCGCGGGCGGAGTGGTCGGAATTGCGCCAGATCGTCCGGGAGGGGATCGCGGGCCTGTCCGACAAGCACCAGGCCGTCGTCGTCCTGTACTACCTCGAGGGGCTATCGCTCCAGGAGACCGCCGACCAGCTCGGCCTGCCGCTGGGCACGGTGAAGAGCCGGATCCACCACGCGCTCCGCGACCTGCGGGCGCGGCTCCACGCGGACCGCCGGTTCGGCGGCGCCTGGGGCGAGCGGCTCCCGGACGAGGTCGAGGCCGGCGGCGCATGATGCTCCGCGCCTCGCCCTGCGACCGGCACCGCCCAGCACTGCTCGACCTCGTCGATCGCGGCGAGCGCGGCGCCGCCACCGATCCCGCGCTGGACCACCTTGCGGTGTGCCGGGCGTGCGAGCAGGAGCTCACCCAGGTCGCCCTGGCGGTGCACGCGCTGCGGCGCGTGGGTCGCGAGATCCGCGCCGTCCCGGTGCCCGTGGTGGCGGCCGAGCGGGTCGTCCGCCTGGCGACCCGCCGCCGCGACGCGTGGAGCTGGCGGCTCCAGCTGGGCAGCCTCGCGGCGGGGGCGGCGATCGTGGCCGTCATGGTGGCGCCGCGCGTGGGCGTGGGGCCGTCGCCCGCCTATACCGATTCCCTGATGCCCGACCGGCCGGCCGCGATCGCCACCCTGTGGCGCGCGGCCGAGGCCCGGATCGCGGCCTCGCCCGACAGCTCGTCGGTCAGCGCGACCGGGACGCTGCCGCCCCGTCACCCGGAGGGCCTGCTGAGGCCCTGGAAGGAGGTGTTCCCGACAGACGCCACGCCCCGCGGGCTCGTGCCGTCGTGAGGTGGCGGGACCCTCGTGGCCCGCACCTCCGTCGAACGGATTTGACACCCGCGTTGCGGTAAGCGATCTTTGCTCGAGCGCAGCCTGACGGCCAGCGTATGTGCGCGCATGCGTACTTCCCAATCGACGGGGGCACCCGCCCCACGCGACAGGGAAACGCGGCCATCGTCCTGCGAGGGAGTAGCAGTTCAGGACCCCACGCAGCTTGGAGGAGCCTTGATGCGGAAACTGGTGGGCCTGTTCGCCGGAGCGGCCATTCTGGTCGCGGCCTGCGGCGGTACCAGCACCACTCCGTCCCCGTCGGCGGCAGCCCCGGCGACACCGGCGGCGACTACGGCACCCGAGTCGGCCGAGCCGACGCCCTCGGGTCCCGTCGACCTGTTCAACCCCGACTATGGTCCGGAGGCTGGGACGACCGGCGGATCGATCATCATCGGCGACTGGCAGGAAGCGACCCAGTTCAACCCGTACTATCTCGGCCAGGTGACCGAGGCCAACGTCGCCTCCGCCGTCTGGTATTCGCTCGTCACCATCAGCCACGACTTCAAGTACATCCCGCAGCTCGCGGTGGCCCCGATCCCGACCGTGGACAACGGCGGGGTCAAGCTGCCGGGCGACAACGGCGACGCGATGACCGTCACCTGGAAGATCCAGAGCGGCGTCAAGTGGTCGGACGGCGAGCCCCTCACGTGCGATGACTTCAAGTACGCATGGGAGTGGGTGCTCGACGGGGACAACGTCGGCGTGATCACGACCGGCTTCGAGGACATCTCGGCCATCGACTGCTCGTCGGACACCGACATGGTCTGGCACTTCACGAAGGTGTTCGAGGGCTACGCGGCGCTGTTCGGTCCCCAGGTCCCGCCGCTCCCGCGGCACTATCTGTCGGGGATCCCGGTCAAGGACCAGACCACCGGCTCCGGCTTCCGGCCCGACGAAGTCCCGAACCTGCCGGTCAGCGGCCCGTTCAAGTTCGGGACCGTGACGCCGGGCGCCGAGCTCCGCCTCGTCCGCAACGACAACTTCGTCAACCCGCGGACCGGCAAGCCGGCCAACCTCGACTCGATCATCTTCAAGTGGTACGCGGATGCGGACGCCATGATCGCCGGCTACCGGGGCAACGAGGTCGACATTGCCGTCGACCTGCAGGACTCGGACATCCCGAAGGTCACGGACCTCGGCGAGCAGGTGCACGCCATTCCGGCCCTCCTGTACGAGTTCCTGCGGCCCAACTGGTCCGCGGATACCTGCAGCACCTTCGCGCAGGTCCAGGACCGCGGCTCAGGGTGCCCGGTCTCCGATGCGGCGATCCGCGTCGCCCTCGCGTACGCGATCGACAAGAACGAGATCAACACCCGCCTGCTGGGTGGCAACACCCAGGTCGCCAACACCAACACCAGCCCCTCTGCGTGGTTCTACGCGGACCAGGCGCCGACCAACTACGACCCCGCCAAGGCGATGCAGGTTCTCGACGAGGCCGGCTGGACTGACAGCGACGGCGACGGCATCCGCGAGAAGGGCGGCCTGAAGGCCAAGGTCGAGCTCTGCACGACCACCCGCCAGGTTCGCCAGGACACCCTCGCGCTGGTGAGCGCGTGGCTTCGGGCCGTCGGCATCGAGAGCGTGATCAACGCGGTGGCGCCGGCGGACATCTTCGCCGACTACAACGAGTCCACCCGCGAGACGCCGTGCGTCCTCGCCTGGAGCAACTTCGACATCGCTGAGCACGCGTTCAGCTCGTCGATCGATCCGTTCGGCAACTACGGCGTGTACCACAGCAGCCAGTTCGAGCCCAACGGGCAGAACGATGCGCGCATCGTCGACGCGGACGTCGACGCGGCCCTCGACACCGTCAAGAACAGCGTGGACTTCGCTGTCATCAAGGACGCCATGGCGACCTTCCTGAAGGTCTACGTGGACAAGACCATCGAGGTCCCGCTCTATTACCGCAAGAACGTCGAGCTGGTGAGCCCGGCGGTCGGCAACTACTTTGCCAACGGCACGCTCGCCGGCCTGACATGGAACTCCGAGGACTGGTTCGGCAGGTAGCTGGCGACAGCCTGTCTGCCGACATCCCGTCCTCTCGACCATCGAGGAAGCCTGACCTGCCCGGGGCGCCGCAGTCGCGGCGCCCCGGGCGGTATCCTGCCGTATCGACCGCCGGGCCTCCGGCGGTCATGACGTCCGGGTCAGCGTCCACCCCTAATCACCAAGACAGTCGAGGCTGAGGCCAAGCCGATGATGAAGTTCGTGACCCGCCGCGTCCTTCAGGCGATTCCCGTCCTGCTCGGAGTCACGGTGGTCGTCTACGCGATCCTGCTCGCAGCTCCCGGCGGCCCCGAGGCGAAGTTCGCCCAGAATCCGCGGATCACCCAAGCCCAGAAGGACTCGTTCCGGAAGGCCTGGGGCCTCGACCAGCCGATCCCGATCCAGTACGGTCGCTGGATGGGCATCCTCAATCCCTCGGGCGAGGGCCTCGGAGTGCTCATCGGACCCGCGGGATTGCCGAACTTCCTCCCGACGCCCCTCAGCGGCGCCACGAACGGAGTGCTGCACGGCGACTTCGGATACTCGATCGACAGCGGCGAGCCCGTCAGCAACCGCATCATCCGCGCGGCGCTCCCGACGTTCATCCTCGCCGGGACGGCGCTCGTACTGTGGATCGTCGTGGCGATCGTGCTCGGGGTGTATGCCGCCATCCACCGGTATTCCCTGTTCGACCAGGGCGCCACGGTGTTCGCGTACGTCGGCTACGCGATGCCCACGTTCTGGCTCGGGATCATGCTGATCTTTGCCTTCAGCGGCCCGGGGCTGAACATCCTGCCCGCCGGCGGGATGACCGAGACGCGCATCTCGCCACCCTTCGGCAGCCCGGAGTACTGGGTGTATTTCGGATCCAACACGCCGCAGGCCCTCGGCGACATCGCGAAGCATCTGGTCCTTCCGGTCATCACCCTGGTCGTCGTGAACATCGCCGGAGACAGCCGCTTCGTTCGGGCCAGCATGCTCGAGTCGCTGGGGCAGGACTACGTTCGCACGGCCAGGGCGAAGGGCCTCCCGGCACGGACCGTCAACTTCAAGCACGCGCTGCGCAACGCCCTGTTGCCCGTGGTGACCAACATCGGGCTGGAGATCCCGTTCCTGTTCACCGGCGCGATCGTCACCGAGACGATCTTCTCGTGGCCCGGCATTGGCAAGCTCACGATCGACGCGACCCGCGACTTCGACTACCCGATCCTGATGGGAGTCCTGCTGGTGACGTCGGTCATGGTCGTGCTCGCCAATCTGCTCGCCGACATCCTGTACGGGGTGATCGACCCCCGGATCAAGTACTAGGCAGCCCCGCATGACGCAGAACGTCGAGCACCAGCCGCCGGTCCCGCCCGCCGAGATCACCGACACGGTGCCCAGCGCGGCCGAGGACTACGAGGTCGGGCTCAAGTCGCTCAACCAGTGGCAGCTGGCCTGGCGCAAGTTCCGCCGTCACCATCTCGCCCTCATCGGCCTGGGCGTGATCGCGACGATGATCGCGACGGCGATCGTCGGCCCGATCCTGATGCCCTTCGAGTTCACCACGATCCCCCTGCCCGACGAGATCGTCTACGCGGGCCGGCCGCCGTCGCTCCAGCACGTCATGGGCGAGACCGGCGGCCTGCAGCGGGACGTGTTCGAGCTGGTCGTCAACGGGGCTCGCACCTCGCTGTTGATCGGCTTCTCGAGCATGGCAATCGGCGTGTTCATCGGGACGATCCTCGGGTCGGTGGCAGGCTTCGTCGGCGGAGTCGTCGACAACGTGCTGATGCGGCTGGTGGACATCATGCTCAGCCTGCCGATCCTGTTCGTGATCCTGGTGGCCTCCCGCTTCTTCGGCAACGGGTCAGTCGGCCTGGTGATCATCATCTTCGGGGCGTTCTCATGGATGGGGACCAGCCGGCTCGTCCGCAGCCAGTTCCTGTCCATCCGGGAGCGCGAGTTCGTGGAGGCGGCGCGGGCGGTGGGCGTCCGCGACCGGCGGATCATCTTCCGCCACATCCTGCCCAACGCGTTCAGCCCGATCGTCGTCGCCGCGTCCCTGATCGTCGCCGGCAACATCATCTCCGAGGCCTTCGTGAGCTTCCTGGGCTTCGGCGTCAACCCGACATCGCCCACCTGGGGCAACATCCTGTCCAACGCCCTGACCTTCATCCCGCTTGGCAACTGGTGGTGGCCACTGTTCCCCGGTCTGGCCATCATCCTCACCGTGCTCGCCGTCAACTTCATCGGCGACGGCCTGCGCGACGCGTTCGACCCGAGATCGCGCGCATGACGGCCGCCGCGGCCACCACCGGCGCGTCGACGCCCCACTCGGACGGCGACCGCCTGCTGGACGTGCGCAACATGCAGACCCGGTTCCACGTGATGGACGGGGTGGTGCCGGCGGTCGATGGGGTGAGCTTCACCCTGGATCGCGGACGGACGCTGGGGATCGTCGGCGAGTCCGGTTCCGGCAAGAGCGTGACCGCGCTGACGATCATGCGTCTGCTCGACATCCCGCCGGCGGAGATCGGGGCGGGCTCCGAAGCCTGGTTCGACGGACGTGACCTGCTGGCGCTCTCGGAATCGGAGATGCGGAAGGTCCGCGGCAAGGACATCGCGATGATCTTCCAGGAGCCGCTGACGAGCCTGAACCCGGTGTTCACGGTCGGCGCGCAGATCGCCGAGCAGGTACAGACGCACCTGCACGTGCGGGCGCGGGAAGCCTGGAGCCGGGTGGTCGAAATGCTGCGCCTGGTCGGGATCCCAAGCCCTGAGCGCCGCGCGAAGCAGTACCCGCACGAGCTCTCGGGCGGGATGCGTCAGCGCGTGATGATCGCGATGGCGCTCAGCTGCGAGCCCAAGCTGCTGATCGCCGACGAGCCGACGACGGCGCTCGACGTGACCGTGCAGGCGCAGATCCTCGAGCTGCTCAAGACGATCCAGCAGCGGACCGGTTCCGCGTTGATCATGATCACCCACGACCTGGGCGTCATCGCCGAAACCGTCGACGACGTCATCGTCATGTACGCGGGCCAGGTCGTGGAGCAAGGCTCCGTGGCGGACGTGCTGCTCGAGCCCCGGATGCCCTACACGATGGGCCTGATCGAGTCGATCCCGACCGTCGAGAAGCGTGGCGGCCGCCTGTCGGCCATCAGCGGGGTGGTGCCCTCGCCGTTCCACCTCCCGCCCGCCTGTCGCTTCGAGCCGCGCTGCCCGTACGCCTGGGACACGTGCCGCGACCGGATGCCCGACCTGAGTGTGACACGCGATGCCGAGCGCCACGCCCGCTGCCACCTCCACGTCGCGGGCGCCGCGTCCCGGCTCGAGGCGGCAGTCAGCCAGCATCGCCAGAACATGCGCGTCGGCCGGCAGCTGACGGACTCCGTGTGACGAGGACGACCACGAGCATGACGAGTGGAGCCACGACCGGGGTTCCGGTCCCGGCGGAGCCGGCGGTCCGCCGGCGGCTGCGACGCCGGCCACCCGAGCCCGTGCGCCGCGCCCTCGGCCAGTACGTGGCCCTCGTCGGCTACTACCTGCTGATCGCGGTCGTGCTGCTCCTGGTCACCGTGCTCGGCGTGAAGGGTGCAGCGGACGCCAGCGCGCGCCTGGTGCCGTTCCTGCTGGCCGCGGCCGGCGTTGTGTTCGTCGGGCGGCGGGTCATCCCGACACGTCAGCGCTGGGCGCTCGCCGTCGCGGTCGGCTCGTCGCTTGCCGTACAGCTCGCGTGCTACTACATCCTGGTCCAGGTCGTCGGCGGCGGCGCCACGGAGCTCGACGGCAACTCGGCGTTCTTCTCGGTGGTTCTCGCCGCGGTCGGTCCAATCCTCGCGCTGCCGGCGATGCTGAACCTGCTGCGGGCGCGACGATGGTTCAACGGCGAACGCGAGCGGCAGATCCGCGCCGACGAGATCGGTGCTCGACCGATCGCTGATCCCCTGATGGGGCCCGCAAGGGCGGCCACCGCAGCGCTGCCTGCACCGACCGCCGCGCCCACAGACCGCCCCGTCGCGGCGCCCTCGGGGACGATCGAGATCGGTGCGATCGTGCCGTTGCCCGCCAGTGCGGCGCGGGATCGGTCCGCTGCCGGGCCGCTGCTCGCGGTACGCGACCTCAGGAAGCACTTCCCGATCCATGGCGGTGTCCTCCGCCGGCAGATCGGCACCGTCTACGCGGTCGATGGGGTGACGTTCGACGTGATGCGCGGCGAGACGTTCAGCCTCGTGGGCGAGTCGGGCTGCGGCAAGACGACGCTCGGCCGGACCGTGCTCCAGCTCACGCCGCCCACCTCGGGCCGGGTGGTCTTCGACGGCTACGAGCTCGAGGACGTCGAGCCGAACGACATGCGCCCGCTGCGGCGGCGGATGCAGATCATCTTCCAGGATCCATTCGGGTCGCTCAACCCGCGTATGCCGATCAGCGACATCATCGGAGAAGGCCTCCTGTCGCAGGGCCTGACCGACCGGCAGGCGCGAGACAAGAAGGTCGAGGATTCGCTCGAGATCGTCGGACTGCGCCGGGAGTACACCCGTCGGTACCCCCACGAGTTCTCGGGCGGGCAACGCCAGCGCATCGGGGTTGCCCGGGCGCTCGCGCTGAGCCCGGACTTCATCGTGGCCGACGAGCCGGTGTCCGCGCTCGACGTGTCGATCCAGAGCCAGGTCCTCAACCTGCTGTACGACCTCAAGCGGGACCTGAACCTCACGTACCTGTTCATCAGCCACAACCTGTCGGTCATCCAGTACTTCTCGGATCGCGTCGGGGTCATGTACCTGGGCAAGCTCGTCGAGATCGGGACGGTCGAACAGCTCTACCGGAACCCGCGACACCCGTACACCGTCGCCCTGCTGTCGGCCATCCCGGAGGCCGATCCTCGGCGCCGCCGCAAGCGGCTGATCCTCAAGGGCGACTTGCCGTCACCGGCCGCGCCCCCGGCCGGGTGTCGGTTCCACACCCGCTGCTGGCTCCGGGAGCGGCTGGGCAATCCCGAGAACTGTGTCACGCAGGAGCCCGAGGTCCGATCGCTCGGCGACACCGGCCACCAGGTGGCCTGTCACTGGACCGAGGAGATCAGCCAGACCACGGTGAGCGAGGCCGCCGCAGAGTCACCGGCCATCGTTGCGGCGGCCGTCGAGGACGAGTGAGGACGCGACCGCACCGACGCCGGGTCTCGACCGAGCCCCCGTCGGGCGGACCCCGCACCCGCCGGCTTCTCGTTGCCTGCGTGTCAGGGCTGGCTGCAATCGCCATGTTCGTCGTTGCGTGTGGGACCTCACCGGCTCCGCCGTCCGGAACCGGCGCCGGATCGGCCGCGACACCCACGGGCTCCACAGCGACGGCGTCAGGCGATGGTGCGCCCGGGACCTCGGCCTCGGGCGAACCAGGACCGTCGCCGACGCGCTGGCCCGGCTCGATCATCGAGAGCGTGGTGGCGCTCGGGGTGGCCGACAGCGAGATCCAGAAGGCGGGCAACGACCTCGGCCTGGCGGCCGAGCAGCAGGACCTCGAGCGGCTGTGGGGCGCGGCCGACGGGCTCGCCAAGCTGATCGAGATGATCGAGCCCAACATCGACCGGATCGCCGACTACCCGGCGACCATCGAGCTCGCGGCGAGCTATCGCAAGGCGTTTCCTGACATGCTGGCGGGTTCGAAGCTGCTTCGCGACTCGATCACCGGCGGTGATCCCGACGGGGTCACCGCCGGCAGCGTCCAGCTGGCGCGCGGGCTGGAGGCGTATCGAGCCACCCGCGCCCTGCTCGGTCCGCTCGCCGAACAGGCGCTGCTGATGAAACGCCTGCTGGTGCAGTAGGGAGGCGCCAGCAGGGCTCGCGGCACGCGGCGAGACGCGCCGCCCGATCTGCCCGCTCGTCGACCGCGCCATCCTTGCGCGGCGGCGGCTGATCAGGTTGCCGGCGGGTCGGCGCTCAGTCGGGGGCGTTTCCCAGCGTCCCGCCGAACAGCGCCGCCCACGCCGCGAACGTCGCCTCCGGCCGGGCCGCGCGCAACGGTGCCGACGCGTCCCACTGCGCGACGTAGGTGGCGAGCACGTCGCCCGCGTCCAGCCGGCTGCCGTCGTGGAACACGACGCCCTCGCGCAGCGTGCACGTCCAGACCACCGCGTCCGCGTCGGGCGTGCACCGCTCGGCGAGCCGCGGCTCGGGCCGGAGGGCGTCGGCGGCGAACGCGTACAGGGGCTCCGTGACCAGCGCGCAGACGCGCAGCGCGTCGGCGGAGCGCTGGTCGCCGCAGTAGGCGCCCGTGGGCTCGCCGATCCCCATGAACACGAGCTGGCTCCGGTCGCCGGGCGTGAAGGCGCCCAGCGGGTCCGTGCCCAGCGGCGAGGTCGCGACGCCGTCCACGTCGGCGCGGAAGGCGACCACCGAGCCCGGGTTGACGAGCGGAATCAGCGGGACCACGCTGCGGATCGCGTCGTTGGCCCGCCCGAGCGCCGCTTCGCGCGCCTCCGCGTCGGCCGTGGCGGCGGCCTCGGCCAGGGCCGCCCGGACCTCCTTGCCGCGGGTGGCGGTCGTCGCCTTGAGGCCGGCCCGGAACAGGGGATCGAGGTACGCCACCGGGTCCGCGACCGACGACGAGGTCGACGAGAGGTACAGGCCCTCGAGCGTCCCGGCGGCCACCTCCGCGTCGAAGTTGCGGGCGGTCATGACGTCGATCGCGATCTCGAGGCCCAGGTTGTCGCGCAGCTGCACGGCGACCGCCTCCGCGACGGCCGCCGGGTTGGCGAGTCCGGCGAGCGGGCGGTTGGGGACGTGGATCGTGTACGAGCCGTCGAGGTCGAACCTGGCAGCGGCGAGCTCCGCGGCGGCCGCGGGGGCGTTGAACGTGTACCACGCCTCCCCGGCGCAGCCACCGGGGACGACGCAGGGCACGAGATGGGTGGCCGCCGCGGACCCGGCGGGGAAGGCCGCGGCGGCGAGCGCGGCGCGGTCGAGGCTCGCGGCGATCGCGCGGCGGACGCGGACGCCGGCGAAGGCCTCCTCGTTGCCGAACGCGAGGAACACCGTCGCGAGAGCTGCCCGCGGCACGACGGCCAGCTCGGGCTGGGTGGCGATCCGCTCGATGTCGAGGGCCCCGGGGGCGTCGATCCCGTCCACGGTCGCGGACTGGAGCTCGAACGTGCGCTGGGTGGGATCCGCGGCCCAGCGAAGGACGAGCGTCGGTGCCTCCGAGGCCGTCCCCGGGTCGCCGGCGGCCACGAGGATCGCGTCCTCGCCGCTGGTCCAGCGGTCGATTCGATAGGGGCCCGTGCCGGCCAGCGATCGGGCCGACGCCGGGTCCTCGGCCAGGCGCTCGATCGTCGCAGCGTCCAGGATGCCGAGCGCCGGGTCCGCGATCCGGGCGAGGAACGCGCCGTCGGGCGCGCACAGCGTGAAGCGCACGGTCCGGGCATCCACCGCCGCGATCCGCCCGATCCGGCCGGTGTATCCCTCCGTGTCGCACGCAGAGCCGCCGGCCGGCCAGGCGGCGCGCTCGAAGGGGGCCTCGCTGACGGACGGGGTGGGATCGACGGTGAGTGCCGGCGTCGGCGTGGCCGGGGGCTCCGTCGCAACCGGGTTCGAGGTGCAGGCTGCCAGCAGCAGGGACGCGCACAGGAAGACGCCCGGGGCGCGGCGGTGGGCCATCACCCGCCGTGCGCCGGGGTCGCCCCGCCGGGCGCCGGGCTCGCCGCGCTTGCCGGGCCGGCCGCCGCGGTCGACGGGGCGGCCGTTCCCGATCCCCGGAAGTGGCATGCGCACTGGTGGTGGCCCTGTCCCGGCACGAGGTCCAGGAGGGCGGGCTCCTGCTCGGCGCAGATCGCCGGGCCGCCCAGCTCCGCGCGCACCTGGCAGCGCGGGTTGAACCTGCACCCGGAGGGCGGGTTCACCGGGCTCGGCACGTCGCCCTTGAGGATGACCCGGCGGCGCCGGCGCTCGGGATCCGGGACGGGGATCGCGGACAGCAGCGCCTGCGTGTACGGGTGCTGGGGGTCCCGGAACGTGGTCTCGCGGTCGGCGACCTCGACGATCTTGCCCAGGTACATCACGGCCACCCGGTCGCTGATGTGCTCCACGACGCCCATGTTGTGGGCGATGAACAGGTACGTCAGGTCGAGCTCGCGCTGCAGCGACTTGAGCAGGTTGAGGACCTGGGCCTGGATCGACACGTCCAGCGCGGACACCGGCTCGTCGCACACCAGGAGGTCCGGCTCCACGACCAGCGCCCGGGCGATCCCGATCCGCTGCCGCTGCCCGCCGCTGAACTCGTGGGGGTAGCGCCGCGCGTGATAGGGCGACAGCCCAACGAGATCCATCATGCGGCGCACCTTCTCGCGCCGCTCCGCTTGCGACCCGATCTGGTGGATGCGAAGGCCCTCGCCGATGCTGTCGCCGATCGGCGCCCGGGGATCGAGCGAGGCGAACGGGTCCTGGAAGATGATCTGCATCCGGCGCCGGATCGGCTTGAGGTGCCCGCCGTGGATGTACGTGATGTCGGCCCCATCAAACCGGACAGTCCCGGAGGTCGGCTCGATCAGCCGAAGCATCAGGCGTCCGACCGTCGTCTTGCCCGATCCCGACTCGCCCACGAGGCCCAGCGTCTCCCCCCGGCGGATGTCGAAGCTCACGCCGGATACCGCCTGGACGACGGCGATCGTGCGGTTGAGGATCCCGCCGCGGATGGGGAACTCCTTGACCAGGTTGCGCACCTCGACCAGGTGTGCGGCGCCCGGCTCGGCAAGCCGCTCGGCACGATCGGGGTCGACCCGGACCGGCTCGGCGCTCACGGCTGGGCCTCGGGCATCGCGTCTTCGGTCGAGACGACGGGGCGGACCAGGTCCGCACCCGGCATCAGGTTGCCGGCCGCGTCGTGGTAGATCCAGCACCGGACGTCGTGCCCGGGTCGCAGCGGCCGCAGCTCGGGATGAAGCTCCGTTGACAGCCGGATGTCCTGCTCGATGCGCGCCACGCACCGCGGCGCGAACCGGCAGCCCTTCGGAAGGTCGATCAGGCTGGGCACGTTGCCCGGGATCACGGCCAGGGCGTCGCGCACGTCACCCACGACCGGGATCGAGGCGATCAGGCCCTTCGTGTACGGGTGGAGCGGGTCTCGGAACAGCGACACGGTGTCGGTCTGCTCCACGATCTCGCCGGCGTACATCACCGCCACCCGGTCACACATCTCGGCCACCACCCCGAGATCGTGGGTGATGAGAATGACGGCGGTTCCGGTCTCCTCGCGCAGGCCGCGTATCAGGTCCAGGATCTGGGCCTGGATCGTCACATCGAGAGCGGTCGTCGGCTCGTCGGCGATGAGCAGCTCGGGCTCGCAGGCGAGCGCCATCGCAATCATCACGCGCTGGGCCATGCCGCCCGACATCTCGTGCGGATACGCGGTCGCGCGACGCTCGGGATCCGGGATGCCGACCATCCGGAGCAGCTCGACCGCCCGGCTGCGGGACGCGCGGCGGGTCATGTTGCGGTGCAGCTCCAGCACCTCGGCGATCTGCGCACCGACGTTCCATACCGGGTCGAGCGACGACTGCGGCTGCTGAAAGATCATGCTGATCCGGTTGCCGCGGATCCGCCGCATGGCGTCGGCCCGGAGCTTGAGCAGGTCCTGCCGGTCGAACAGGACCTCGCCGGCCTCGATGCGGCCCGGCGCGGCGATCAGCCGCATGACCGACAGGCTGGTCACGCTCTTGCCGCAGCCGGACTCGCCGACCAGACCCATGATCTCGCCACGATCGACGTGGAAGTCGATTCCGTCCACCGCCCGGACCACCCCGTCGCGGGTGTGGAACGAGGTGCGCAGGCCGCGCACGTCGAGCAGGCGCTCGCCCCGCTGGCGCGGGACCCGACGGGCCGACGGCGGGACGATCTCCTCGACGACGGTCTCATCGAGCCGGGTCCCGAGCAGGTCCGGAAGCGACGTGGCGGAGTCGTTGCGGGTGTCGGTCACCAGGTCACCGGTTGAGGCGCGGGTCGAGGGCGTCGCGCAGCCCGTCGCCGATGAGGTTGAAGGCCAGGACGCTGAGCGTGATCGCGACGCCTGGGAAGAAGATGAGGTGCGGCGCGGAGAAGAACAGGTTCCGGTCGCTGGCGATCATGAACCCCCATTCGGCCGTCGGCGGCTGGGCACCGACACCCACGAACGAGAGGGCGGCGACCTCGAGGATGGCGCCGCCGATCCCGAGCGTGCCCTGGACGATGAGCGGCGTGAGGGCGTTGGGCAGAATCCGCCGCGACAGGATCCCGACCGACGACTCGCCGAGCGCTCGCGACGCGGTGACGAAGTCCGATTCGCGCACGGACAGGACGGATGCGCGCATGACCCGGGCATAGACGGGGATGGACACGATGGCGATGGCCAGCATCGCGTTGAGGAGGCCGGTGCCGAGGACGGTGACGATCGTGATCGCGAGGATCAGGCTCGGGAACGAGAGCACGACGTCCATGAGTCGCATCAGGACGTTGTCCGTACGTCCGCCCGAGTACCCGGCGACTGCGCCGATGAGGGTCCCGATGACGATCGCCACGGTGACCGTTGCGAGGCCGATGATGAGCGAGACTCGGGCCCCGTGGATGACGCGGCTGAACGCATCACGCAGGTTCGAATCGAGGCCCATGAGATGCTGCGTCTGATCCGCCGGACAGCCCAGAAGGTGGATGCACGGCGGCAGGCCGCGGGTCCCGGGAAGTCCCAGGTCGAGCATCGACACGTTCGGTTCGAACGGGGCGATGACATCGGCGAAGACCGCGACGAGCACGAGCAGGAGCATGATCGTCAGCCCGACGACCGCCGTCCGTTGCCTGAGGATGTTGCGGATCGTATCGCGTCGCAGCGACGAGGCGGGCGACGCCGTGAGAGCGTCCACCGCAGCGTCCAGGGACGGTTGAGACAGCGTCATCTGGTACGTCTCACGAGAGCCGGATCCGCGGGTCGAGGAAGGCGTAGGAGACGTCGACCACGAGGTTGACGAGCAGGTACGCGACGGCGACCACGATCGTCACCCCCTGGATGACGATGTAGTCGCGTCCCTCGATAGCCTCGAACAGCGTCTTCCCCATTCCGGTCAGGTTGAAGATCGTCTCGGTCAGGATCGCGCCCGAGAGGAACGCGCCGAGGGAGAGGCCGATGACGGTCACCACGGGCAGCAGCGCGTTGCGCATCCCATGGCGGGTGATGACGGAGCGTTCCTTGAGGCCCTTCGCTCGCGAGGTCCGGATGTAGTCGAGACCGAGGACCTCGAGCAGGCTCGATCGGGTCATGCGCGCAATGATCGCGAGCGGGATGGTGCCCACGGCGACGGCTGGCAGGATCAGGTGTCTCAGCGCATCAGCGAGGACCGACCACTGGCCGGTCACCAGGCTGTTGATGACGTACATGTTCGAGAAGAAGTTGAGGAGCATCCGCGGCGGGCCGCTCAAGCCCTCGAGGCCCCAGGCCTGCGCGAGGGGGACTACGCTCACACCCGGCGACAGGCGCCCGGACGGGGGCAGCGCGAATGCCGTGTCCTTCAGCAGGACGGCGAAGGCGAACGCGAGCAGAAGGCCGAGCACGAACACCGGCGTGGACACGCCGAGGTTGGCGACGATCATCGTCGCGACATCGACCGGCGAGTTTCTTCGCGTCGCTGACAGGACGCCCAGGATGATCCCCACGAAGCTGGCGAAGAGCAAGGCGACGATCGTCAGCTCCACGGTAACCGGCAGCCGTTCGACGAGGATGTCGGTGACCGGCCGCCCGAAGCGGAGCGAGTTGCCGAGGTCGCCCTGGAGGATCGCGCCGAAGTAGATGAGGAACTGCTCCCAGATCGGCTTGTCCAGCCCGTACCGGATCTCGAACGCTGCGCACAGCTCGGGGGTTGCTCGCTCGCCATAGGTCGCGGTGCATGGATCGCCGGGGATGACCCGAGCGAGCACGAACACGAGCGCGATGATCCCGAGCAGGACGGGGACGCTTGAGAGCAGGCGGCGGATGATGAAGCGCGGCATCCGGGCGGCTGGCTCCTCGGTGGGCGCTGCGGGTGGCGGGGGCGAGTGCGGGTGTGTGAAGGGCGTCGCCGAGGCGACGCCCTTCACGCTGTGGTCGAGGGAGAAACCTACTCCGCTGCAGGCGGCGGATTCAGGAACCCACCGAACAGGCCGGGGAAGTAGGAGAACGAGCCGTCGCGGCCCTTGTGCAGCGGATGCGCGGCATCCCACTGCACCGCGTAGCTCAGGACGACGTCGTTCGCGTCGAGCGTCGCGCCGTCATGGAATGTCACGCCTGAACGGAGCGTGCAGGTCCAGACGGTCAGCTCGGCGTTCGGCTCGCATGTCTCGGCCAATGCCGGGATCGCGGCCGTGCCGGCGATCTCGAACGCGTAGAGGCCTTCCATCATCTGCTCGCAGACGCGGAGCGCCTCGCCGTCCGACTCGTCGGCACAGTAGAGTCCGGGCGGCTCGGCACCCTGCATGAACACGATCTGCGTGCGCGTGCCCGGTGTCATCGATGCGAAGTGCTCGTTGCTCAGCGGCGAGCTATGGGCGCCTTCGACGTCGGCGCGATAGGCCGTCGCGGAGGCCTGGTGCCAGATCGGCACCATCGGGACGTTGGCCTTGATCGCGTTGTTCGCCTGCTCATAGAACGGGGCCCGGTTCGCGTCGTTGGTGCCGATGGCGCCCTGGGACAGCGGACCCGTGATGTCGTCGAACTTGGCGCCGAACTGGGCCGTCGCGCCCGACCCAAAGTGGTAGTCGAGGAAGTTCGTGACGTCCGGGTAGTCGGCACCCCAGCCCAGGATGTGGATCCCGTCGAGCTTGCCGGCGTCGGCGTTGTCGATGAACGTCGCCGACTCCTGGACCTCGATCGAGGCGTCGATGTTGAGGTTCGTCTTCAGCTGGGCCTGGAGGTCCACTGCGATGACGTTCTGATCGTTGACATAGCCGCGGGACACGTCGCGGTAGATGATCTTCGTCTTGAACCCGTCGGCGAACCCGGCCTCGGCGAGCAGGGCCCTGGCGGCGGCCACGTCGAACTGACCCCAGGCCTCCCCCTCGCAGCCATTGGGGATCGAGCACGGCGTGAAGTGCGTGGCGATCTCGGAGCCGGGCGCTGCGAAGTTCGTGAGCAGTCGCTCGCGGTCGATGCCCAGCGCGATGGCCTGGCGGACCCTGACGTCGTCAAACGGCTTGAACGCGTTGTTGAAGCCGAAGTACATCACGTTCAGGCCTTCGCGCGGCTGGATCTGCAGGTCCGCATTGGCCTCGACGGTCGGGAAGTCGGTGTTGCCGACGTTGTCGATCCCGTCGACGGCGCCCGACTGCAACTCCACGAGACGCTGGGCGCCTTCCTGGCTCCAGCGCATGATGAGTTTCTCGGTCTTGGCCTTCTCACCCCAGTACGCGTCGTTGCGCACCATGGTGACGTCCGAGCCCCGGTTCCACACGTCGAGCTTGTACGGGCCGGTGCCGTTGACCTCGGACACGATCGCCTGATTCGTCGTCCCGGCCGGGTCGATCTTCGACTCGAGCCAGGCCGTGTCGTTGATCGCGAACGGCGAGAACGCGACCTTGGGCAGGAACGCAACGTCCGGATTGCACAGCTCGAATACGACGGTCGATGCATCCGTCGCGCTGATCCTCTTGACATTGCCGGTATAGCCGTCGGTGCCGCACGGGGCCTCACCCGATTCCGGGTAGGTCATGCCCTCGTACGGCGCCACCGACTCGGGAGCGCTCGGTACGGGGGTTGCCGCGCCAGCTGACGGGCTCGCGGTTGATGTCGTGCCCCCGCACGCCGCGAAGACGATCATCGTGACGGCGACCAGCGCCGTCCGCGACCACCACGGTGATCGGGTCATGCTTCCCAACTCCTCCTCTGGGTGCTCCGGTCCCGGCCCGAAGGTCCGGTGACCGGCGCGCTTGCCCGCGCCACGGCACGGCCGATGCGGCGGGTGGCGGTCAGCCTAGCACCGCGCGAAACGGCCGTCATGGACAAATACGCGCCGGGCCTCCCTCCGGGTTGGGTCCGGGCGGGTATCCCCACGCTCAGGCGCGCCCGCCGGCGCGTGCTTCGAGGGCCGGCCAGCACGCCGCCGGCACCTCGTTGCGGGCCGGCCCGCACGCCGCCGGCACCCACTTCCGGTCCGCCGTGCATCCCTGGTGTTCATTCCTGGGCTTGGGCGGGGCCGGGGCGCCGAGACCGCGGCCCTTGTCGGTCCGGGTGCACATGCCGGACGCATTGACACTCTCAAGCAGGCTGCAACGGCGGTCGCCGGCGGCTTCAGGCTCGCGATGTCCCACGAATGCACATGGCAGCGTCACGGCGGCGGTCAACCACTGGCGGCCGGACCGCTGCGCCGTAGACTCGCGGGATGCAGCCGCTCCGCATCGCCCTTGCCCAGCTCGCGCCGAGGCTCGGCGACCTCGAGGCCAACCTCGCACGCCACGGGGCGCTGCTCGGCGAGGCGCGCGCCGGCGGCGCCGGCCTGGTCGTGTTCCCGGAGCTCGGCCTCACCGGATACCTGCTCCAGGACCTCGCGGCCGAGGTCTCGATGCGCCTGGACGACCCGCGCCTGGCGTCGCTGGCCGCCGAGACCGCCGTCCTGTCCGCGGTCGTGTCGTTCGTGGAGGAATCGGCGGACCACCGGCTGTTCATCGCCGCCGCGCTGCTCGAGGACGGCGAGCTGCGCCACGTCCACCGCAAGGTCCACCTGCCCACCTACGGGTTGTTCGACGAGCGGCGGTTCTTCGCCCCGGGCGACATGCTGCGCGCGGTGCCCTCGCGGCTGGGCGTGGGCGTGGGCCTCGCGGTGTGCGAGGACTTCTGGCACCTGTCCACGCCCCAGCTGCTCGCGCTCGACGGAGCGCAGATCCTGGTCAACGTCTCCTCGTCGCCCGGGCGGGACCTGGCGGCCACGAACGAGGTGGGCCTCGGCACCGCCGCCTCGTGGCGGACGCTGATGCGGACCTACGCCCAGCTCACGACCTCGTTCGTCGTGTTCTGCAACCGGGTGGGCGTGGACGAGTCGTTCTCGTTCTGGGGCGGCTCGGAGGTCATTGGGCCGACCGGCGCGCTGGTCGCCGGCGCGCCGCTGTTCGAGGAGGGGCTGTTCTACGCGGACGTGGACCTCGCCGACGTGCGGCGGGAGCGGATCACCCTGCCGCTGCTCCGCGACGAGCGCCCGGAGCTCGTCGCGCGCGAGTGGCGGCGGCTGATCGCGGAACGGGCCGGGCTGGCCGCGGACGCGACGGCCGAGGCCGGCGCCGTGGACGGGTTCGACGTGGCCGCGGACGTGCAGCGCGCCGGCGGGGGCCGGGGATGACGGACCACACGCTGGCGATGTTCGTCCTGCCCGAGGAGCTCGCGATCGACACCGGCGTCGCCCGCAAGGTGGTCGCCGCGTTCATCCGCGGCCAGCTGCGGCAGGCCGGGTTCGAGCGGGCAGTGCTCGGGCTGTCGGGCGGGATCGACTCCGGGCTGGTGGCGTACCTGGTGGCCGAGGCGATCGGCGCCGAGCGGCTGCTGTGCGTGCTGATGCCCTACCGCACGTCGTCTCCGGCCTCGCGGGCCGACGCCGAGGAGGTCGTGCGGCGCCTCGGCTGCGCGTCGGAGCTGGTGGACATCAGCCCGATGGTGGACGGCTACTTCGGGGCCGACGGGGTGGCGGGGGCGGGCGGCCCGGAGGCGCTCGAGGCCCCGGCGCTCCGGCGGGGCAACCTGATGGCCCGGATTCGGATGGCGGTCCTCTACGACCGCTCGGTCACGTGGCGCGGCCTGGTCGTGGGGACCGGCAACAAGACCGAGTCGCTGATCGGGTACACGACGCTGTTCGGGGACTCGGCCTGCGCGTTCAACCCGATCGGCGACCTGTACAAGAGCCAGGTCCGGCAGCTGGCGGTGGCGATCGGCGTGCCCGAGGCGATCATCCGCAAGGCGCCCTCCGCGGACCTGTGGCCGGGCCAGACCGATGAATCGGAGGCCGGCTTCTCGTACCCGGAGCTGGATCGGCTGCTGTTCTGGCGGATCGACAAGCGGCGGAGCATCGACGAGGTGGTGGCGAAGGGCTTCGACCGGGCGATGGTCGAGCGCGTGGACCGGATGGTGGCGGGTGCCGAGTTCAAGCGCCAGGTGCCGCCGATCGCGAAGCTAGGGCCGCGGACCGCCGGCGTGGACTACCTGTACCCCCGGCGGCGCCCCGGGTCCGCGCGGTCCTGACCGTGGGCGGCGATGTCGGCGACGGGGCCGGGGCCCAGGACGGGGCCCGGGGCGGCACGCTGTACGTGGTCGCCACGCCGATCGGCAACCTCGGCGACGTCACGCTGCGGGCGCTGGACGTGCTCCGCGCCGTACCGCTGATCGCCGCCGAGGACACCCGGATCACGCGCCGGCTGCTGGACCGGTACCAGGTCGCGACCCGGACCGTCAGCTACCACGCGCGGAGCGGCCCGGCCCGGGAGCGCGAGCTGCTGGCGCACCTCGAGGGCGGCGCGGATCTCGCCCTCGTCACCGACGCAGGCACGCCCGTCATCTCCGACCCGGGCGAGGGGCTGGTCGCCGCCTGGGCCGCGGTGCGTGGCACGGTCGTGCCGATCCCTGGCGCGTCGTCCGTGCTGGCCGCGCTCGCCGGGAGCGGCGTGGCCGGGCCGCGATGGTCGTTCGAGGGGTTCCTGCCGCGGTCCGGGCGCGAACGGCGCGAGCGCCTGGCCCGGATCGCTGCCGACGAGCGCGGGACCGTCCTGTTCGAGTCCCCGGGACGGACGGCCGCCACGCTCGCCGACCTTGCCGCGGTCTGCGGGCCAGAGCGGGCCGGCGCCGTGTGCCGCGAGCTGACCAAGCTCCACGAGCAGATCGTCCGTGGGCCGCTCGCGGACCTCGCCGCGGCCGCGAAGTCAGGCACGATCCCGGCCCGGGGTGAGGTCGTGATCGTCGTGGGCTGGGACGGGCACGCGGCGACGCCGGCCGACCGCGAGCAGGGCGAGGCCGCCCTCGACGACGCCCGGGCCGCGGTGGAGCGCCTCGTGGCCGACGGCGTCGCGCGCGGCGACGCGGCGCGCCGGGTCTCGGCGGAGACCGGGATCCCGCGCCGGGCGTTGTACGCGGCCCCGGGGACGGGGCGCCCGTGAGCACCGCGCACGCAGCCCCGAGCCGCGTCCCGGTCCTTGGCGTGCTGTCGCCCGTGGCGCGGACCGCGGTGCTGGCGACGCTGGCTGCGG
>MGOE01000022.1:91241-93289 GCA_001797035.1 Chloroflexi bacterium RBG_16_72_14
AGGGCGCCGTCGTATTCGTGGTCGCCGCGATCGCCATCCTCGGCCTGGCCTGGGTCGTGGGGCTGTCCACGGAGCGTCTCGGAGCCCTGGCCGGCCCGCAGGTCGGCGGCATCCTCAACGCGACGTTCGGCAACATCGCCGAGCTGATCATCGCGTTCTTCGCGCTCCAGGCGGGCCTGCTGACCGTGGTCAAGGCGTCGCTCACGGGGTCGATCATCGGCAACCTGCTGCTCGTCCTGGGCGCGGCGGTGCTCGCGGGGGGGCTGCGCAACGGCCTCCAGCGGTTCAGCCAGCGGATCGCCGGGTCCAACGCCGCGCTGCTCGTCCTTGCGGCGACGGGCCTGTTCATCCCCGGCGTGTTCGCGGCCAGCGGCGGCAGCGCCCAGGGCGTGCGCGTGGAGGAGTCCGTCCTCGTGGCCGGGGTCCTGATCGTGGGCTACGCCCTGTCCCTGGTGTGGCAGTTCACCAACCCCGAGGCGACGCTCGGCGGTCACGAGGCGTCCGAGGGGCACGCGGGTCCGCCGTGGCCCGTCCGCACGGCGGTCGCGGTGCTGCTCGTGGCGGCCGCCCTGCTCGCCGTCCTGTCCGAGATCCTGGTCGGCTCGATCGGGCCGTTCATCGACCAGTTCGGCCTGTCCGAGCTGTTCGTGGGCGTGATCCTCATCCCGACCATCGGCAACCTCGCCGAGCACATCGTGGCCGTCCAGCTCGCGTACAAGAACAAGCTGGAGTTCGCGATGGCCGTGTGCTACGGGTCGTCGCTCCAGGTCGCCCTGTTCGTGGCGCCCGTGCTCGTGCTCGCGGGGCTCGTCGTCGGCCAGCCGATGGACCTCGTGTTCGCCCCGCTCGAGATCGCCGCCGTCGGCGTGGCGGTTGGCATCAGCGCCCTGATCGCGCTCGACGGCGAGTCCAACTGGCTCGAGGGCGCGCTGCTGATGCTCGTCTACCTGGTGCTGGCGATCTCGTTCTTCGAGCTCCGCGTGTCGATCTGAGAGGCCGCCCGGTTGGCTGGGCATGCGCCGACGGCGGCGCGGGAGGGGGCACCGCGCCGCCGCCGGGTGAGGGTGGGGAGGGCGAGATCAGGCGGCGACCGCCTCCTCGAGGAGCTCGTCCTCCTCCTCGTCCTCGTCGCCGCCGGGGGCGACGCTGAAGCCAGACTCGTCCGCCACGGGCTCCGACGCACCGGGCTCGATGCCGGCGGCGACCGCCTGCGCCTCGAGCGCGGTGGCCGCCGTCTCGGCCGCGTAGTCCTTCTTGCGCCGGCCCGACAGCATCTCGACGCTCGAGGCGACGATCTCCGTCTTCCAGTGGCGCTTGCCCTGGTCGTCGTCCCAGGTGCGGGTCTGGATGCGGCCCTCGACGGCCACCTGCTGGCCCTTGCCGAGGTAGCGGCCGCAGGTCTCGGCCAGGCGGTCCCACGCGACGATGTTGTGGAACTCGCTCTTCTCCTTGCCGGCGGCGAACTCGTGGCTCGCCACCGAGAACGACGCGACGGCCTTGCCGCCGGCGGTGGTGCGAAGCTCCGGGTCGCGGGTCAGGCGCCCGGTGAGCAGGACCTTGTTCATCGGTCCGGTGTCTCCTTCCGATCGGTCCGCACCGCGTCTCCGATGAGCGCGGCCTCCTGCGGCCGATCCTGCGTGCGGCGGGCAACGACGGTCGGCGGGCGGGTGGGGTGCCGGCCCCGGCGGTCGGGCCTCGGCAGGCTGGCGGGTCGGCGGGGCCGGCGTCCCGGCGGGCACCACGAACCCTAGCGGGGCCCACTCACCTGCGACTTACCTGTGTCCCTGCCCGGCGCCCGCGCCGCCCCGCGGCCGACGACGGGACGCCGCCGAGGCCGGCTGGCCGGGCCGCTGCGCCCGTGGTCTCGCTCCGCCGGGGTCGTGCTCGGACCGGTCGCCTGGCGACCCAACAGGCGCGGCGCGGGACGAATCGTGCGGCCGGCGCCCGATCCGTCGCACCGGAGGGCCCGAGCGTGCAACGAACGCACCGCCGGGCGGCCGAGCCGTCTCGGCGCGCGCCCGTTGGGTCGCTGGGCGACCGGCGGCGAC
>MGOE01000022.1:93353-99252 GCA_001797035.1 Chloroflexi bacterium RBG_16_72_14
GGGCGAGTCGGGTCCGGCGGCCGCCCGGTTTGGTATGCTCCCGGGGTCCTCGAGGCCGCGCGGGGCCCGAACCCGCGAAGGAGGGTATGACCGTTGCTCGAGGAAGGCGCGAAGTCCGCCCCGTGAGACGGGCCCGCACCTTCGACCGCACCGTTCGCCGGGCCGCCGGCGGGCATTCGCGGGAGACGTCTATCCGTGACCCCGGCACCGCCCGGGGTCTTCTCATGTCCGGAGGCGTGCGATGCCCGCGACGGTGATCGTCGGTCTCCAGTGGGGCGACGAGGGCAAGGGCAAGACGACCGACTTCCTGGCCGAGCAGGTCGCGATGGTCGTCCGCTACCAGGGCGGCGACAACGCCGGCCACACGGTGGTCGCGGGGACCGAGACGTTCAAGCTCCAGCTGTGCCCCTCGGGCGTGCTGTACCCGCACATCACGTCGGTCATCGGCAACGGCGTGGTGGTCAACCCGGCGACCCTGATCGCGGAGCTGGAGATGCTCGCGGCGCGCGGCATCGACGTGAGCAAGGTCCGGGTCAGCCGAAGCGCGCACGTGATCATGCCCTACCACGTCGCGCTCGACCGGGCGAACGAGGGGCGCCTCGGCGGGGCGAGGGTCGGTACCACCGGCCGGGGCATCGGGCCCACCTACGGCGATCGCGCCTGGCGCCTGGGCCTGCGCATGGAGGACCTCCTCGACCGCGAGGTGCTGCGCGAGCGGATCGCGCGCGCCCTCCCGGACAAGAACCTGCTGCTCGAGGCGATGGGCGCGCCGGGCTTCACCGTCGACGAGCTGGTGGACCAGGCCGCCGCCTGGGGCGAGCGCCTCGCGCAGCACTTCGACGACTCGACGTGGCTGGTCCAGGACGCGCTCCGGCGCGGCGACCACGTGCTCCTCGAGGGTGCCCAGGGCACGCTGCTCGACCTCGACCACGGCAGCTACCCGTTCGTCACGAGCTCCAACCCGGTCGCCGGCGGCGCCTGCACCGGGGGTGGCATCGGCCCGCTCCAGGTGGACGAGGTCATCGGCGTGATGAAGGCGTACTCGACGAGGGTGGGCTCCGGCCCCTTCCCGACCGAGCTGTTCGACGACGTCGGTCGCGGGATCGCCGAGCGGGGTCACGAGTTCGGCACCGTCACCGGCCGCCCCCGTCGCGTGGGCTGGTTCGACACCGTCCCGCTGCGCTACGCGGTCGCGGTCAACTCCAACAGCGCGATTGTGCTCAACAAGCTCGACATCCTGTCCGGGATCAAGACCATCCGCCTGTGCGTCGCGTACGAGATCGACGGCAAGCGGGTGGAGACCTGGCCCTCGTCGGGCTCCGCGCTCTCGCGGGCGACCCCGATCTACGAGGACTTCGAGGGCTGGGAGCAACCGATCCACGACGTCCGCTCGCTGGGCGACCTGCCCGAGGCGGCGCGCCGGTACGTGGCCGCGCTCGAGGAGCACGCCGGGGTCCCGATCGTATTCGTCTCGGTGGGGCCGGAGCGGACCCAGACCATCGAACGGGCCTGGCGGCCGATGCGCCACCGCCCCACGATGCCGGCGTAGGCGGGCAGGGACGCGGTGAGCCTCGTGATGCCGACCCGGGTGCTGGTCGTCGGCGGCGGCGGGCGCGAGCACGCGCTGGCCTGGAAGCTGGCCCACGAGCCCGGGATCAACGAGGTAGTCGTGGCGCCCGGCAGCGCCGGGATCGCCACCGAGCCGAGGGTCCGCGCCGTGCGCCTGGACGCGCAGGACCCCGAGGCCGTGGTCGCGCTTGCGAGGGCGTCGTCGGTGGAGCTGGTCGTCGTGGGGCCCGAGGCGCCGCTGTCGGTCGGCGTGGCCGACGCGCTGCGCGCCGCCGGGATCCCCGTCCTCGGGCCGGACCGCGAGGCCGCCCGTCTCGAGACCTCGAAGGCGTTCTGCCACCAGGTCGCGGCCGCCGCCGGCGTCCGCATGGCGCGGGCCCGGGCGTTCGCGGGCGGCGAGGCCGGGGCCGCCATCGCCTTCGTGCAGGTGCTCGCCGCCGGCGGGGCGGGCGCGGTCCTCAAGGCCGACGGCCTGGCGGCCGGCAAGGGCGTGATCGTCACCGAGTCGCTCGAGCAGGCCGTGGCGCTCGTGCCCTCGTTCCTCGTGCGGCGCCCGGCCGACGTACCCGCCCTCGTCATCGAGGAGCGGCTCTCGGGGCGCGAGGCGAGCGTGATCGCGATCTGCGACGGGACCCGCGCCGTCGCCCTCCCTGCCGCCCGCGATCACAAGCGGCTGTGCGACGCCGACCGGGGCCCAAACACCGGCGGCATGGGCGCCTACTCGCCGCTGCCGGACCTCGACGACGCGGCGGTCGAGCGGGTCCTGGACGCCGTCCACCGGCCGATCCTCGCCGAGATGGCCCGGCGCGGCACCCCGTTCCGTGGCTTCCTGTACGCCGGCCTCATGCTCACCGCGGACGGCCCGGCGCTGCTCGAGATCAACGTCCGGCTCGGCGACCCGGAGGCCCAGGTGATCCTGCCGCGGGTGGCCGGCACGCTCGGCCCGCTGCTGCTGGCGGCGGCCCGGGGCGCGATCCCGGACGGCACCCCGGCGCGCGTCCCCGTGCTCCCGGGCGCGGCGGTGGGGATCGTGCTGGCCGCGAAGGGCTACCCGGGCGACCCGCGGCGCGGCGACCCGATCGCGGGCATCGACGCCGCCCGGGCGCAGGGCGCGCTCGTGTTCCATGCCGGGACGGTGGGCCGGCCCGACCCGCCGGGCGGCTTCGGGACGAACGGCGGCCGGGTGCTCACCGTGACCGGCCGGGGCGCGGACCTCGCCGCCGCCCGTGACGCCGCCGAGCGCGCCGCGGACGCGATCGCCTGGGACGGCCTGCAACGCCGCCGGGACATCGCCGCAGACCTGCCCTCGCCGCGGGCGGCGGCGACCGGGGAGCCGGCCGGGCTCGGGGTGCCGGCGTGATCCCGCGCTACACGCTGCCCGAGATGGGCGCCCTGTGGTCCGACCAGGCGCGGTTCGAGCGGATGCTCGAGGTCGAGATCGCCGTCTGCCGCGCCCAGGTGCGCCGCGGCCTCGTTCCCGCGGAGGCGCTGGCCGCGATCGAGGCCCGCGCGGTCGTGGACACCGGGCGGATCGCCGAGATCGAGCAGGCCACGGACCACGACGTGATCGCGTTCGTGTCGCAGGTCGCGGAGGCCGTCGGGGCGGAGGGCCGGTTCCTCCACCTGGGCCTGACCAGCAGCGACGTCGTGGACACGGCCCTCGCGCTCCAGCTCCGCGCGGCCGGGGAGCGGCTGACCGCCGGCGCGGACCGCCTGACCCTCGCCCTCATCGCCCGGGCCCGCGCGGAGGCCGGGACCGTGATGATGGGTCGCACCCACTCGGTCCACGCGGAGCCCACCACCTTCGGCCTCAAGTGCGCCGGCTGGGCGTTCGAGGTCGCGCGCGGCCGTGAGCGGCTGGCGACGGCGACCGCGGAGATCGCGACCGGCAAGATCAGCGGCCCGGTGGGCACCTACAGCCACCTGGACCCGGACCTCGAGGCGGAGGTGCTCGCCGACCTCGGGCTGCGCGTCGACCCGGTCAGCACCCAGGTCGTGCAGCGTGACCGGCACGCGGCGTTCGTGGCCTCGATCGCCGTCCTCGCCGGCAGCATCGAGCGGTTCGCGACCGAGGTGCGCAACCTCCAGCACACGGAGATCGCCGAGGTCATGGAGCCGTTCAAGCGCGGCCAGAAGGGCTCCAGCGCGATGCCCCACAAGCGCAACCCGATCCTGTCCGAGCGACTGGCCGGCCTCGCCCGCCTCGTCCGCGGCTACGCCGGGTCCGCGCTCGAGAACCAGCCGCTGTGGCACGAGCGCGACATCAGCCACAGCTCCGCCGAGCGGGTGATCCTGCCCGACGCGACGATCCTGCTCGACTACATGCTGGTGAAGGCGACGGGCCTCGTCGAGGGGCTGGTGGTTCGGCCGGAGCGGATGCGCGAGAACATCGAGCGGGGGCTCGGACTCCATGCGTCGAGCCGCGTCCTGCTCGCGCTTGTGGAGCGGGGCGGGTTGTCGCGCGAGGATGCGTACGCGATCGTGCAGCGCAACGCGCTCCAGGCGGCGGACGAGCGGGTGCCGCTCCACGGGCTGCTGGCCAGGGACGCGGTGGTGGCGCAGAAGCTGCCGCTGGCCGATCTCGACGCCTGCTTCGACGACGCCGCGGTGCTGCGCCACGTGCCGGCGGTGATCGCGCGCCTGGACCCGCTCGAGGTGGCGATCCGGCGACACGCCGCGGGCGACGCGGCAGCGACGGAGGTGATCCATGTTGCACGCTGAGGCATCGAGGTGATCCATGTTGCACGCTGAGGCGCTGTTCCTGCGGGCGGGCAAGGTCCGCGACCTGTACCGGATCGACGACGAGCGGCTGCTGCTGGTCGCCTCGGACCGCCTGTCGGCGTTCGACGTCGTCCTGCCCACCCCGATCCCGGACAAGGGCCGGGTGCTGACCGGCCTGTCGCGGTTCTGGTTCGCGGAGACGGCGGGGATCGTGCCCAACCACCTCCTGTCCACGGACCCGGCCGACCTGCCGCCGTCCCTGGTGGGCGAGCCCGGCGTGGCGGACGAGCTCCGCGGCCGGATGATGATCGGGCGCCTGGCGGAGGTGCTCCCGGTCGAGTGCGTCGTGCGCGGCTACCTGTCGGGCTCGGGCTGGAAGGACTACCGGGCCACGGGCGAGGTCTGCGGGATCTCGCTGCCGCCCGGCCTCCGCGAGAGCGACCGGCTCCCCGAGCCCGTGCTCACGCCGGCCTGGAAGGCGCCGGCCGGCGTCCACGACGAGAACATCCCGTTCACCATGGTCGAGAGGCTGATCAGCCCCGAGCTGGCCCACCGCGTGCGCGCGGCCTCGCTCGCGCTGTACGCGCATGGCGCCGCGGTCTGCGAGCGGGCCGGGATCGTGCTCGCGGACACGAAGTTCGAGTTCGGGGTCCTGCCGTCCGGCGAGCTGCTGCTCATCGACGAGGTGCTGACGCCGGATTCGTCGCGCTTCTGGGAGGCCGGGACGTACGAGCCCGGGCGCGCCCAGGCGAGCTATGACAAGCAGTTCGTCCGCGACTGGCTCGAGGCCCAGCCGTGGGACAAGACCGCGCCCGGCCCCGAGCTACCCCCGGAGGTCGTGGCCGGCACCCGCGAGCGGTACGTCGAAGCCTTCGAGCGCATCACCGGGGCGAGCTTCGCCCGCTACCTCCAGGAGGACGTCATCGCCCGATGAGCGAGCCGACCCGCGCCTACCGCTTCGCGGTCAACGTCACGCCCAAGCCCGGCATCCTCGACCCGCAGGGCCGGGCCGTGGAGCGCAGCCTGCCGCACCTCGGCATTGCCGGCGTCAGCGCGGTCCGCGTGGGGCGGCGCGTGGAGCTCACCGTGGCCGCCGCGAACGAGGCCGATGCCCGGGCCGTCGTGGATCGCCTGGCCGCCGAGCTGCTGTCCAACCCGCTGATCGAGGCCTACGCCGTCGAGCCCCTGGGCGAGGCCGCGCCGGCGGGGGTGGCCGGGTGAGCGTCCGCGTCGGCGTCGTCGTGTTTCCGGGCTCGAACCGGGACATCGATGCCGTCAACAGCCTCGCGATCGCCGGCGCCGAGCCCGTCGTCCTGTGGCACGAGTCCACGGACCTCGCGGGCGTGGCCGGGATCGTGATCCCCGGCGGCTTCGCCTACGGCGACTACCTGCGGGCGGGCGTGATCGCGCGGTTCTCGCCGGTGATGGGCGCGGTCGCCGAGTTCGCGGGGCGCGGCGGCCCGGTGCTCGGCATCTGCAACGGGTTCCAGGTGCTCGCGGAGGCGGGCCTGGTGCCCGGGGCGCTGCTCCGGAACCGCGGCCTGCGGTTCGTGTCGCGCGAGGTCGTGATCCTGTCCGAGCCCCTCGACACGCCGTTCACCCGCGAGCT
>MGOE01000022.1:99288-100697 GCA_001797035.1 Chloroflexi bacterium RBG_16_72_14
CGGCGAGGGCTGCTACTACGCGGACGACCTGACGCTCGATGCCCTCGAGGCCGGCGGCCGGGTCCTGTGGCGGTACGCGAACGAGGACGGGTCGGTGGCGGGCCCGGGCGACCCGGGCAACCCCAACGGCTCGCTGCGCGGGATCGCGGGCGTGCGCAATGCCGCCGGCAACGTGGCCGGGCTGATGCCGCACCCGGAGACCGCGTCCGAGACGCTGCTCGGCTCGGACGACGGCCTGGGGATCATGCGCTCGCTGGTGGTGAGCGCGGCCGAGTGGGCGAGCACGGGCTCGATCACGGGGGCCGACCACGCTGCCGTCGCCGGGGCCGCCCGATGACGGCGCCTGCCGCCGTGCCGCTCCACCGCGCGCTGGGGCTCGAGGACGTGGAGCTGGACGCGATCCGCGACAGGTTGGGCCGGGACCCCAACGACCTCGAGCTCGCGATGTTCAGCGTGATGTGGAGCGAGCACTGCTCGTACAAGAGCAGCCGCCCGTTGCTTCGCACCCTGCCGACCACGGGCGAGGACGTCGTCGCGGGCGTGGGCGAGCAGGCGGGCGTGATCTCGATCGGGGGCGGGCTCGCGGTCGCGTTCAAGATCGAGAGCCACAACCACCCCTCGGCCGTGGAGCCGTACCAGGGCGCCGCGACCGGCGTGGGCGGGATCCTGCGCGACGTGTTCGCGATGGGCGCCCGCCCGATCGCGGTCCTCGACGCGCTGCGCTTCGGCGATCCCGCGGATGCCCGCACCCGGCACCTCGTCGACGGCGTGGTCCGGGGCGTCGGCGGCTACGGCAACTGCGTCGGCGTCCCCACCGTCGGCGGCGAGCTGGTGTTCGACCCGTCCTACCAGGGCAACCCGCTGGTCAACGTGATGGCCATCGGCCTGCTCGAGGACGGGATGCTGATGCGAGCGTCCGCGGACGGCCCCGGCAACCTCGTCGTGCTGTACGGCTCGGCGACCGGGCGCGACGGGATCGGCGGGGCCTCGGTCCTCGCCTCGGCCACGTTCGGCGACGCCGATCCGTCGAAGCGCCCATCGGTCCAGGTCGGCGACCCGTTCGCGGAGAAGCTGCTGATCGAGGCGACCCTGGAGCTGATCGCGAAGAGGCTCGTGGTCGGGGTGCAGGACCTCGGCGCGGCAGGCATCACCTGCGCCACCTGCGAGACCGCCGACCGCGCCGGCACCGGGATGCTGGTGGACCTCGATGCGATTCCGCGCCGGGAGCCCGGGCTCGAGCCGTTCGAGGTCATGATCTCCGAGTCCCAGGAGCGGATGGTCGCGATCGTCGAGCCGCATCGCTGGGAGGCCGTCCGCGCCGTGTGCGAGCGGTGGGACCTGCCGGTGGCGGTCATCGGCCGGGTGACCGCGGAGCCGGACATCGTGGTGCTCACCGGGCCCGACGGCGC
>MGOE01000022.1:100714-101253 GCA_001797035.1 Chloroflexi bacterium RBG_16_72_14
CCGGGCGTCCGGTGCCCGGCGCCCGCGAGCTCGCCCGGGTGCCCGCCCGCGCGCTCGCGTCCGAGGCCATCGTGTTCGAGCGCGAGTCCCGCGCCCCGGCGCGCCGCCGGCCGGCACCCGCCCCCGGCGCCCCCGCAGAGCCGCTGGACGCGCTGCCCGGCCGGGGCATGGACCCGGGCGCGGTGCTGCTGGCGCTGCTCGGCTCGGCCAACCTCTCGTCGCGTCGGGCGGTGTTCGAGCAGTACGACAGCCACGTCCAGGCGAACACGGTGGCGGGACCCGGGCGCGGCGCCGCCGTGCTCCGAATCAAGGGCACGACCAAGGCGCTGGTCGCGACGACGGACGCCAACGCGCCGCTCGGCGTGCTCGACCCGTGGCTGGGCGCCGCGATGTCCGTCGCCGAGGCCGCCCGCAACGTCTCGATCACCGGCGCCCGGCCGCTCGGCGTCACGAACTGCCTCAACTTCGGCGACCCGACCCGCCCCGAGGCCTTCTGGCAGCTGGCGGAGGCGGTGCGCGGCCTCGCGGCCGCGTGCGTC
>MGOE01000022.1:101289-101636 GCA_001797035.1 Chloroflexi bacterium RBG_16_72_14
GGCAACGTGAGCCTGTACAACGAGTCGCCGTCGGGCGCGATCGCGCCCACCCCCGAGATCGGCATCGTGGGGCTGCTCGAGGACGTGGCGACGCGCGTGGGGCCGGCGTTCCGCGCGGACGGCAATGCGGTCGTGCTGGTGGGCCAGCCGGGATCGGGTCTCGCGGCCAGCGCGTACGCACGGCTCGCCGGGGCGGCCGCGGAGGACGGCCCGCCGGCGCTGGACCTCGTGCGCGAGCGCAGCCTGCAGGCGTTCATCCGCGAGGCGATCGCGCGGGGCCTGGTCGAGAGCTGCCAGGACGTGTCGGGCGGGGGCCTGGCCGTCGCGATCGCGGAGATGGCGGCCTG
>MGOE01000022.1:101651-103650 GCA_001797035.1 Chloroflexi bacterium RBG_16_72_14
GGCCGCGGCGCGACGCTGCGGGTGGGGGTGGGCGACTCGCCGGCGGTGGCGCTGTTCGGGGAGAGCCCGTCGCGCCTGGTCGTGGAGGCGGTGCCGCGCCACGTGCCGGCGCTCGTGCTGCTCGCCCTCCACCACGGGCTGCCGGCCGAGGAGCTGGGTATCACAGGCGGCGAGCGGCTGGTCATCGAGCTCGCCGGCGAGGGGGCCACCGGCGCGGCCGAGGAGCGGGGCAGCCGGATCGCCGACGCGGTGGAGGTGACGCTCGCCGACATCGGCCACGCCTGGGAGCACGGGCTGCCGCGCGCGCTGGGCTGGGAGAGCCCCGAGCGAGGGGAGGGCGGTGGCGCCGCCGAGGCCGATCACGCCGCCGAGGCCGCCCTGCCCGGGTCCGAGGTGCGCGGCTGATGTGCGGCGTGGTGGGCGTCGTGCTGCCGGACCGCGGGCACGAGGCGGCGGCGGTCGCCGCGACCGCGCTGTTCGCGCTCCAGCACCGCGGGCAGGAATCGGCGGGCGTCGGCGTGTCCGACGGCAGCCACCTGATGATCTACAAGGACCTGGGCATGGTCGGCACGGTGCTCGACGAGCGGCGGATCCCGTCGCTCTCGGGGGACCTCGCCGTCGCGCACTGCCGCTACTCCACCACGGGCTCCACGGTCTGGGAGAACGCCCAGCCGACGCTCCGCCTGGGTCCGCGGCGCGCGCTCGCGATCGGGCACAACGGGAACCTCGTCAACACCCGGGAGCTGCTCGAGCAGCTGGAGGGTGGCCGCGGCCGGCTCCCCGCCAGCACGGACACCGAGCTGCTGACCGCGCTCCTCGCCGACGAGCCGGCGGCGGACACCGTCGATGCGCTGCGGCGGGTGCTGCCGCGCGTGCGCGGTGCGTACAGCCTCGTCGTCCTCGACGAGCGCCGGGTCATCGGTGTCCGCGATCCGCACGGGTTCCGGCCGCTGGTCCTGGGCCGGCTGCCGGCGCCGGGCGGCGTGGAGGTCTCCCCCGGGCTGTGGGGGGACGACACCGCGGGCTGGATCCTCGCCTCCGAGACGGCCGCCCTGGACATCGTCGGGGCGACGTTCATCCGTGACGTCGAGCCGGGCGAGATCGTCGTCCTCGAGCCGGGTCGCGAGCCGGTCTCGGTCCGCTACGCCGCGGCCACCCCGGCGCTGTGTGTGTTCGAGCTGATCTACTTCGCCCGCCCGGACTCGTACATGGAGGGGCGCAGCCTGTACGAGGCGCGGCGCCGGATGGGGATGCAGCTCGCCGGCGAGCACCCCGTGGAGGCGGACCTCGTGATGCCCGTGCCCGACACCGGGGCACCGGCGGCGGCCGGCTTCGCCGAGGCGTCGGGCGTCCCGTACCGCGAGGGCCTGGTCCGCAACCGCTACAGCGGGCGCACGTTCATCCAGCCCTCCCAGGCGATGCGCCAGCGGGGCGTCAACGTGAAGCTGAACCCGCTGCGCGAGACCGTCCGCGACCGGCGGCTGATCGTCGTCGACGACTCGATCGTGCGCGGCAACACGACCAAGCAGATCGTCGGGCTGCTGCGCCGTGCCGGCGCCCGCGAGGTCCACCTGCGGATCAGCGCCCCGCCGATCTACCACCCCTGCTTCTACGGGATCGATACCGCGATCGAGACCGAGCTGATCGCCGCGACCCACGCGATCGACGAGATCCGTGAGTTCGTGGGTGCCGACTCGCTGGGCTACCTCTCGGTCGGCGGCGTCCTTGCCGCGCTCGACCTGCCGTACGACCGGTTCTGCTTCGCCTGCTTCGACGGGAACTACCCCGAGCCCGTCCCGTACGACGCCGGCAGCCGCAAGTTCATCCTCGAGACCACGGGCGGCCTCGGCCGGTGACGGACCGGAGGGCGGCCTACGCGCGCTCCGGCGTGGACGTCGCCGCGGGCGAGCGCGCGGTGGAGCTGATGCGCGCATCGGTGGCGTCCACGCGGCGGCCGGAGGTGCTGGGCGGCCTCGGCGGGTTCGGGTCCGCGATCACG
>MGOE01000022.1:103665-104078 GCA_001797035.1 Chloroflexi bacterium RBG_16_72_14
GAACCGGTCATCGTCGCGTCCACCGACGGCGTGGGCACGAAGACGGCCATCGCCGCGGCGCTCGGGCGGTTCGACACGATCGGCGTCGACCTGGTCGCGATGTGTGCCGACGACGTCGTGTGCGCGGGTGCCGAGCCGGTCGCGTTCCTCGACTACGTCGCCGTCGGGCGGCTCGACCCGGTGCACGTGGCGGAGCTCGTCGAGGGCGTCGCCGAGGGCTGCCGTCAGGCCGGCTGCGCGCTGGTCGGCGGCGAGACCGCGGAGCACCCGGGGCTGATGGAGGAGGACGAGTTCGACCTCGCCGGCTTCTGCATCGGCATCGTCGAGCGGGACCGGATGCTCGACGGGACGGCGGCCGCGCCCGGGGACGCGATCGTTGGCCTCGCGGCGAGCGGCCTCCACGCGAACGGCTT
>MGOE01000022.1:104090-104474 GCA_001797035.1 Chloroflexi bacterium RBG_16_72_14
TGCGGGCGCTGGTCGCGGAGCGCAACCTCGACCTCCGCGGGCCGTACCAGGCGCTGCTCCGCACCGTGCTGGGGGATCCGCAGACCGACGCCCTGATGCGCGCCGAGCCGCACCACGAGCTGGCGACGCTGGGCGAGGTCCTGCTCACGCCCACCCGCGTCTACGCGCGCGCGGTGCTCGCGATCCGCGCGGCGCTGGCGGCAGAGGGTCACGACCTCCGGGGCGTCGCCCACGTGACCGGCGGGGGGCTGCCGGGCAACGTGCCGCGTGCCCTGCCGGACGCCCTCGGGGCGCGCCTGGACCCGGGCGCCTGGCCGATGCCGTCGGTCATGCGGCTGCTGGGCGCCATCGGCGGGATCGAGGACGACGAGCTGCGGGCGACGT
>MGOE01000022.1:104516-104921 GCA_001797035.1 Chloroflexi bacterium RBG_16_72_14
GGCGGCCGCGGGGCGGACCGTCGCGCTGGCCCGCGAGCACGGGGTCGGGGCGTGGGTCGTGGGCGCGGTCGTGGAGGCGGCGGCGCCCGGCGGGACGCGGTACGCGGAGGAGGCATCGAGGTGAGCGGACGGATCGCGGTCGGCGTGTCGGGCAGCGGCTCGAACCTGCGGGCACTGGTCGCGGCGGCCGCGCGCGGGTCGCTCGGCGGCGACCTGGTGCTCGTGTTCGCGGACCGCGACTGCCCGGCGCTGGGCTGGGCGGCGGAGCAGGGGATCGACACGGTCCTCGTCCCCGGCGGCGACGACCCGACCCTCGCCGCGACGCTGGCCGCCGTCGCGCCCGACGCCGTCGTGCTGGCAGGCTACCTGCGACTCGTCGGGCCCGCGGTGCTGGGCGCCTTCGGC
>MGOE01000022.1:104987-108191 GCA_001797035.1 Chloroflexi bacterium RBG_16_72_14
CGCGCTGGCGGCGGGGGTGGCCGTCACCGGGGTCACCGTCCATCTCGTGGACTCGACGCTCGACGGCGGCCCGATCGTGGCCCAGGAGGCCGTGGACGTCAGGCCGGGCGACGACGAGGCCACCCTGCTCGGGCGGCTCCACGCCGTCGAGCACCGGCTGCTGCCCGCGGCCGTCGCGAACCTCCTCGCCGGCGCGCTCACCGTCCCCCCGGGGGCTCGCCGGGCGCGCCTGGACCCGGCCGCCGCAGACGCCCACGCACCGGCCCCGCGCCGAGCGCTGTTGTCCGTCTCGGACAAGACGGACCTCGCGGACCTCGGGCGCGGCCTCGTGGCGCGTGGCTTCGAGCTGGTCAGCACCGGCGGCACGGCGCGGGCGCTGCGCGAGGCCGGGCTGCCGGTCACCGACGTGGCCGCGGTCACGGGCTTCCCGGAGATGCTCGACGGGCGGGTCAAGACGCTCCACCCACGGGTGCACGCCGGCCTGCTCGCCGACCGCCGGCGCGCCGACCACCGCGAGGCCCTCATCGCCGCCGGCATCGCCCCGTTCGAGCTCGTGGTCGTCAACCTGTACCCGTTCGCGGAGGCGGCCCGGCGGCCCGGCCTCTCCTTCGACGCCCTCGTCGAGGAGATCGACATCGGTGGGCCGTCGATGGTCCGTGCAGCGGCCAAGAACCACGCCTCGGTCGCGATCGTGACCTCGCCGGCACGGTACGGGGCCGTCCTGGCGGCGCTCGACGACCGTGGCGCGGTGCCCCTGGGGCTGCGGTCCGCGCTGGCCGTGGAGGCGTACCGCCATACCGCCGCGTACGACGCCCGGATCGCCGCCGAGCTGCCCTGGCGGATGCGCGAGGCGGGCGTGGACCTGCCCTCGGACCCCGGCCTGCCGGCGTCCGAGGACCCATACCCGCCGGTGCTCACGATCTCGCTCCAGAAGGTCGAGACGCTGCGGTACGGCGAGAACCCGCACCAGCCGGCGGCGCGCTACCGGCGCACGGACCGCGAGCCGCGCTGGGGCGAGGGCCCGTTCGCGACGGGGGAGCCGCCGCTCCAGGGCAAGGCCCTGTCCTACAACAACGTGCTGGACGCGTCGGCGGCCGCCTCCCTGGCACGGCTCATGCGCGGGCCCGCGGTCGTGATCGTCAAGCACACGAACCCGTGCGGCGCCGCCGAGCGGCCGACCCTCCTCGCGGCATGGGACGCGGCGCTCGCCGGCGACCCGGTGTCCGCGTTCGGCGGCGTGGTCGCGATCACGGGAACCGTGGATCGTGCCCTGTCGGAGCGGCTGACCTCGCTGTTCCTCGAGGTCGTCGTGGCCCCGGCCTTCGACGACGCGGCCCGCGGGGTGCTGGCGACGAAGCCGAACCTGCGGCTGGTCGTCGACCCGGCCCTGGACGCGTCGGCGGACCGGGGCAGGCCGACGGCGCGCGGCGGGCTCGCGGTGGACTTCCTCGGCTCGGTCCGGACCGCCGGCGGCGCCGTGCTGGTCACGGCGCCCGACACGCTCCCGGACGACCCCGACGCCTGGGTGTGCACGTCGTCGCGCCAGCCGTCCGACGCCGAGCGACGGGACCTCGACCTCGCCTGGCGCCTGGTCCGGGGCGTCGTGTCCAACGCGATCGTCCTCGTCCGCGACGGGATGCTGGTCGGGCTGGGCTCGGGGCAGGTCAGCCGCGTGGACGCGTGCCGCGGGGCGGTGGACAAGGCGCGCCAGTTCCAGGGCGAGGCCGGGGCCCGGGGCGCCGTGGCGGCGTCGGACGCGTTCTTCCCGTTCGCGGACGGCCCCCAGGTATTGCTCGAGGCCGGCGTCACGGCGATCGTCCAGCCCGGCGGCTCGATGCGCGACGCGGAGGTGCTCAGCGCGGTGGAGGCGGCCGGCGCGGCGATGCTGCTCACCGGGACGCGTCACTTCCGGCACTGACACCCGCCCGTCGCCCGGGTCTTGACCCGCGGCGCCGGGCGCGCACAATCCGCGCACCGGGGCGGGAGAGGGAGGCCGATGACCAACGAGGAGATCGTCCGGCGCTACTGCGAGGCGCAGTCGCGGCGCGACATCGCGACGTCCGAGGCGCTGCGCCACCCCGGCTGGACCTGCGAGTGGCCGCAGAGCGGCGAGCGCGTGACCTCGTCCGCGGCGATGCGCGCCATCGCGGAGCAGTACCCGGGCGGCGGCTGGCGGGCGCGCGAGCGGCGGCTCACCGGCAGCCATGACGAGTTCGTGCTGACGCCCGCCGGGACCATCGCGCGCATCGCAGGCGCGGGCGGCGTCTGGACGGCGGAGTGGGTGGACCGCTACCCGGACGGCCGCGACTGGTACGTGATCGACGTCCTGGAGCTGCTCGACGGGCGGGTCCTTCGCGAGACGACCTACTGGGCCCCCGTGTTCGAGGCGCCCGCCTGGCGGCGCGAGTGGGTGGAGCTCATGGACGACGGCGAGCGGTGACGGTACCGCTCGCTCAGCCCACCGCGACGATGGCCGCGACCTCGATGTCCCGCACCTCCTCCGTGGGCGCGTTGTCGAGCGTGCCGATGATCCACACCCTGGCGCCGTAGCCGACCCGCTTGCCGGTGTCCGTGAACACCTTGAGGTCCCTGTTCCTGAAGTCCGAGGGCAGCGGCAGCATGCCGTTGTACCGCGGGTCGTCGCCGCGGATGACCGGGACGAACAGGTCGGCAGTCCGCGCCGATGCCGGGTCCTCCAGGGTGATGCTGCAGATCCGGTCGTTGCAGAACGTGAACCACGGGAGCGAGAGCGTGCCCCGGATCCTGACCAGCGTGCCCTCCGGAAGCTTGCGGAGCTGCTTGAACGTCACGACGTCGGCGACCGGCGACGCCGTCGGGTCGGGCTCGGGAGCGGCCTCCAGGCGCGCGCAGTCGAGCCACACGGCATCTCCGTCACGGCCCACACGCCCGACCACGCGGACGTTGTCCCCGGACCGGATCGTGGTCCCGTCGTCCGTCGTCAGCTCCAGGTCGTCCTCGGTGAAGCTCCTTGGCAGCCGGACCATCGTGTTCGGCGTGCCGGCCTCGGTGACGGCGATGACATGGACCGTGAGGGACTCGGCGTCGCCCGACTCGTCGGCGGGATCGTAGAGGTTGAGTCCGCAGCCGACGTCGAAGCAGCTGACCATGAACCCGGCGGTCACGCGTCCCGTGATGGCGACCAGCGCGTCCTCGGGCTGGCCGCGGATGTCCGCCCAGGTGGCC
>MGOE01000022.1:108210-108776 GCA_001797035.1 Chloroflexi bacterium RBG_16_72_14
GATCGGCTCGGGGGTCGGTGTGCTCGTCGTCGCCGCTCCCGGAGAGGCCGACGGCGACCCGAACGGGACGTAGGTCGGCGCGGTGCCGGCCGAGCAGCCCAGCAGGGCCGCGCCGAGCAGCAGCGAGGCGACGAATCGGCACGTCATGGCTCCCGCACCTCGAGGTCGAGCGACCAGCGGTTGCCGCCCGCGATCGAAGTCTCGTTGGCGCCCGTCCCGGTGGTCACGCGGTAGTGGAAGGTCATCCCGCTGTCGAGGCCGGTGAGCTCGACCGTGACCACGAACGCGCGCCGCTCGCCGGCCGCGAGGCTCGGCCACTGGACGATCGTCCGCCCGTCGGCTTCGTCGTCGCGGAAGCGGCAGTCGGCGGGGATGCAGGCCACGAACCGCCCGGCGGCGTCCGGGTCGAACGCGCGGTCGTCGGGGCGCCAGTCGATGACCAGCCACACGGCGCCGGTCGGCCCGGCGGCACCGTTGACGGCCTCGACCTCGATGTTGAACGGCTCGCCTTCGGCCACCGAGGTGGGATCGGTCAGCATGCGGTCCCACGTCGCGAGCGGCCCGTG
>MGOE01000022.1:108796-109210 GCA_001797035.1 Chloroflexi bacterium RBG_16_72_14
CGCCGCGATCAGCGCGAGCGAGGCACCGAGGAACGCGAGGGCGACGACCACGACCACGACCCACCCGGCCCCTGATCCCCGGCGGCCGACAGCGGACGGGCCCGCGACCGGCGCTGCGGCGGAGACCGGGACGGCCGCGGCATACGCCACCGGGGGCGGCTGCCATGCGGGCGTGGGCGCGACAGGCGGCTGGGAGGTCGCGGGCACGGGCGGAGCCGGAACCTCGATCTCGACGAGGTCGAGACCGCACCGCGGGCAGAAGTGGGCACCCTGGGGGCGCCCCTCCCCGCATCGCGGGCAGAACGCTGCGCCGGCAGTCCGGACCGCGCTCACAGCACGACCTCCCTCGGGTGGCCAGGCGCCACCTCGGCGCGATTCTCGGCACGTGGCGACGGGCCTTCCAGTGCTTAGCGG
>MGOE01000022.1:109253-113525 GCA_001797035.1 Chloroflexi bacterium RBG_16_72_14
CGGACGACGATGCGCGGTGTCCGGCCGGCCCTCCGCCCGCCGGCGGTGCACGGGACAGGCCTCGTTGAACGCTCGACGTGCTGCAGGGTCCGCGTCCGGGGGTCGGCTTCGCCGTGCGGCGGCGCTGTGGGTGCTCGCCGGCCTCGCCCTCGCGCTCCTCGTCCCCGGCACGGCCGCCGCCGCGGAGGACGACCTCCCCGACCTGTCCGCCGTCGCGGTCCGGGCCGACGACCTCCCGACCGGCTTCGCCGTGGCCGGCGAGTCCGGCGAGCGGATCGTGTCGATGTTCGAGTCGCTGGCGGGGGCCTTCGCAAGCTCGCCCGATGCCGACATCCGGAGCGTCGCCGCGTACCACCGCGTCACGGACGCCGGCACCGAATACGCCGTCACCTTCCTCATCGCGCCGCTCACGGCGAGCGACCAGCGGAACCTCGATGCCGCGTTCACGTCGACCGAGCTGGTCAGGAGGCTGCTGGCCGAGACGTACGGGGACATGGACATCACGCTCCTCGAGGGGTACCGGGTCGGGGAGACGCGCCTCGGCCTCCGGATCGTGGACACCGACCTCGGGATCGACATCGAGCTGGTGGAGGCGAGGCGCGGGCCGGTGCTCTCGGTCGCGGGTCGCGTGCTCCAGGGTGACGTTCAGGCGTCGGTCAGCCTGGGAGACGTCGCGCGCGCGCTCGATATGCGGTTGGCCGCGGTCGTGGGCGCCGGGGCCCCGGTGTTCCGGCCGTCGGGACCGCTCGTCCCGGTGCTGACCACGCACATCCCGTCGCCGCTAGACGTGTCCACGGACCCGGCGGTGGTGGGCACGAACCTCGCCTTCGCCGCCCTGGCCACGCTGCTGCTCACGATCAGCTCCAAGCTGCTGACGCGGATGCTGGCCGAGCACGAGGAGTCGATCGCGCGCCGGGTGCGCCTCGTGCGCCTCGTGGCGCGGCTGGAGGCCCGGCTCGGGACGACGATCGGCGGCAGGATTCACAGCAACCGGTTGCTCGACCTCCTGCGGCTGGTCGGCATCGCCGCGTTCTACGGGCTCGTGTTCTCGCTCCTGGAGCCCGACTGGCAGCCGCTCACCTCGGCCGGCATGTGGCTGTTCATCTCGTTCACGATCGCGTGCGGCGTCGTGGGCATCGCCGACGACCTCATCCAGTGGCGCGTGGCACGCCGCTGGGGCCTGGCTGCGGCGCTGTCGGTCCGCCCGACCACCGCCCTGCTCGCGGTGGCATCGACGGGGGTGTCCCGGCTGGCGGCGGTCGTCCCGGGCCTGATGTTCGGGGCGCCGGAGGCGCTGCGGCTCGACGAGTCGGCCCTCGACGAGGCGCGGTCGAGGCGCCTGACGACGATCGGGTTCGTCGCGCTGGTGGCGATCGGCGGGGCCTCGTGGGCGGCGACGATCGCGACCACGGCCGCCTCGCGGTCGGGCGGCGCGCCGGCGATCGTGGAGGGCCTGGGCGCGTTCCTCCTGCTCGTGTTCGCGTCGACGGTCCAGAACCTGTTCGTCGCGCTGCTCGGCCTGTCGGGCTCGATGGGCGCGCTCACCCGGCGCCTGAGCCCGATCGCCTGGGGCGGGGCCCTGCTGGCGGTGACGTTCCTGTTCTGGCACACGCTCCTCAACCCGATGGGCGACCCGTCGGTCGTCCTGTCGAACCGCAACGTCCAGGTGATGCTCGGGATCGTCGGCGGGTTCACCGCCATCACCGTGGCGGCCTGGGTGGTGCTGCGGCTCGCCAGCCCGCGACCGGTTCCGGCGCCGGCCACCCAGGCTCCGACGCCGTGGGGCGTCCCCGCGGCGGGGACCCAGTCGTGGACCGTCCCGACCGCGGCGCCGCCGACCGCACCGGCCGCGGTGCAGCCCGCGCCCGCTGCCTGGCCGACACCTGCCCCGCCCCCGAACGCCTGGCCGACACCTGCCCCGCCCCAGAACGCCTGGACGACCGGCGCCGCCCCATGGACCGCGCCCGCCTTCGGCCCCCTGGCCGGGCTCGCCCAGCCGGGGACGCCGGTCGCGAGCGCGCCGGTCGAGCTGTCGATCCGCACCGTCGATGGCCGCGCGCGGGGACGCGCATGGTTCCGGATCGGGGGCGGCTGGGTCACGACACGCGTGGAGCTGATCGACCCCAAGGCACGCCTCCAGTATCGCGTGTTCGTCCTCCTGTCGATGCTGGCCTGGCTGGTTCCCTTCATCGGCTACGCCGTCACGATCCCCGACGGCGGCCGGCCAGCCGACATCGCGGTCGCGGGCTTCCTGGCCGTGCTGTCGGCCTGGGTGGTCGCCCTGCTCGTCGGCGCGCTGTGGGTCGAGCGCTACCGGGTCGTGCACGTCGCGACCTTCCCGGCCCGTGTGCTGGGCGGCGTGGACGTGGGCCGGGACTGGAACCTCGGCTGTGCGCTCACGATCCTGCTCAGCCCGCTGATCGGGCTGCTCTACCTGCTCCTCGCCGGTGGGCGCGTGGTCCGGATCGCCGGGCCCTTCGCCGCGGATGAGCCCGGCATCGTCGGCCTCCGGCTCAAGGGCAGCGAGGCCGAGGGGCGCTACCTGGCGCAGGTCCTGCTCGCGGCGCGAATGACCGGCTGACCGGCCTCCGCGGCACGGCTCGCTGCTACCATCGGCCGCGCCATGTCCGATCGCCGCCGGTTCTACCTCACGACCGCCATCGCCTACGCGAACAACGCGCCCGGCCTCCACACCGTGTACGAGGTCATCGGCGCGGACGTCATCGCGCGCTGGCACCGGATGCTGGGTGACGACACCCGGTTCCTGACCGGCACGGACGAGCACTCGGTGAACATCGCGCAGGCCGCCCAGGCCCAGGGTCGCACGCCGCGCGAGTTCGTGGACGAGAAGGTCGCGCTGTACAAGTCGGCCGAGGACGCGCTCCTGATCAGCCCCGACCGGTTCATCCGGACCACGGACCCGGACCACCACCGGTCGGCGCAGGAGATGGTCCGCCGGGCCCATGACAACGGCGACGTCTACCTCGGCAGGTACGAGGGCTGGTACTGCCCGGCCGAGGGGTTCAAGGCCCCGTCGGACCTGCTCGAGACGGCGCGCGGCATGCAGTGCCCGAACCATCCCGACGTCGAGCTGCAGTGGCTGACCGAGCGCAACTGGTTCTTCCGGCTGTCGGCCTACCAGGAGCGCCTTCTCGCCTGGTACGAGGCGAACCCGGACTTCGTCCAGCCGGACTACCGGCGCAACGAGATGCTGGGGTTCATCCGCCAGGGCCTCGAGGACTTCTCGATCAGCCGGGCCGGCGCGGCCTGGGGCATCCCGTTCCCGATCGCCGAGAACGGCGAGACGGCACAGCGCGAGGACGGGTCATGGGACCCGGAGGCCGGCACGATCTACGTCTGGTTCGACGCCCTCATCAACTACATCACGGGCGCCGGGTTCCCGGACGACCTCGAGGCGTTCCGGCACTGGTGGCCCGCCGACCTGCACGTCATCGGCAAGGACATCGCCAGGTTCCACACGATCTACTGGCCCGCCATGCTGTGGTCCGCCGGCATCGACGCGCCCAGCCACGTCTGGGTCCACGGCTGGCTGCTCGTCCAGGGCGAGCGGATGAGCAAGAGCCGCGGCAACTTCCTCGACCCGCATGCGGTCGTCAACGCCTTCGGCGCCGATGGGGCCCGGTACGTGACCCTGCGCGAGGTCCCCTTCGACCGCGACACGGACGTCTCCTGGGACTCGTTCGTCCGCCGCTACAACGCGGACCTGGCCAACGACTTCGGCAACCTCGTGAACCGCACCGTCTCGATGGTCAACCGCTACCTGGACGGGGAGCGGCCCCGACCGCGGCCCGCCGCGGACTCGCCGCTGGGCGAGGGCTGGGCGGACACCTTGCGGCTGTACGCGGACCGCCTCGAGCGCTGCCTGCTCCACGATGCGCTGGCCGAGCTGTGGGAGTTCGTGGGCGGGGCGAACAAGACCGTCGATGCCGAGCAGCCATGGACGCTCAACAAGGCGGCGAAGACGGGAGACGTCGAGGCGGCAACGAGGCTCCGCGACGTCCTGGGCGACCTCGTGGAGGCGTGCCGGCTGGTGGGGCTCGCGGTCGCGCCCACCATGCCCTCGGTCGCGCCGCGGATCCTCGAGCAGCTCGGGTTCGCCTACGGCTACGCGGAGGACGGCAACGGCGGGCCGCCGCTCCTCGGGCGGCTGGCCTGGGGCGCCCTGCGAGACGAGCCCGGCCGCGTGACCCCCACCCCGACGCCGCTGTTCCCGCGCATCGAGACCGAGCCTGTCGAAACCGCCGGGGCCTG
>MGOE01000022.1:113537-115146 GCA_001797035.1 Chloroflexi bacterium RBG_16_72_14
GTAGGCATCACCGACGAAGGAGGACAGCGACATGGCCAAGGGTGAGATCACGCACGTCGAGTTCCCCGCCGACGATCCCGAGCGGGCGAAGCGCTTCTACGGCGCGGTCGCCGGCTGGGAGTTCGGCGACATGGCGGAGTTCCCCGACTATCACCTGTTCCGCAACGGCGAGCGCAGCGGCGGCGCCATCGGACGGCGCGGCCAGTCCACCGGCCAGGTGATCCGGCTGTACATCACGGTCGACTCGCTCGAGGAGGCGTGCGCCGCCGCAGAGGCGAACGGCGGAGCGGTGCTCGAACAGCCGTCGGACATCGGCGGCGGGATGGGCCGTTTCGCGGTGGTCCGCGATACGGAGGGCAGCGAGGTCGGTCTCTGGCAGAGCACCGGCGAGGGCGCCGGCTGAACACGGACGGGGCGACGCCCGCGACCACCTGAGTCGCGGGTTCGAGGCGCATCGCCGTACCATCGGGCGATGCGCCTGATCGACGCCCACGGTCACCTCAACGCCGACCGCTTCGACGACGACCTCGACGCCGTCCTCGACCGGGCGCTGGCCGCCGGAGTCGAGCGGATCCTGGTCCCGGGCTGGAACGTGCGCTCGTCGGAGCGCGCGCTGGAGCTGGCAGCGCGCCGGCCGTGGCTGGACGTCGCGGTCGGGGTCCACCCCCACGACGCGGCGAAGGTCGATGCCGCCGGCTGGGCGGCCGGCGACATGGCGGAGTTCCCCGACTATCACCTGTTCCGCAACGGCGAGCGCAGCGGCGGCGCCATCGGACGGCGCGGCCAGTCCACCGGCCAGGTGATCCGGCTGTACATCACGGTCGACTCGCTCGAGGAGGCGTGCGCCGCCGCAGAGGCGAACGGCGGAGCGGTGCTCGAACAGCCGTCGGACATCGGCGGCGGGATGGGCCGTTTCGCGGTGGTCCGCGATACGGAGGGCAGCGAGGTCGGTCTCTGGCAGAGCACCGGCGAGGGCGCCGGCTGAACACGGACGGGGCGACGCCCGCGACCACCTGAGTCGCGGGTTCGAGGCGCATCGCCGTACCATCGGGCGATGCGCCTGATCGACGCCCACGGTCACCTCAACGCCGACCGCTTCGACGACGACCTCGACGCCGTCCTCGACCGGGCGCTGGCCGCCGGAGTCGAGCGGATCCTGGTCCCGGGCTGGAACGTGCGCTCGTCGGAGCGCGCGCTGGAGCTGGCAGCGCGCCGGCCGTGGCTGGACGTCGCGGTCGGGGTCCACCCCCACGACGCGGCGAAGGTCGATGCCGCCGGCTGGGCGGCGGTCGAGGCCTGGGCGCGCGACGAGCGCGTCGTGGCGATCGGGGAGACGGGGCTGGACGCGGACCGGATGTTCTCGCCCTGGCCGGACCAGCTCGACAACCTGCAGCGGAACCTGGCGCTGGCGCTCGCGATCGCGAAGCCGGCGATCCTGCACTGCCGTTCGCGCCAGGGCGAGCGCGACGCCCAGGACGCGCTGGTCGCCGAGCTCCGGGCGGCCGGGTTCGACGGCCCCGCGGCCCGGGCAGCCTTCGGCGGCCGCCCGCCAGCGGTGGTCCACAGCTTCTCGGGGCCGGTCGACTACGCCCGGGAAGTGATCGCGATG
>MGOE01000022.1:115433-115734 GCA_001797035.1 Chloroflexi bacterium RBG_16_72_14
CGCGGGCCGGGGACTCCGGGTCGCACCCACGCCCCCGCACGACGCTCGCCGGGGACCGCGGGACCCGGCAGCGACCAGGTTCGGGCCCGTAGACGGCCTGCGCGGGGACCCGCAGACCCCAGGTGGGCCCGGACTCCGGTGTCGCGGCGAGCGGCAGTCCCGAGGCGACGGCGGCCGTCGGCGATAGCAAACCTGCGGCCGTGCAACCGTCCGACCCCGAATTGCAGCCCACGGTTGACAGCGGGCCATCCGCTCCGGTAGTTTGTTGGCACTCTCACAGCGAGAGTGCTAAACCAGCGGG
>MGOE01000023.1:0-1570 GCA_001797035.1 Chloroflexi bacterium RBG_16_72_14
CTGCTGGTCGCCGCTGTGCTCGGGGCCGGGCACGCCCTGACTCCAGGGCACGGCAAGACGCTGATGGCCGCGTATCTGGTCGGGACGCGAGGCACGCCGCGGCACGCGCTGGGGCTCGGCCTCGCGGTCAGCGTGTCGCACACGTTGGGCATCCTGGGCCTCGCGGCGATCGTGCTCGCTGCCGGCGCCGCCCTGCCGCCGGACCTCGTGCTGCGCATCACTCCGCTCGTCGCCGCGGCCGCGATCGTCGTGGTGGGTGGCTGGATGCTCGCGACCGAGGTCCGCCGCTGGCGGCGGGCTCGAACCGGGCACCGGGCCCCGGTCCTCGCGCACGATCGCGGGCACGACCACCCGCATCCGCACGAGCACGAGCACGAGCACGAGCATCCGCACGAGGACGACCACGCGCACGACCACGGGCCAACCGACGACGCCCTCGTACACGCGCACGGCGGCATCCGGCACCGGCACGTGCCCGCACCCGGGTCAACCGTCACGTGGCGGGGGCTGTTCGTCCTGGGGCTGGCCGGCGGCCTCGTCCCGTCGACCAGCGCGCTGCTCATCCTCCTCGCCACCGTGGCGGCCGGTGCGCCGGCCTGGGGCGTGATCCTCGTGGCGGCGTTCGGGCTCGGGATGGCGGCCGTGATGGCCGGCGTCGGGCTGGCGTTCGTCCATGCTCGAGGCCTCCTCGACCGGCTGCCGTCGGCTCGCGGCCACGCGGCCGTGGCGCGGTTCGTCCCGGTCGGCGCGGGGCTGCTGGTCCTCGTCGTCGGCGTCGTGCTGACCAGCCAGGCCCTCGCAGCCGCCCGCATCGGGTAGCACGTCGGCCGCGAGCCCGTCTGCCGTCCGGATTACGCGAATCGCCCTAGGGCGCCGCCGCGGCGATGCACGATACCCTCGGCTCGATGCGGGACCTGACCAGCCGTGCCCTCGACACGGCCACCGCGCTGGGCGCGACGTACGCCGACATCCGCGTGGTGAGGCGGCTCGAGGAGTCGATCAACATCAAGTCCACGCGGGTGGAGGGCGTGTCCGGCGGCGAGACCGAGGGCTTCGGCGTCCGGGTCATCGTCGATGGAGCGTGGGGCTTCGCGGCCAGCCACCACCTGGGCACCGCGGAGGCGGACCGGGTGGCCGCGGAGGCCGTGCGGATCGCGAGGGCGAGCGCGACGGCCATCCGCAACCCGGTGGTGCTCGACGGCCGGCCGCCGGCGGTCGGCCGGTTCGAGACGCCGGTCGTCGAGGATCCGTTCGTCGTCCCGCTCGACCGCAAGATCGCGGACCTCCTCGCGGCGGACCGGGCGCTCAACGCCGTCAAGGGGGTCGCGTTCACCGAGAGCCTGTACGCGGCCCAGCGCGAGTGGAAGACCTTCGCCGCCAGCGACGGCTCGTACACCGAGCAGGTCATCACCCACGTCGGTGCCGGGTTGGAGGCGAACGCGATCGAGGGCGACGAGCACCAGCGCCGGAGCTTCCCCGACAACGGCGGCCTGTGGGCCTCGGCCGGCTACGAGTTCGTGCGGGCGATGGAGCTCGAGGCCAACGCCGAGCGGATCGCGAGCGAGGCCGT
>MGOE01000023.1:1589-4893 GCA_001797035.1 Chloroflexi bacterium RBG_16_72_14
CCGCTGCCCGCCGGCACGCGCACCATCCTCCTCCACCCCAGCCAGCTGTACATGCAGGTCCACGAGAGCTGCGGCCACCCGACCGAGCTGGACCGCGCGTTCGGCACCGAGGCCAGCTACGCCGGGACCAGCTTCCTGACGCCGGACATGCTGGGCACCTTCCGGTATGGCTCGGACCTGTGCGACATCGTGGCCGATGCCACCGTCGCTGGCGGGTTGGGCACGTTTGGCTGGGACGACGAGGGCGTCGCGGCCCAGCAGGTGCCGCTGGTCAGGGAGGGGGTCTTCGTCGGCTACCTGAGCTCGCGTGAGACCGCGCCGCGCATCGGGCGCAGCTCGGGGGGCGCGATGCGCGCCGACGGCTGGAACCGGATCCCACTGATCCGGATGACGAACGTGAACCTGCTGCCCAGGCCGGGCATGAGCTTCGACGACATCGTCGCCGACACGGACGACGGCCTGCTGTTCGAGACGAACCGGTCCTGGTCCATCGACGATCGTCGGCTCAACTTCCAGTTCGCGACCGAGATCTGCCGCGAGGTCAAGGGCGGCAAGCCGGGCCGCCTGTACCGCAACGGCACCTACACCGGGATCACCTACGAGCTGTGGCGCTCGATGGACGCCGTCGGCGACGCTTCGTCGTGGCGCATGTGGGGCACGCCGAACTGCGGCAAGGGGGAGCCCGGCCAGACGGGCCACGTGGGCCACGGCGTCTCGGGTGCCCGGTTCCGCAACGTGCGGGTGGGGGTGATGGGATGAGCGAGCGGCACGGCATCGGCGGCGACCCTGCGGAGGCGCTCCGGCTCGCCGAGCGCGTCGTCGCGCTGGCCGAAACGGCCGGTGCTTCCGAGGCGGAGGCCCTGGTCGTCGCCGGCGAGTCCGCCCTGACGCGGTTTGCGAACTCGGAGATCCACCAGAACGTGGCCAGCGCCGAGGTCTTCGTCAACCTCCGCTTCGTGCGCGGCCGCCGGGTGGGCGTCGCCTCCACCGGGCGCATGGACGACGAGGGGGTCCGCGCGCTCGTCGAGCGGGCCGGCGACATCGCCGCCAACGTCGAGGAGCTGGAGGACTGGGCGGGCCTGCCCGAGGCGGACGCGCCGCAGCCGCTCGAGGTCGCCTGGTCGGACGGGACGGCGCGAGCGACACCGGAGCTCCGTGCCGGCGGGGCCCGGGCCGTCATCGCCGCCGCGGACGAGGCCGGGGTCGCCGCCTTCGGCTCGTTCTCCACGGACGTCGAGGCCGTCGCGGTCGCCAACTCGAAGGGGATTCGCGCCGCCGAGCGCCGGACGACGAGCCAGCTGCTCAGCGTGACCATGGGTCCTGACGACGGCACCGGCTATGCCGAGCAGTGCGCGGTGGACGCGACCACGATCGACGCGGCCCTCGTCGGCCGCGAGGCGGCGGACCGGGCGCGGTCGAGCCGGAAGCCGGTCGCGATCGAGCCCGGCGACTACCCGGTGGTGCTCCACCACTACGCCGTCGTGGACCTGCTGGACATGCTGGGCTACCTCGGCTTGTCGGCCCTCGCCGTGCAGGAGGACCGCTCGTTCTACGAGGCTGGCAGGCGCGTGGGCTCGCCGCTGGTGACGATCACGGACGACGGCCGCGATCCGGCCGGCCTGCCGATGGGCTTCGACGCCGAAGGGGTGCCGAAGCAGCGGCTGGCCCTCCTCGACGCCGGCGTGTGCCGGGACCTGGCGTTTGATGCCCAGACGGCGGCTCGCGTCGGGCGCCGGTCCACCGGCCACGGCCTGCCGGCCCCGAATCCGTACGGCCCATTCCCCACCAACATGGTCATGAGCGCCGGCGATGCGTCGTTCGACGAGCTCGTCGGCGGCCTCGACCGCGGCCTCCTCGTGACCCGCTTCCACTACACGAACCCGGTCCACGGCAAGCGGGTCATCATCACCGGCATGACCCGCGACGGGACGTTCCTGGTCGAGGGCGGGCGCGTCGTCGGGCCGGTGCGCAACCTGCGGTTCACGATGTCCTACCTGGACGCGCTGGCTGGCGTGGAGGCGGTGAGCCGCGAGCGCCGGTGCATCCGCGGGTTCCTCGGCGGGAGTGTCGTGCCCTCGCTGCGGCTCTCGTCGTTCAGCTTCACCGGCACCACGACCGACGGCTGACGCCGATGGGCATCAGCGAGCGGACGACCGCGGATCTCACGCTCTACGCTGAGCCCGACGGGTCCGTGTCCGTCGACACCGGTTCGCGGTTCGTGGCCGTGGGCGGGGACGACCTCGAGCGGATCCTCGACCGCCTGGCGGCGGACGGCGGCACGCTCAGGCTGCTCGGCGGCTCCGGCCGCGCGGACGATGGGGACGAGGCCCCCGAGCTCGAGAGCGATCCCGGGATGGGCGCGGCGTCGTACGTCCTGGGGCTGGCAGGCGCACGCGGCCTCACGGTTCTCCGCGACGAGGGCTGACCGGGCCCGGCGCCATCGTTGGGGGCGGTAGATGTCTACCCCGCTGATGGTAGAGTGCTGCCATGAGCCTCAACATCAAGAACGAGGAGACCGTCCGGCTGGTGCGCGAGCTGGCCGACGAGCTGCATGTCTCGCTGACCGCGGCCATCACCGACGCGGTCGAAGCCCGGCTGGCACAGCTGCGCGGCGAGCCGCAGCCTGCCTTCGACGTGGACGAGATCCTCGAGGCCTGGGGTGAGCTGGGTGATCGCCTGGGCAAGGAGTACCTCAGCCAGGACTTCGACGCGCTGTTGTACGACGAGAAGGGACTGCCGAAGTGATCATCGACACGTCCGTCCTCGTCGCCCTCCTGCTGCGCGAAGCCAACGCCCCCGAGCTGGCACGGCTGATGGCCGGGGCCCCGGTCCGCCGCCTCTCGGCGGCGAGCTACGTGGAGCTGGCCGCGGTGATCGACGGGCGGCGCGACCCCGTGCTGTCCGGGGCGCTTGAAGCCGACCTGCGCCTGCTGCGCATCGAGGTCGCTCCATTCACGCCGGTGCAGGCACGGATCGCGCGTACCGCGTACCAGCAGTTCGGGCGGGGCTCCGGACATCCGGCTCGCCTGAACATGGGCGACTGCTTCGCCTACGCGCTCGCCCGCGACCTCGGCGAGCCGCTGCTGTTCAAGGGGCGCGACTTCGCCCTCACCGACATCGAGCTGGTCGTGGAGCCTGTCCGGAGCCGGCGCCTCAGCGAGGTCGTGGCGGCCTACGCCGCCGAGGCGCGCTGACGCCTGCCAGGACACGAGCTTCCAGATCTCGGGCTCCAACTCGCCCGGCGGCCCGCCGACCGCGGCGAACAGGGCGACCGACAGGGTCGGCGAGGCGGGCGCGTCCGGCA
>MGOE01000023.1:4949-25014 GCA_001797035.1 Chloroflexi bacterium RBG_16_72_14
GCTCGGTCCGATGAGCACGCCGGCGGCGAACCACCAGCCTGTCTCGAGCCCCACCGCGCGAATCGACCGTCTCGAGCCGTGGGCGCGCGTGGCGCTCGCGATCGCGGCGGGCCTCGTCTACCTGCTGGCCGGGCCCGGCCAGCAGGACAACGACCCGTTCAACCCGCTTGCCGCCGCGCTCCTCCAGGGCCGCCTGTCCATCGCCGAGCCCATGCCCTGGATCGAGAGCATCCCCGCCCCCGACGGCGGCTGGTACGCCCCGCTCGCGCCGGGGCCCGTGCTCGTGCTCCTGCCGGTGGTCGCCGTGGCCGGGCCACACGTCCTGGACTCCGGGATCCTGTCTGGGCTCGCCGGCGCGGTCGCCGTCTGGCTCGGGTGGGGACTCGTGCGCCGGGTGGGCGGCACCGCGCGCCAGGCCGCCTGGCTGACCGTCGGCCTGGCGTTCGGGTCGCAGCTCACGTGGATCGCAACCTCCGGCGGCCCGCACAACGTGGAGCACGCGCTGGCGATGGCGGCGATGCTCGCCGCCCTCCAGCTCGCCATCGCGGGTCGGGCGCCGGTGGCGGGCGGCCTGCTGTGGTCGTTCGCCGTGGCCTGCCGCGTGCCGATTCTGCTGGCCCTGCCCCTGTTCGCGTGGCTCTACCGCCGCCGGGCCGCCGCGTTCGTGGTCGGGGCGGTGCCGATCGGCGCCGCGCTGGCCGCCTACAACCTGGCGCGGTTCGGCAACCCGCTCGATTTCGGGCTGACGCGGATCATGGGCGGCGACCCGCCGGCATCGGTGCTTGACGAACCGTGGTACGAGCACGGGATCTTCTCGCTCGAGTACCTGCCGCGCGGCCTCCACACCATGCTGCTGCGGTCGTTCGACCTCGTTGACGATCCCCCGTGGTTCCGCCCCAACTGGACCGGGACGTCGATCCTGCTCACGATGCCTGGGCTCCTGTGGCTGTGGCGGGCGCGCGACCGCGCGCTGATCGTCCCGTGGCTCACCGTCGGGCTCGTCCTCGTGCCGGACCTGCTCCACGGCGTGGCCGGGTTCGCCCAGTTCGGGTACCGGTTCATCTGCGACGTGCTGCCGGTCCTGTGGTGGCTGCTCGCCTGGGTCGTGGTGCGCCACGGCCTGACGCTCGGGCTGCGGGTGGCGCTCGTGGCGGGGATCGTCGTGAACGTCTACGGGCTGGTCGCGGTGTGGGGGCTGGGCTTCGTGGCGTACTGACCGGGGCTCAGCCGCCCGACACGCAGAACTCGTTGCCCGCGGGGTCCGCCATGACCGTCCACGTGAGCGCCCCCAGCGACCGCTCCGCGATCACCGTCGCGCCGAGGCCCACCAGGCGCGCCACCTCGTCGGCCATCACGTCGCCGGCGAGGTCGAGGTGCACCCGGTTCTTGACGACCTTCGGCTCCGGCACCTTCTGGAACAGGATCGGCGGTCGGCCCGGGGTAGCGGGTTGGGGCGGGACGAGCCCGACGTACTGCTCGTTGACCTCCTGGCGCTCGTAACCGAGGGCCGCCGCCCAGAACTCGACGACGGACCCGTGATCGGCGCAGTCGATCACGACCTCAAGGACACGCAGGGACAAGGGAGCCTCCTCTCGAGCGTTGGCTCAGGCGATGCCGAGGAACCGGTCGACGAGGCGCCGCTCCCAGAACGTCCGGACCAGGAGCAGCCACGCGACGACCGCCACGACCACCAATACCGCATCACGGGGCGCAGGGATGCTGAACGAGAACCAGGCGCGGGCGACGGGCACGAACAGCATCACCATGAACCCGAACCCGAGCACCAGCGCCAGCCGCGCCGGACGGAGGTCGGTCGTGACCGGCTCCACCACCGCGAACCACCGCGTCGGCGGCTCCACGAACGCGATCAGCAACAGCCCGGCGTACACGAGAAACGCGGTCAGGGCCGTCTTCGCGGCGCCCAGCGACTCGTCGGTCGGCGGCCCGGCCAGCACCAGCGAGCCGTAGAACACGAACAGCCCCATCAGGCTCGATACCACCGCCGCGGGGACCACGAACCGCGCCAGCGTCCGCCCCAGGGTGTCGCGCACGCGGCGCCCGGGCTGCGCCCAGACCGCCAGCAGCGCGCTCGGGATGCCGACGGTGAACAGGGTGAGCGCCGATGCGTTGCGCAGCTCGATCGGGAACGTCACGACGACGAGGGAGCTCACGACCACCAGGCCGACCGTCGCGATCCGGGTCAGGAACAGCTTGAGGATGTCCTGCATCCCGTTGATGATTCGCTGCCCCTCCTCCACCGCCTGGGCCACCGCGGCGAACGAGTCCTGCATCAGCACGAGGTCCGCCACGCCGCGCGTCGCCTGGCTGCCGCTGCCCATCGCGATCGCGAGGTTGGCCTTCTTGAGCGACAGCACGTCGTTCACGCCGTCGCCGATCATCGCGACGTAGTGGCCGCGGGCGCGCAACGAGTCGACGAGCCGCTCCTTCTGCGCGGGGGTGATCCGGCCGAACACGGTGGTCTCGGCGGCCGCCTTCGCGAACGCGTCGTCGTCGAGCCGGTCGAGCTCCGGGCCCGCGATCGAGGCGGCGTCGACCAGCCCGGCCTGGCGGGCGAGGGCGACGACGGTCTCGGGGTCGTCCCCGGAGATGATCTTGACCGCGACGCCCGCCTCGCGGAAGGCGCGCAGGGTGGCCTCGGCCTCGCCGCGGAGCTCGTCGCGGAGCGCCACCAGCCCGACCGCACGCATCCCGGCGGGAAGCGTGGCCGTCGCCTCGTCCTGCTGGGGCGGGAGGGCCGCCGGGTCGTCGTGCGTCGCCACCAGCAGGACCCGCAGGCCGCGATCCGTCCAGGTCCCGGTCCGCGCCGCGAGCTCCGCCCAGGCCCCCGGCTCGCCGTCCGCGTCCGGAGCGAGGAAGGGCCGCAGGAACGTCGGCGCGCCGAGCGCGACGATCCCCGGCGACCCGGGTGGCGGTGCCGCGAACGAGACCGCGCTCCACTTCCGGGCCGACGAGAACGGCACCTCGGCGGCGAGCGCACGGGGGGCGGCCGGCCACCGGGCGGCGATCGCCTCGGTCGTCCGGTTCCGGGCCGTGGCGCAGGCGGCCAGCGAGGCCAGCGCCGCGGCGACATCCTCCTCGGTCGAACCGGCGAGGCCCGCCACCGCCTCGACCTCGAGCCGGTTCGCCGTCAGCGTGCCCGTCTTGTCCAGGCACAGGACGTCAACGTGGGACAGGCTCTCGATCGCATTCGACTGCTGCACGAGCGCCCCGAACCGGATGATCCGGACGGCGCCCAAGGCGTAGGCGACGGCGATCGACACGAACAGCCCGTTTGGGACGAGGCCTGCCAGGAGGGTCGCATCCGCCACGACGTCGCCGAGCACCGAGGACTGGACCAGGCCGCGGACGACCAGCAGCACTTCCAGGTACAGCACGATGCCGAGCACGACGCGGATCACGAGGTTGATCTCGCCCTGGAGCGGGGTGATCACGCGCCGGAACGACCGGGCTCCGGCGGTGATCCTGGTGGCCAGGCTCGCGGTGGAGACCTGCTCGGCCACGTAGCGGCCCGCCCCTGACGTCGCGAACGACCCGCTGAACACCTCGTCGCCCGGGCGCTTCCGGACCACGTCGCTCTCGCCCGTGAGCTGGGACTCGTCCACGCTCAGGGCGCCGGCGACGAGGCGGCCGTCGAGCACCACCTGGTCGCCCGCCTCGACCGCGATCAGGTCGCCCAGCACCAGCGCATCCGGGGCGAGCTGGGCCTCGGTGCCGTCCCGGATCACCGTCGCCGTGGGCCGAGTCAGGAGCGCGATCCGGTCCAGCGTGCGCTTGGCCCGGATCTCCTGGACGATGCCCACGACCACGTTGGTGGAGATGACCCCGAGCGAGACGAGGGCGTCGACGGGGCGCCCGACGAGGACCAGCGCGACGCCCAGCGCGAACAGGATGTTGTTCACGAAGGTGAACACGTTCTCGCGCAGGATCTGGGCGTAGGTCCGGGTGGTCGGCGGCGGGGCGGTGTTGCCGAGGCCCGCGGCGCGACGCCGCTCGACCTCGGCGGCCGTCAGGCCGGTCGCGGGGGTGGGGGGGAGACCGGGCTGCCCGGGGAGCCCCTCCGCCCCGTGGGTCGTCGCCGGTGCCTCCGTCCCAGTCACGCGTCGAGAATACGGCCGTGCCTCCCCGCGAGCGACGCCGCAACAGCGAGCCGGCGCGGCATGCCCGCCAATTCGGATCATCCGAACGAACCCGGCCTCAACCACCCCTCCCCCGCACCTGCCGGTCCAGGTGGCGGCGCCCGGTATCGGCCTGAGAGCCCGGATCGTGCGTGGGGCGTGCGGCGGCCGATCCCCCCGACCCGGGCCGGGCGCGCGCGAGCGGCCCGAATCGCCGGTCCGGACCCGTGCCGTTCGGATCATGTGAAAGCTGCCGCGTCGCCAGCCCGGCAGGATCGGGCGCCGCTGGGTTGCCCTACCTCCAGGCCGTCCGCGCGGCGTCCGGGTACAGGCGGACCCGGCGGTACGGCTCGCGGCCGCGCGACCGGGACACGAGGTTTGCGCGCTCGGCCATCTGGTGCTGGAGCCGGCGGATGTACGCGTTCTGGGGCGCCAGCTCCACCGGCTCCTGCTGCTTGATCACGAGGCCGATCGCCTGCTCGGTCTCGCGCAGCGCGGCCTCCCGCGGGTCCACCTCGAGGGCGAAGATCGAGGTCAGCGACGCCTGCATCTGCGCGATCGTGTTCGACTTGAGGACATAGACCGGCAACGCGCGCTCCTCGGCCTCGCGGATCGCGGGCGGCTTCTGGCGGTACTCGCTGCGGAGTGTCATCGCCACGTCGGCCTCGTCCACCTCGCGCGCGACGATCACCGGCAGCTGGAGGTCCCGGACCGCCTGTTCCAGGCGCTTGCGGCTGATCCCGTGGGGATAGACCCGCAGCGTGGGCAGCGTGCCGCCCTCGACCTGGAGCGCGCCCTCGCCGAAGCCAGCCTCGTCGTCCTCGGAGTCGCCCGCCGCACCGTCCTCGGCACCGACCTCGCCCGGCACGAGGCGGGCGATCCGCGCCTCCTCCTCGGCCTCCAGCTCCGCGGCGTTGACCGGGCGCGTGCCCTCGTCCTCGCGCAGCGCGTTGAGCGCCCTCGAGGCCTCGTCCCGCCACGCTTTCTGCCGCTGGAGCTCGCGGGCATCGCGGGCGGCCAGCCCGGCGCTCGCTGCGACCTCCGCCTCGGCCCGCTCCAGCGGCCCGCGGTCCGCGATCTCGCCGGCCACGAACGGCGCCCCGGGCGGCACCGCGAATCGCTCGCCCGGCAGCATGCTCAGCGGGCCCTGTCGGTCGCCCTCCTGGCTACGCGCGCCCCGCTCGGAGCCGCGCTCGGACGAGCCGCCGCGCCCCGCGCGCCAGCCGCCGGACTGCCCGGGCCGGAACCCCGGCCGTTGCGGCAGGCGGTCCTCGCCCGCGTAGCCGCCGGTGCGGTACTGCGACGCGCCGCGCCACCCGGGCTCGCGGCCCCATGCCCCGGCACCCGACCCCGTCAACCCGCTGAACCGGTCGCCGCCGGCGGCCTCGCGCACGGACGGCTTGGGGCGCGACTGGGACCGGTGGACCCCCTCCTCGTCCCGCCAGCGGAGCTCCGGTGCCACGGCGTCGCCGAGCAGGAGCGCGTCGACCGTCGCCGCGACGTCGTCGTGGACCAGGACCTTCTCCCGGTCCTGGATCTCGACGATGACGTCGAACGTGGGCGGCGCCTTGCGCTCCAGGACGCTCTTCTGCGACCGGCGGCGCCGTGCCTCCTCGTCGCCGAGGGTGACGCTCTGGATGCCGCCGATGAGGTCCGACAGGGTCGGGTTGAGCATCAGGTTGTCGAGGTTGTTGCCGTGGGCCGTGCCGATCAGCTGGACGCCCCGCTCGGCGATCGTCCGCGCTGCCTGGGCTTCGAGCTCCGTCCCGATCTCGTCGATGACGATGACCTGGGGCATGTGGTTCTCGACCGCCTCGATCATCACCTCGTGCTGGAGCGAGGGCGTCCGGACCTGCATCCGGCGCGCCTTGCCGATCGCCGGGTGCGGGATGTCGCCGTCGCCCGCGATCTCGTTGCTGGTGTCCACCACGACGACCCGCTTGCGCTGCTCGCCCGCGAGCACCCGGGCGGCCTCGCGGAGCATCGTGGTCTTGCCGATGCCCGGCCGGCCCATGATCAGGATCGACTTCCCGCTCTCCACGAAGTCCGAGATGATCTCGATCGTGCCGTAGACCGCGCGGCCGATCCGGCATGTGAGCCCCACGACCTTGCCGTTGCGGTTGCGGATGGCGCTGATGCGGTGGAGCGTGCGCTCGATCCCGGCCCGGTTGTCGTCGCCGAACGAGCCGATGTGGTCCACGACGTACTGGAGGTCCGCCTCGACGACCTCGCGCTCGAGCAGCGTGACCTCGGCGGACGGGTACCGCGCCTCGGGCCGGCGGCCCAGGTCCAGGACGACCTCGATCAAGGTCTCGCGGTCCGGCAGGGCATGGATCGCCGCGACGATCTCCGGCGGCAGCGCCGCGAGGAGCACGTCCAGGTCATCCATCGTCTCGCGCTGATCCCGGGATCCCACGCTTCACCGACCTCCTTCTCGTGCCCGCTACCGTACCCCGGCCGGCACGAGGCGCGGCTCGGCGACGCGGACGAGGGTTTCCTTCATCAGGAGCGTGACCGTCGTGGCGGCCACGAAGCCTTCCGACTCCAGCCGCCGGTCCAGCGGCAGCTCGTAGGTGCGCACGGGTGCCAGCACGCCGTGCCGGTTCCCCACGGCCGGCTCAGCGCGCGAGGCGATCACCCCCAGCGCATACCGGATCAGCGGCGCCACGTCCGTGTCCGGCCGGGCCATCAGCTTGAGGTAGTGGGGCTGGTCCTCCTTGGCGACGCCCACCTGGACGAATGCGTCCAGCTGCGTCCCGTCGGGGCCGCCGCCCGGCGCCGCCAGCACGAACGCCTCCACGTCCGCGAACCGCAGGATCGGGGCGAGCGAGCTGCGCGGGACCCGCCAGTCGCGGCCCTGGCGCTCCCAGTCCGCGATCCGCAGGAGCTCGAGCCGCTGCACCGGGGGCGGGGTCACGGCCGCGTACAGGCGCGTCAGGGCGAGCGCATCGATCGGCGTGGCGGGGCGGATGCCGGCCTCCCGGGCCTCCTCGTCGCTCCACGGCGCCGGCAGGAACCGGGCCGGCTCGCGGTACAGCAGCCGCTCCTCGCCGAACCGGATGAACCCGGCCTGCATGAACAGCTCCACGTTGTCGTCCGCGTCCACGCACGCGACGTGGAACCGCACGGCCCCGCGCTTGGCGCCGTCGCGCAGCAGGTGCTGCACGAGGCGGAAGCGCACGTCGCCCGCGTCCAGTCCGCCGACCGCGTCGAGCTCGACGACCGTCCACTCGTCGCGCAGGCCCTCGCGCTCCACGCGCAGCAGGCCCGCCACCTGGCCATCCCGGTCGAACACGTACAGCACGTCGTGCGGGCTGAACGCGCCCAGCGGCAGCCGGAACAGGCTGAACATCCCGATCGGGTGGGCTGACACCGGCAGCCCCAGCGAGCGGGTCCCCTCGCCGTCCGCCTGGGCGAGCCGCGACAGCTCGCCGAGGGCGGCGAGGTCCGTCAGCCGGGCCGCCCGGACCTTGCCGGTGCTTCGAGCCACGGTTCGATCACCGTCCCTGCTGGCCGCGCCGGGTGGGGTGCGGCCGGCGGCCCACGCCCTCCCCCGGATCCGCGTGCTCGGCGGCCATGGTCGCCACGAGGCGGTGGAAGCGGGTCTCGCCGGCCAGCTCCGGGTGGAACGCGGTCGCGATCACGTTCCGCTGCCGGACCGCCACCACGCGCCCGTCCTCGAGCCGCGCCATCACGTCCACGTCCGGTCCCACCCGATCCACGATCGGGGCCCGGATGAACACCGCGTGGACGGGCGTGCCGCCCAGGACAGGCACCGCCAGCTCCGCCTCGAACGAATCCAGCTGGCGCCCGAATGCGTTGCGCTCCACCGTGATGTCCAGCAGGGGCAGGATCGGTGCCTCGTCGCCGACGATCTCCCGCGCCAGCACGATCATCCCGGCACACGTGCCGAACAGCGGCGCGCCACGCGCCGCGAGGTCGATGATCGGCTGCCGCAGCCCCCACCGCTCGATCAGCCGGCGCATCGTGGTGCTCTCGCCACCCGGGATGATCAGGCCGTCCACGCCATCGAGGTGGGCGGGCAGCCGGACCTCGACCGGCTCCACGCCGATCGCGCGCAGTACGGCAACGTGTTCGGCAACGGCGCCCTGCAGCGCCAGCACCCCGATCTTCATCGAATCCATGAACCGGCAACCGTCACCATGGCTTGGCACCCGCCCTCCGAGGCCCGCGGCGGAGCTCCGCGACGCCAGCGGCCCGAGGATTCATCGGCGCGAGGATTCCGAGGATCTACCAACCGCGGACCGCGAGCCGCTCCTGCTCCGGAATGGCTTCCATGGCGAGGCCCCGCATCGGCGCCCCGAGGCCCTTGCTGACCTCGGCGATGATCTTCGGGTCCTGGTAGTGGGTGGTCGCCTGGACGATCGCGTTCGCCATCCGGGCCGGATCCTCGGACTTGAAGATGCCCGAGCCCACGAACACGCCCTCGGCGCCCAGCTGCATCCCCAGCGCCGCGGCGGCCGGGGTCGCGATGCCGCCCGCGACGAAGTTTACGACCGGCAGGCGGCCGTTGGCGGCGACGTCCCGCACCAGCTCGTACGGGGCCTGCAGCTCCTTGGCGGCGACGAACAGCTCGTCCTGCCGCATGCCCTGGAGACGGCGGATCTCGGCCAGCACGTCACGGAGCTGGCGGACGGCCTCGACGATGTTGCCGGTGCCGGCCTCGCCCTTCGTCCGCATCATCGCCGCGCCCTCGTTGATCCGGCGCAGGGCCTCACCCAGGTTCCGGCAGCCGCACACGAACGGGACCTTGAACGCGTGCTTGTCGATGTGATTGGTCTCGTCGGCGGGGGTCAGGACCTCGGACTCGTCGATGTAGTCGACGCCCAGCGCCTCGAGCACCTGGGCCTCGACGAAGTGGCCGATCCGGGCCTTGGCCATGACGGGGATCGTCACCGCTTCCATGATCCCGACGATGATCGCGGGATCGCTCATCCGGGCGACGCCGCCCGCGGCTCGGATGTCAGCCGGCACGCGCTCGAGCGCCATCACGGCGACCGCACCGGCTTCCTCGGCGATCTTGGCCTGCTCGGGCGTGACGACGTCCATGATGACGCCGCCCTTGAGCATCTGGGCGAGGCCCTTCTTGGTGGCCCAGGTGGAGGTTTCGGTCATGGTTGGCAGGGCTCTCCGACAGGACGCGTGAGCAGTCGGCCGTCCGGCTGGCCCCGGGGTCGTCGCCCGTTCGAACCGGTTCGGTCCGGCGTCACCGCCGGATTATCGCACGGAGGCTGCCGGAACCCCAGCGACGCGTCTCACGGCGGCTCGGAGACTCCGGGCGTCTGGCACGATCTGCAGCATCTCGTTTCGAAGCACAGGCGGACCGGCCATGAGCGATCCCTGGGGGCTCGCAGGGCAGCGTGCCCTGGTGACGGGCGCGTCGTCGGGGATCGGGCGAGCGACGAGCGTGGCGCTCGTCGCGGCGGGGTGCCGGATCGCCGTCTTCGGTCGTAATGTCGAGGCCCTCCGAACCCTGGCGGACGACCTGGGAACGGACGGCTGCCTCCCCGTCGCGGTCGACCTCTCGGATCCCTCGGCCGTCGAGTCGTCCGTTGCCGCGGCCCTGGAGGCGCTCGGGGGAATCGACATCGTCGTCAACAACGCCGGCGTTGGCTACCGGGCGACCCTCGGCGAGACGACGCTCGAGCAGTGGGACGACACCTTCGCGGTCAACGTGCGTGCACCGTTCCTGGTCTGCCGCGCGGTGCTGCCGGCGATGCTCGAGCAGGGGCACGGCGTGATCGTCAACGTCGCATCCGTCGGGGGCCTGATCGGGATCCCCAGCCGCGCCGCGTACGGCGCATCGAAGGCCGCGCTCATCTCGCTCACCAGGAGCCTGACGGTGGACTACGCCGAGCGCGGGATCCGCGCCAACTGCGTCGCCCCGGGCACGACCGAGACGCCGTGGGTCGACCGGATCGTGGCCGGCGCCCCGGACCCTGCGGAGCTGCGCCGCCAGATGGCGGAGCGCCAGATCGTGGGCCGCCTCGGCACGGAAGCCGAGATCGTGGACGCAATCCTGTTCCTCGCCTCACCCCGCGCGACGTTCCTCCACGGCGCGACCGTGGTGGTGGACGGGGGCTACAGCGTCCGCTAGGCGCCGCCCCGGCACGCCCGAGGTCGCTGGCTGGACTCGCCCGCACCGCCGGCCGGCGTACGCGGGTGAGGACGAGCGATCGAAGCGTGGGACCGCCCGGTCATTGACCGAGCCGTCAGAATCGACAGGTCCCCTGGGCCATGGGCGGAACGACGTGGCCCACCAGCTTGGAGGAGATCGCGATGCGGCGCACACTGGGCCCCACCCTGGCGGTCATGCTCCTGTTCGTGGCCGGCGTCGCCCCGGTCGCGGCTGCCCACCGCCAGGCGATCAGCATCACGGCCATCACGACGTTCGACGAGGTGCCGGACACGTTCACGGCCGACGGTCTCCCGGGGTGCGACGAGGGGATCGTCGAGGACGGGCCGGCGAACGTGGTGTTCACGCCCGGACCCGGCGTGTTCGCGGGGTTCAAGGTGTTCTGGTGCGACGGTTCGGACAGCGGGTTCGTCCTGCGCCTGAATGCGCTGTTCGGCCCCGGTGGGTCCACCGGGACCTGGAGCGTCATCGCGGCCTGGGGCACCGTCGAGGGCATGCACGGCGCCGGCAAGCTCGTCGGGGACCCGATCGAAGGCGGGGTCATCGACCGCTACGCCGGGATCGTCACCAGCTGACCGCGTCGACAGCCCGTGGCTAGCGGACCAGGGTGCGGACGACCCCCGACATCAGCGTCGTCGCGCGGCGGGCGGACGATGGGGACAGCCGGCTGAGCGCCTCGACGAGGCCGAGGACGTCGTCGTCGGGGAGGCCGTCGAGGAGCCTGACCAGGCGCAGGATCGTGTCGTCGGGTACCTCGCCCAGCAGGCGCAGGGCCCGCTCCAGCTCGGTTGGCTCGAGGCGGCTGACCAGCCCGACCGCGCGGTCGAACAGGCGCACGAACACGAGGAACGTGGTCAGCCACTCGCGGAGCCGGATGAGGTCTGGGTCGGCGGGGTGCTTCGCGAGCGCCACGTTCGCCTCGCCGAGCGTGCCCTCGAGCACGACGATGATCGGGTCGCCCTCGCGGACCTTGCGCTCCGCGACGACCCGGCCGAACCACCGCCAGTGGTCCCCGATCGCCGCGTAGGCCGTGCCCGCCGGCCCGCGCCGGCCCACCCGTCGCGGCTCCGCGACCCGCTCCACGAGGCCCCATGCCTCGGCCTCGGCGAGCGCCAGGCTGGCCGCGCGGTGGCTGAGGTTGAGCGCCTCGCGGACCTCGCGCTCGGTGAGCGGCTCCTGGCGGGCCATGAGGTAGGCGTGCACCCGGGCGATGGCCGGCGCGACGCCCCACGCAGCGCCCATCTCGCCCCACGCGTCCGCGAGACGGAGGCGGATCTCCTCGGCGATGGGGGAGGCTGGGCGCGCGGACGGGTCGGTCACGCGGGCGGCGTCGGTCACGTCGGCATCCTACTCCGGTTCGGAAACCTGCACCCGCAGGATAGCCGATTTCGGGGCGCCGGCCGGGGCGCCGGCCGGGGCCGCGCCGGTCAGCCCCCGGCGCCCAAGACGAACAGGTCGATCGAGGCGAACGGCTCCTGGCCCGGGTCGATCTGGGTGGTGCACGAGGCCACGATCACGGGGCCACCGGCCGTCTGGAACGTGTATCGCAGCTCCTGGCCGTCGAACGCGGTCGGGCACTCGCCGGTGAACGGGCGGGCGAGGATCGCGTCCCAGTTCGCGCTCGCGATCGCGCCCATGATCCGGGTCATCGCGTCGGGGGAGAGCTGCCGCTCGGTGTCGTCGTGACCCGCGAGCCGCCCGTCGCGGAACAGGTCGAAGCGCGTCTCGCACGTGCCCGCCGGGCACTCGCCCCCCGTCGCCTCCACCGTGACCAGCCGCGCATCCGAGCGGGGCACGACCGGCACCGCGTCGCACGCAGTGAGGGCGAGCACGACGACGAGGAGCGCGAGATGGCGTCGCATGGCCCGCCGGACGCCGGACCCGAGCTCGAGGTTCCCGATCGCGAAACCTTTCGCCCGGCGCACGCCTCGGGAGCCGTGCCAGGGCGGGCGCGGGGAGACAAGGATTGGCCATCGGACTGCGATCCACAGGAAGCCTCGATCCGGTCGCGGCCGGCGGCAGGGAGCCGTCCGTGGTGCGTCCGGTGCTGGCGTTCGCCGTGTCCGGCCTGGCGGCGCTGGCGCTGGTCGCTGCGCTGGGTGCCGTCGCCCTCGAGCGCCTGAGCACCGAGGAGGCCATCGACGACGCGCGGTCGCTGGCCGGGGTCATGGCGAGCGGGGTCGTCGAGCCGGCGATCCCGGCGACGCTCGGGACCGGCGACCCGGCCGCCGTCGCGGCCGTGGACGGCGTCGTCCGGGCACGGATCCTCGACGACTCGATCGTGCGACTGAAGATCTGGGCGGCCGACGGGACGATCCTCTACGCGGACGCCCCGGACCTGGTCGGCGAGCAGTTCGCGCTGGGCGCCGACGCCCGCGACGCGATCGCGACCGGCCGGAGCCACGCCGAGCGCAGCGACCTGACCCGGCCCGAGAACCGCAACGAGCAGGGGCTCGCGCCGGTGCTCGAGGTCTACCAGCCGATCCGCGACCCGAGAGGCACGCCACTCCTGCTGGAGCTCTACGTGCGCTACGACTCGGTGCTGTCCGGCGGCCGCGCCCTGTGGCTGACCTTCGTCCCCCCGTTCGTGCTGGCCCTCCTGATGCTGGCCGCCATCCAGGTCCCGCTCGCGATCCGCCTCTCGCGCCAGCTGCGCGCCCGCCACCGGGAGCGCGAGGGCCTGCTCCGCCAGGCGCTCCAGGCATCGGACGCCGAGCGGCGCCGGATCGCCGGGCACCTCCACGACGGCGTCGTCCAGGACCTCACGGCGCTGTCGTTCGACCTCGCGCTGGCGACCGAGCCCGAGGCTGCCCGTCGCGCCGCCGACGGCGTCCGCAGCGCGAGCCGCCAGCTGCGCGCCCTGATGATCGACCTGTACCCGCCGAACCTCCGCTCCGCGGGTCTGCGCGGCGCCCTCGAGGACCTGCTGGAGCCGCTCGCGGCGCGGGGCATCGCGACCTCGCTCGCCTTCGACCCGCCGGCCGGCATCGACCCCACCTCGGAGGTCCTCGTCTATCGCGTCGCGCGCGAGGCGATCAGGAACGCTGGCGCCCACGCCGCGCCGTCGCGGGTCGAGGTGCGCGTGGTGGACCAGGACGGCCTGGTCGGCCTCGAGGTCCGCGACAACGGGCGCGGGTTCGCCCACGAGACCGCGGCGGACCGCGCCACGGAGGGCCACCTCGGGCTGCGCCTCATGCGCGACGTCGCGCGCGAGACGGGCCGCACGCTGAGCATCGTCTCAAGCCCGGGCGCCGGGACCCTGGTCCGACTGGAGGCACGCTGATGGCCATTCGCGTCGTCGTCGCCGACGATCACGCGATCGTCCTCGCCTCGATCTCGCGCTGGCTCGAGGCCAGCGGCGAGGTCGAGGTGGTCGCGACGGCGGGCGATGGGCTCATCGCGGTCCAGGCCGTCGAGCGGACCCGGCCGGACGTCGTGCTCATGGACCTGTCCATGCCCCGGCTCGACGGCGCCGCGGCCACTCGCCGGATCCTGGCCGCGAACCCCGGGGCGCGCGTCGTGATCCTGACCTCGTTCGCGGGCCGCGAGCGCGTCCTCGACGCCCTCGACGCCGGCGCGATCGGCTACCTGCTCAAGGACGGCGAGCCCGAGGAGGTCCTGCGGGGCGTCATCGCCGCCGCCAGCGGCGAGGCGCCGCTCGCACCGCGGGTCGCCCGGGTCGTGCTGGACGCCCGCCGGACGCCGGCGCCGGGCCTCAGCGAGCGCGAGCGCGAGGTGCTGTCCGAGGTGGCGACCGGCCGCTCGAACAAGGAGATCGCCTGGCGCCTCGGGATCACCGAGAAGACGGTGAAGACGCATCTCACCCGGATCTTCGAGCGACTCGGCGTCGCGGACCGCACGCAGGCCGCCGTGTGGGCCGTGCGCAACGGCGTCGCCACCGGCGCCGACTGACCAGGGCCGGGACCCGGCTGCCCCGGTCACGCCGCCGCTCCGAGCCGCGGACACAGCAAGACCCGGGCCAACCGCGGGGAGTCGATCGGCCCGGGTCCGGGGAGTGGGTCAGATCGTCACGCGTCCCACGCACAGCTCGCCGCTCGAGAGGTTCCGCGCCCGGGCGACGATCCGGTCGCTGCCGGCCATGTTCCGGATGCTGCGCTCGACCGAGAACGAGCCCGACGGGGCCTTCGTGACCCGGAGGCCCGAGAAGCGAAGGACCGTGTTGTCCAGGATCCGGACCCGCCACGTCTGGCCGTTGCGGTTCGAGTCCACCTCGAACTCGACCTCGATGCGCCCGTCGCGCTTGCCGGCCTTGAGCTTCCAGTCGGTCGCACCGGAGCAGCTGCCGATGCGGATGACGTCGCCGTCCTTCGCGGCCACCGGGGCGGCGGGGACGACGGCGAGGGCGCCCACGAGCAGGGCGGCGCCAGTGAGCAGTCGAAGCTTGAGCATCGTGTCCTCCGGGATGAGTGGTCTCGGTTGTTGAGGACATGCTCCGGGCGACCTGGTCCCGTCCACCATCGGTCGGTGGTCGTACGACCCGGCAACGGCCGCTATCGTGTGGCAATGCCCGATCAGCCTGAGGCCCGTCTCCAGCGCCGCGCCCTCGACCGCGCCTTCGAGGTGGCCGCCGCCCAGGTCGCCGATGGCACCGCCCCGTTCGTCGTGCTGGGTGTCGCGGATTCGCGCGGTGTCATCCGGCTCGAGGCCGTGACGTCGGAGCGCGCGCCGGGCGTCGGCACCGGCTCGATCTGCCTCCTGGCCTCGATCACGAAGCCGATCGTGGCGACCACGGTCCTCCAGCTCGTGGAGGCCGGGCGCTTTGCGCTGGACGTGCCGCTCGGGGCCTGGCTGCCGGAGCTGGAGCGTCCGGGCCGCCTCCCGTTCACCGCCTGGCACGTGCTGTCGCATACGACCGGCATGGACGATCTCGACCTCGAGGAGCTGCTCGATGCCCGCGGCCCGCGCGAGGAGCTGCTCAGGGTCGCGGCCGGGCTCGGGCAGGACGCGGCCCCCGGCAACCGCTACCACTACACGTCGTTCACCTTCGACCTCCTCGTCGAAGCGGTGGGCCGGGCGATCGGGACGCCGTTCGAGACGCTGCTCGCCGAGGGCCTGCTCGGCCCGCTGGGCATGACCGACACCACCTTCGACCCGCGGCCGGACCGAAACGGCCGGACGGCCCCGGTCGCCTTCGCCCGGGGGGAGGACGCGCGTCGGGCGGCGGCCCACGAGCTGGAGCACGGGTCGTCGATCACGGACGCCTTCACCGACCTCCACCTGGCCGGCGGCGGGCTGTGGAGCACGGCCGCCGACCTGCTCCGGTTCGGCCGGGCAATGCTCCGCGGCGGCGAGCTCGACGGCGTGCGGGTGCTGTCGCCCGCCTTCGTCGCGCTGGCGACGCGTGAGGTGACGGTCAACGGCATCGGCGCCGGCCCGGACCGGCAGCGCGACGACCACTACGCGCTCGGCTGGGGGAAGCCGGGGGTGGCGAGCCCGGGCTCGCCGTCGGCGTTCGGGCACGGCGGCGCCTCCGGCACGCGGCTGTGGATCGACCCGGCGTACGACCTCGTGTACGTCTACCTGAGCGGCGACTGGGGCCTGCCCATCCAGCCGATCGACGCCGTCGCGAACGCGATCTACGCGGCCCACCCGGGGATCGGCTGGGGACCGACCCGGTCCACGGGACGGCCGCCCGCGGGTTCGCCGCCGCCGCAGACGCCTACGAGCGGGCGCGCCCGGGCTATCCGGCCGAGGCCGTCGCGACGATCGTCGAGCGGCTCGACCTGCGGCCGGGGCGAACCGTCCTGGAGCTGGGTGCGGGCACCGGCAAGCTGACCCGCCTGCTCGTGCCCTCCGGGGCCCGGATCCTCGCCCTGGAGCCGGTCGCGGAGATGCGCGCCCTGCTGGCGGCCGCCGCGCCGTCCGTGGCGCTGGTGGAGGGCGCCGCCGAGTCCATCCCGCTGCCCGGGGCCTCGGTGGACGCGGTCGTCGTGGCGCAGGCGTTCCACTGGTTCGACGCGATCCGCGCCCTGTCCGAGATCCACCGCGTGCTGCGCCCCGGTGGGCGGCTGCTGCTGGCCTGGAATCGGCGCGACGAGTCGGTGCCCTGGGTCGGGGCGGTGGGCGACCTCGTCCATGCCCTCGAGGCCGGGGAACCGCAGGTGCGCGACGAGGCCTGGCGGGGGGCCCTGGCGCGGAGCGCGATGTTCGAGCCGTTCGAGAATGCGGCGTTTCACCACGGACAGCGGCTCACCCACGACGGGGTCCTGGATCGCGTGGCATCGATCAGCTACGTGGCGGCATCGGCGCCATCCACGCGGGCCGAGGTGCTGGCAGCCGTCACGGCGATCCTCCGGTCGGATCCCGAGACCGCTGGTCGCGAGACCGTGGAACTGCCGTACGACGCCGAGGTCATGTGGGCGGCGCGACGGACGATCATGGCGGGTGACCTGGGCATCGTCGCCTCGGTCAACCTGAACGGCGGCGGGGTGCCGAAGCCACCGGCCCTCGGAACGCGGATCCTGGCGCTGGGCCTCGAGGGCGACGGCCACAACGAGCCGGAGCCGGTCCACGGCGGCCCGACCGCGGCCGTGTCGCTGTACGCGCAGGAGGCGATCGAGCGGGTGCGCGAGGACGGGCACGCGGCGTTCCCGGGCGCCTACGGCGAGAACCTGACGCTGCTCGGGATCGACTGGGCCGCGCTGCGGGCCGGCGATCGGCTGGCGCTGGGCGACGGCGGCGGCGAGGAGGTCGGCGACGGGGGTGCGTTGATCGAGCTCACCGCGTACGCGGGACCGTGCCAGACGATCGCGCACTGGTTCGCGGGGCGACGGATCGCGCGGATCAGCCACAAGGTGCACCCGGAGGACGCGCGCTGGTACGCCCGGGTGCTCCGCGAGGGGCCGGTGGCGCCCGGGATGGCCGTCCGCCGGATCGCCGTTGCCGTCGGGTAACGCCTGGGCCGCTCCGGATCGCGGCGACCGCCGAACAGGGCCGGGCTGCGCCGCGCCTCCGCGACCGGGGCCGCCGTGCGTGGCACGCACGGGATCCGATCGCGAGGGTCGGCGCCGTGCGTCGCAGGCACGACGGAAGCGCGGGCAAGGGCCCAACCGGCCCGAAACCGGTCGTCAACGTGGTCGCGACGCACCGCAGCGACGCCGGCGTCAGGAATCCGTGCGTCGCACGCACGGTCCGGAGGCCCGCGAGCGGCGCGAGCGGGGACCGGGCGGCCGGCGGCGGCCGCTATCGGGGCGCCGTTCGACCGCCCTTCGCGCTACCCTTGGGCCAGCAACGGAGGAACCATGGCCAGAACGCCGGCCGCAGGCGACGACGCCCCTGCCCAGACCCGCGAGCAGCTCCTCGCCCGCCACGCGGAGGCCCGTGCGCGCCGCAACGCGGCGGAGCTCGGGAGCCACGGGTGGGAGGAAGCGAGCGCCGACGTCGGCCGGATCGAGGTCGAGATCGCCCGCCTCGAGCGCGCGATGGACCCGCCCAGGGTCTGACGAGGAGGACACCGCCAGCACCCCGAATCCGCGCCGGGCCGCCCCGACCGAACGTCCTGCTATCGTTCGGCCGATGGACGGCGTGGTGCTCGTGCTGAACCAGAATTACGAGCCGCTGAACGTCTGCAACATCCCGCGGGCGTTCCGGCTGCTGTTCGGCGCCAAGGCCGAGGTGATCGAGTACAACCACGCGGAGATCCGGACGGTCCGCGAGGTCTACCGCGCGCCGTCCGTCATCCGGCTCCAGCACCATATCCGCCGTCCGCGTCCGCGCGTGAAGCTGACCCGGCGCGAGATCTTCTCGCGCGACCGGCACACCTGCCAGTACTGCGGGCGGGAGGCCCACGACCTCACGCTGGACCACGTGATGCCGCGCCATCGCGGCGGCGCCCACTCGTGGGAGAACCTGGTCGCGGCGTGCAAGCCGTGCAACCACCGCAAGGGCGGCCGGACGCCGGAGGAGGCGCGCCTGCGGCTCATCCGGCAGCCGTTCGAGCCCCGCAGCGACATCTACTCGCTGTTCACGCCGTACCTGGCGGACGACCGGAACGAGGCCTGGCGGGACTACCTGTTCCTCGGCCGGAACTGACGGATCGCGGTGGCCGCCCCGGAGACGCCCGGCGCCGCCGACGCGCGGCTGGTGCTCGCGGTCCCGGCGCCCGTCGTCGCCCTGCTCGACCGCCTCCACGCCGGCGGGCATGCCGCCTACGTCGTGGGCGGCTCGCTGCGCGATGCCCTGCTGGGCCGCGAGCCCAACGACTGGGACATGGCCACCGATGCGCGCCCGGACCGGATCGTCGCCCTGTTCCCGGGCTCGGTGTACGAGAACCGGTTCGGGACGGTGGCCGTGCGCCAGGACGAGGACGTGTTCGAGATCACCACCTTCAGGACCGAGCACGACTACGCGGACTTCCGCCGGCCGCACCGCGTGGAGTTCGGCGACGACGTCGTCGCGGACCTGGCCCGCCGCGACTTCACCGTCAACGCCATCGCCTGGGGGCGGGCGGGACGCGATGACGGAACGGGGGCGCCGAACGCCCTGGTCGACCCGTTCGACGGCATCGCCGACCTCGCCGCGCGGCGGCTGCGGGCCGTGGGCGACCCCGACGCCAGGTTCCGCGAGGATGCCCTGCGCATGGTCCGGGCGGTCCGCCTGGCGGCGTCGCTGGCGTTCGACATCGAGCCCGCGACGCTCGCGGCGATCCGGGCCAACGCGGGCCTGGTCCGGCACCTCTCGGGCGAGCGCGTGGGCGCGGAGCTGGCCAGGCTCCTCGCGGCCCCGATGCCGTCTGTCGGGCTGCGGCTGGCCCTCGACACCGGGCTCCTGGCGGTGATCTCCCCCGAGCTCGCGCAGCAGCGCGGGATCCAGCAGAACAAGATCCTGGGCGAGGATCTCTGGGATCACACGCTGCGGACCGTCGATGCCGTGCCCGCGGACCGGCCGGTCGTCCGGCTGGCGGCGCTGCTGCACGACATCGGCAAGCCAGCGACGCTCGCGGACGGCCGGTTCCACCACCACGACATCGTCGGCGCACAGCAGGCGGAGACGCTCCTGCGCACACTCCGCTATCCGCGCGCAACCACCGACGAGGTGGTTCACCTCATCCGGCACCATATGTTCGTCGTGGACCGGGAGGCCACCGATGCGGCCGTCCGCCGGTTCATCCGGCGAATCGGGCGGGACTGGATCGGCCCCCTGTTCGAGCTGCGGCGTGCGGACGACATCGGCAGCGGCATGGCGCCCGACGACCCGGACCAGGTCGCGTTCCGCGCCCGGATCGACGCCGAGCTGGCGGCGCGGGTGCCGCTGGACCGCAACGCGCTCGCGATCGACGGCGGCGACCTGATGCGCGAGCTGGGGCTCCAGCCGGGGCCGCGCCTGGGCGGGGTGCTCGAGGCGCTCGTGGACCAGGTGATCGCCGACCCGGTGCTCAACGACCGCGCCACGCTGATGCTGCTGGCACAGGGCATGCTTGCCGACATGCTGCCGGACGAGGGCGAACGATGATCGAGCGGGGGCGCGAGGGCGGGCGGTGATCGAGCTCCTGCTCCAGGCGGAGCGCGCGCTGGCGATGGGGCTCGTGGACCAGGCGGAGCGCCTGTACGCGCAGGCCGTGGCGGCGGACCCGCGGAACTCGATCGCGGTCGTCGGCCTGGCGCGGGTGGCCCTGGAGCGGACCGACGACGCCGAGGCGTACCGGCTTGCGATGCAGGCGCTCGGGATCGACCCCGAGAACGCCGCGGCGGCGCGCCTGGTCGGCCGGCTCGAGGAGGTCTACGCGGCCCGCGGCCTGCCGGCGCCCGGAACC
>MGOE01000023.1:25058-25867 GCA_001797035.1 Chloroflexi bacterium RBG_16_72_14
CGCCCGTCGCCGGGGCCGCGTCACCCGCTGCCGACCTGGCGCCGCCCGAGGCCACGCCGGATTCCGAGCCGGCACCTGGCCCATCTCCCTCCCGCCGCTCCCTCCTCGACCGCCTGCTCCGGAGGAACCGCCCGTGAAGATCCTGGTGACCGGCGGTGCCGGGTACGTCGGCGGCGTGTCCGTGGACGCGATCCTCGCGGCCGGCCACGATGTCGTCGTGCTCGATGACCTGACCACCGGCCATCGGGCGATCCCCCACCCGGATGCCCGGCTCGTCGTCGGCACGTACGCAGACGAGGCCGCCACCCGTGCGCTCCTCGAGGCCGAGGGCATCGACGCCATCCTCCACTGCGCCGCCCGCTCGCTGGTCGGCGAGAGCGTCACTGACCCGGCGAAGTACTACCGCGACAACGTCGCGGGGGGCGTCGCGCTGCTCGAGGCGGCCCGGGCCGCGGGGGTGCGCCGGATCGTGTTCTCGTCCACGGCCGCCGTGTACGGCGTGCCGGACGCGACGCCCATCACCGAGGACGCCCCGCTCCGCCCGATCAACACCTACGGCGAGACGAAGCGCGCGTTCGAGGGAGCCCTCCATTGGTACGGCCCGGCCTACGGGTGCCGGAGCGTGGTCCTGCGCTACTTCAACGTGGCCGGGGCGACCGGGCGGCTCGGCGAGGTCCACCGCCCCGAGACCCACCTGGTGCCGAACATCCTCATCGCCGCCGAGGGCGGCCGGCCGCTCACGGTGTTCGGCGACGACTACCCCACGCCCGACGGCACCGCGCTCCGCGACTACATCCACGTGGAAGACC
>MGOE01000023.1:25956-26212 GCA_001797035.1 Chloroflexi bacterium RBG_16_72_14
TTCTCCGTGCGGCAGGTCCTCACGGCCGCTGAGGCGGTGCTGGGCCGGCCGATCCCGCACTCGATCGGGCCTCGGCGTGCCGGTGACCCGCCCGTGCTGGTGGCGTCGAACGCGCGGGCGCGCGAGGCCCTCGACTGGACTCCGCGGCGCTCCACGCTGGAGGCGATGATCGGGTCGGCCTGGGCCTGGCGCCGCGAGCACCCGGACGGCTACGGGGACTAGGTTCTCGACGGCCGCCTGCCCGCCTGCCTGCCCG
>MGOE01000023.1:26392-33691 GCA_001797035.1 Chloroflexi bacterium RBG_16_72_14
GGGGCGGCGGCGCATCTCTCGGGTCACCGCCCGCGGCGCCGCCGGCGACCTCGCCCGAGCCGGCCCACCGGTCGCTGACCGGCCAGACCAGCCACAGCCCGATCAGCATCGTGACGATCAGGCTCAGGATCGCGACCTGGTAGGCCCCGACGCCCAGCGAGTCGAGGAGCAGGAACACGATCGCGCCGTAGAGGACCTGCCCGATCACCTGCGACGCCTTGCCGACCAGGCCGTACACCCCGAAGAACTCGCCGACCCGGTTGGGCGGCGACAGCCGGACCATGAACACCCGGTCGGCGACCTGCACGCCGCCCAGCCCGGAGCCGAGGATCGCGCCAGCGACGAGGAACAGCGCCATGCCCGGGACCGTCGGCGTCGGGCCGCCGGTCAGCGGGTCCGTGCCGTTGAGCGACAGCGACACCGACCCGATCACGAGGCCGACCGCCCAGCTGACGAGCACGGTGATCAGCGTGCGCCGCGGCCCGAGACGGTCCGCCATCCAGCCCCAGGCGAACGACATCAGGATGGCGACCACGGTCAGCGACAGCAGGACGAGGTTCGCCTGGCCGGCTGTCAGCCCCACCGCCTCGACCGCGACCACGCTCATGACCACGATCACCGTGTTGACCGCGTCGGAGTAGAAGAACCGCCCCACGAGGAACCGCGGCAGGCCCGGAACGTCGCGCGCGTGCGCGATCGTGGTCTCCAGCTGGCGCCACGATGTGACCACGTCGGCGACGGTCAGCCTCGGCGTGGACGGGTCCTGGCGCTCCCGGACGATCACGAACACCGGCACCGCGAATAGCGCGAACAGCACCGCCGACAGCACGAACCGGGCCTCGACCGGGATGTCGAACAGGAAGATGAGGAGCCCGACCACGACCGTGCCGCAGTACCCGATCCCGGTGCCGACCCCGCTCAGGCGGCCGCGGGTGTGCGGGGAGCTGACGAGCTTGATCGACGCGTCGTAGTAGATGAGCGCGGCCTGATAGGCGAAGTTCGCGACCACGAACAGCAGCACGCCCAGCAGCGGCCCGCTGAACCCGATGACGGCGGTCGGCCCGACGCACAGGGCGGTGAACGCGAGCAGGAACGGGAGCCGCCGCCCGCCGCCGCGATCGGACAGCGCACCCAGGACCGGCGACACGATCGCGTTGAGGCCGACGCTGATCGCGACCGCGATGCTCAGGACCAGCTGCCCGGTGCCGGCTCCGAACCGGGCGTCGTCGGTCAGCCACAGGCCGATGGCGCCCGACACGATCGCGAACGAGAAGATCGTGTTCGCGAAGTCGTACAGGACCCACGCCCCCTGGGCGACCGGCCGAAGGTTCGGGTCGCGCGCGGCGGCTGGCGCGGGAACGGGCGCGGGGACCGGTGCGGCGGACATGGGAACCTCGGGACGATGGCGGGCGGGCGCCCGGGTGGCGCGATGATAGTCGGCGGGAGACGTGCGAATCGGGCTCCGGTTACGATCGCCGCGTGACGGAGCCGACCGCCCCTCGAGACATCGCCGCGGCCTGGGAGCCCCAGCGGCCCGGCCGCCGCGCCGCCCGCGACATCCCCGATGCGATCGTGGAGCCCGCCTGGGGCGGGCTGCGGGCGGTGGCGGTGCTGGGCGAGGGTTCGGCGGCGCTGTTCGCGCACGGCTCGGAGATCACGGTGCCCGCCGAGCTGCTCGATGCGCTCCGGGGCGCCTTCACCGCGCTGGACGCGGTGGTCGAGGGGAACGTCACCACGAAGGCCCTCCACGGCAGCGAGGGCGTGCTGCCGCCGGCACCCGCGGTGGAACGGCCCCCGATCCTCGTCCCCCGGGCGCTGCTCAAGAGCGTCAGGGACGACCCGTTCGTCCGGGCGCGCGACCACGTGCGCGAGGCCGAGGCCGCGGAGGCCACGATCCTCGAGGCGCTGGAGGGCGGCGAGCGCCATGCGTTCGTGGCCACGGACCTGCTGTGGCTGGACGGGCAGTCGCTGCTGGACGTCCCGCTCCTCGAGCGCAAGCGCCTGCTGGACACGATCCTCGAGGAGTCGTTCCTCGTCCGGATCACGACCTTCGTGCGCCCGTCGGCCGTGCTCACGCTGGTCACCTGGGGCGGGCTCGGGTTCGAGGAGCTCTCGTATCGCGCGTCCAACAGCCGCTACCTCGCCGGGCGCGAGAACCCGGACTGGGCCGTGGCACGCCCGCCCGAGGGTCCGCACGGTCGCGCCAGGGCCCCCGCCCCGCCACGCTGACCGCCCACGCGCCGCACCCCTGTACCCGCGGGTGCCGGGACGGTGGTAGGGTGGGCTCGTGCCCGCGACGACGTTGACGCCCGCCATCCGGGAAGAGATCGGCCGCCTCGGACGGGCCGACATCATGGTCGGCATCCCGAGCTTCAAGAACGCCGCGACGATCGGCTACGTCGTGCGGGCGGCGCATGCCGGCCTGGTCCAGTACTTCCCGGACCTCAAGCCCGTGCTCGTCAACTCGGACGCGGGCTCGCCGGACGGCACCCAGCGCGTCGTCGTGGAGACCGAGCCGCCCGACTACGTGGAGTCGATCCTGCTCGTCCGCCCGACCAACCGCCTCGATCGGGTCACGATCACCTACCCCGAGATCGAGGGCGTCGGCGGCAAGGGCGCCGCCCTGCGCACGATCTTCGAGATCGCGGACGCGCTCCAGGTCCAGGCGCTGGTCGTCGTGGACAGCGACCTGCGAAGCATCGTCCCCGAGTGGATCGAGCTCCTGGCCGGCCCGATCCTCAAGGGCGGCTACGACTACGTCGCCCCGTTGTACGCCCGCTACAAGTACGACGGCACGATCACCAACACGGTCACCTATCCGCTCACCCGCGCGCTCTACGGCCACCGGATCCGGCAGCCCATCGGCGGCGACTTCGGCGTCAGCGGGGACCTCGTTCGCCACTACCTCGAGCTCGAGGACTGGACCGACGACATCAGCAAGTTCGGCATCGACATCTGGATGACCACGTCCGCGCTGACGGGCGGCTTCGCGGTCTGCCAGGCGCGGCTGGGGGCGAAGGTCCACGACCCCAAGGACCCGGGCTCGGATCTCGGGCCCATGTTCCGCCAGGTCGTGGGCACGATCCTGCGGCTGGCGGCGGCGCACCCGGACTCGTGGCTCTCGATCCGCGGCAGCCACGACGTCCCGGCCTACGGCTTCGAGCGGATCATCGACCCGCCGCCGCTCGAGGTGAATGCGATCCGCCTGCTGGCCGAGCTCCACGGCGGCTCGCTGACCCTGGCCGACACCTGGCGCCGGATGCTGACCCCCGACAACGCCGAGGCGGTGCTGGTGCTCGCCAAGGAGGCGGGCCGCCTCGCCGACGCCGCCGCCGCGCGCCTTGGCCTGGGCGGCGAGGGCGACACGGCCCGGGTCTCGACGCTGGACATGGCGGAGGCGCTCGCCGCGTTCCACTTCCCGGACGACCTGTGGGCGCGGATCGTGTACGACCTGGTGATCGCCGTGCGCCGAGGCGACGTGCCGGTGGAGCAGCTGGTGGCGGCGCTGGTCCCCGTCTACTTCGGCCGGGTGGGCAGCTTCGTGATCGAGAACCGGCACCTGACGACGGCCGACGCCGAGGAGCGCGTGGAGCGGCAGGCGCGCGAGTTCGAGCTGCTCAAGCCCTACCTCGTCGAGCGCTGGACGGCCGGCGAGGGGGTCCCCGCGTGAGCGGCGAAGGGGTGCCCGCGTGAGCGGCGAGCCGCTGCCGGCTCGGATCCTGATCCCGGTCGCCAACCCCCTCACCGCGGAGGAGCTGATCCGGATCGGCGCGTCGCTGCTGGAGCCGCGCACCGGCGAGCTGACCGCGCTGGGGATCGTCGAGGTGCCGGAGGGGATGCCCCTGTCCGAGGGCGCCACCCGCGCCCGCCAGGCCCGCCGGCTGCTCCAGAAGGTCCTTGACTACGTGCCCGAGGGGACGACCATCCACCCGCTCGTGCGCATCGGGCGGCACGCGGCGGCGGGCATCGTGGAGGCCGCGGCGGAGCAGGAAGCCGACCTGATGATCTTCGGCTGGGGCGGCAAGTCCGGTCCACACCGCGAGGGCGCCCACAACGGCCCCACGATCTCGCCCACGATCGACGAGGTGGTGCGCGAGTCGCCGTGCGACATCGCGGTCGTCAAGCAGCGGGGCGCGCGCGAGATCCGGCGCATCCTGGTGCCCGTCCGCGGCGGCCCCCACGCCGAGCTGGCGCTGCGCATCGCGGACGCGCTCGCCCACCGCCACGACGCCACCGTGGCCGTGATGCACCTCGTGCCGGCCGGGGTCACCGAGGCGGTTCGCGCCCAGGCCGAGCACGCGCTCGCCGCCTTCGCCCGCCTGCACGTGACAGCGCGCTCCGAGCCGATCCTGCGCGAGACCGCCAACGTCCGCACCGCCATCCTGCGCGAGGCGGAGCGCGCGGACCTGGTCGTGATGGGCGCCTCGGCGCCGCCCGGCGAGCCCGGCACGTCGCTGTTCGGCGCCCTGCCGGAGGCGATCGCCCAGCGCGCGCGCCCCACGGTCGTCGTCGTCAAGACCCGCGAACCCATCGGCCGCCAGACGTTCGAGCAGCTGGCCGCCCGCGCCGAGACCCTCGCTGCCGCCGACCGCGCGGCCGAGGAGTCCCGTGCCGTCCCGGCCAAGGTCGAGCGCTGGTTCGCGGAGGCGAACTTCCATCATTCGGAGTTCGCCGACCTCGCCCGGCTGACGGCCCTCAAGGAGAAGCAGGGAATCACGGTCAGCCTCGTGCTGCCGACCCTCAACGAGGCCGAGACGGTGGGGCCGATCGTCCGGCGCGCCATCCGCGAGATGCAGGAGCGGTACCCGCTGCTGGACGAGATCCTCGTGATCGACTCCGCGTCCACGGACGACACCCGGGCCATCGCGGCGGGGGAGGGCGCCCGCGTGGTCCAGCACCCCGACGTGCTGTCGCGCTACGGCTCGTTCCAGGGCAAGGGCGAGGCGCTCTGGAAGTCCCTGTACGAGACCTCCGGCGACATCGTCGTGTGGGCGGACACCGACGTCCGAAACTGGCACCACCGGATGGTCTACGGGACGCTCGGGCCGCTCCTGGTGGAGCCGCGGCTGCAGTACGTCAAGGGCTACTACCAGCGCCCGATCGTGGAGGGCGGGGTGCTCAAGGAGGGCGGCGGCGGGCGGGTCACGGAGCTGGTCGCCCGTCCCCTGATCAACCTGTTCTTCCCCGAGCTGTCGGGGCTGATCCAGCCGCTGGCTGGCGAGTACGCCGGGCGGCGCTCGCTGCTCGAGCAGATCCCGTTCTTCACCGGGTACGCGGTGGAGATCGGGCACCTGATCGATGCGTCGGAGCGGGCGGGGATCGAGGGCCTGTCCCGGATGTCGTTCGTGATCCTCCAGGCCGTGATGAAGCGGCTGGAGGAGCGGCGGCGGGTGCGGCTGTTCGCGGAGCTGGGCTCGACGATGAAGCTGCCGCGCTCCGGGCGGGGCCGGCTGTCGCTCGAGATCATGGAGCTGGCGGACCACGAGCGCCCGCCGATGATCCGCATCCCCGAATACCTGGAGCGTCGGCAGGCGGCGGCCGGGGGGTTCGGTGGCGAGTCCTCGGACTGAGGCTGGGGTCGCGTCGATGGCCTGCCAAGCCGCGGTTCCGACGCCCGGATGGCTGACCGCGGCTTCCGGAGCCACAAGCCGACACCCAACGGCTGTCCGTCGGGTCAGACCCGGTCAGGTTGCGGCCTGGGACGCCGGGCGCATGGCTCGGAGGCCTGGAATCACGGCTTGCCAGGCAGCCCGAGAGCCCGCGACGCGGCCGCGCACCCCATGAGCCCGCGTCGGCTCCACGTCCTGGTGGCGCCGGACTCGTTCAAGGGCTCGCTCACGAGCGTGGAGGTCGCGCGCGCGCTCGCGGACGGGTGGCACCGCGCGCGCCCGGACGACGAGATCCGCCTCGCGCCCCTCGCGGACGGCGGCGAGGGCACGCTGGTCGCCATCGAGGCGGCCGGCGGCTGGCAGTGGCGCGAGGCCGACGCCCTCGACCCGCTCGCCCGCCCGATCCGCGCCCGCTGGCTGGCACGCTCAGACGGCGGTGCCGCGGTGGTCGAGATGGCCGCCGCGTCCGGGCTGTCCCGGGTGGCGCCCGAGGAGCGCGACGCCGCGCGCGCGAGCAGCCACGGGACCGGCGACCTGCTGCGGGCCGTGCTCGACGCCGGGATCCGGGACATCGCCCTGGGCATCGGCGGCAGCGCGACGACGGACGGTGGCGCCGGGCTCCTGCGGGCGCTCGGCGCGACGGTCAGCGACGACCTCGCGTCGGTGGACCTCGCCGGTCTCGATCGCCGCCTGGCCGAGACCCGGCTTCGCATCGCCTGCGACGTCACGAACCCCCTGCTCGGGCCCAGCGGCGCCGCCGCGACCTACGGCCCCCAGAAGGGCGCCACGCCGGACGCGGTCATCGCGCTCGACGCGCGGTGCGCCCGGTTCGCCGATGCGCTGGAGTCCGCCACGCGCCGCCGCGAGCGCGACACCCCCGGAGCCGGTGCGGCCGGCGGCGTCGGCTTCGCGCTGCTGTCCCTGGCCGGCCAGTTCGCGTCCCTGGAGCTGCTTCCCGGGGTGGACCTCGTGATGGAGGAGGCCGGCTTCGATCGCGCGCTCGCGGACGCGGACCTCGTGATCACGGGCGAGGGCCGCATCGACGCCCAGACCGCGTTCGGCAAGACCGCGCTCGGGGTCGCCAAACGGGCGCAGGCGGCCGGGAAGCCGTGCATCGCGATCGGCGGTGGCGTGACCCCGGATGGCATCGAGGTGCTCGCTGCCGTCGGCGCGATCGCCGTTCCGGTGACCGAACGGCCGGCGACGGTGGAACAGGCGATGGCCGCCGGCTGGCAGCCCATCGCCCGCTGCAGCGAGCGTATCGCCAGGCTCCTGCACACCGGGGCCCGGTTGACTTAGTCCACCGGTTAGTCCACCATCGAACCCGTGACCACCACCGTCAACATCCACGAGGCGAAGACCCACTTCTCGAAGCTCGTCGAGCGCGCCCGGCAGGGCGAGCGGATCACGATCGCCAGGGCCGGCGTGCCCGTGGCGATGCTGGTCGCGATCGAGCCGGAGACACGCCCGCGACGCCCGATCGGCATCGACAAGGGTTTGGTGTTCATCGGCGACGACTTCGACGCTCCGATTCCCGAGTGGGACCCTGACTACGTGAACCCTGACGACCCCCTGAAGCTCCCGGCCGAGTGAAGCTGATCGTCGACACGCATGCCTTCCTGTGGGCGACGACTGACGATCACAGGCTCTCGCCCCGGGCGCGGGCATTGATCCAGTCCGGCGACAGCGA
>MGOE01000023.1:33745-33990 GCA_001797035.1 Chloroflexi bacterium RBG_16_72_14
ATCAGGTTGCCGGCTGATCCCGCGACCTGGCTCAACGCGCGAATGCGGTCATTCGAGCTGCGCTGGCTCCCGGTGACCGGCGAGCATGCGATCGCCGCGGCTGTCCTCCCCAGGGTTCACGGTGATCCGTGGGACCGGATGCTGGTGGCCCAGGCGCGGCTGGAGGGGATCCCGATCCTCACCGCCGATCGCGGGATCGCGAGCTACGAGGTCGAGACGATCTGGTGACCCGTGCCGTCCGAACC
>MGOE01000023.1:34047-34859 GCA_001797035.1 Chloroflexi bacterium RBG_16_72_14
GGCGAGCTACCTGCGGCGGTACCGGCCGGGCCTGCAGCGGTTCGTCATCGACGGGCTCACCGGGATCTATGGGGAGCAGCGCTGGGAATCCCGCCTCGACCCCACGAGCGAGCTGATCCTCACGATCCTCACCCAGAACACCGCGGACGTGAACGCCGAGAAGGCGTTCGAGGCGCTGCGCACGGCGTACCCCAGCGACCGCCCGGCGGAGGTCCACAAGCCGGGCATCGGCTGGGGCGGCGAGGGGCTGTCCACGGCGCCGCCGCCGGACTGGTCGATGGTCGAGCACGCGCCGCTGCCGGAGCTGATCGACGTCATCCGGCCCGGGGGCCTGGCGCCCCAGAAGGCGCCGAGGATCCAGGCCACGCTCCGCCACATCCGGGAGACCCGAGGCGACTACGACCTCGCGTTCCTGGGCGACATGCCCGCGCTCGAGGCGCGCGACTGGCTGACGGCGATCGACGGGATCGGCAAGAAGACGGCCTCGATCGTGCTCGCGTTCTGCTTCGGCGCCCCGGTGATGGCGGTGGACCGGCACGTGGAGCGGGTGTCCAAGCGGATCGGGCTGATCCCGCCCAAGGCGACCGCGGACCAGGCCCACGACCTGTTCCTGGGGCTGCTGGAGCCCGACGAGATGTACGCCGCCCACGTCCTGCTGATCCACCACGGCCGGGTGATCTGCCAGGCGCAGCGCCCGAAGTGCGAGCTGTGCCCGATCGCGGACCGCTGCCGGTTCGTCAACCCCAAGGCCCCCTGACGGAGACCGCCCGTGACCGACTCCGAGTTCCTTGCCGGCACCCTGCGCAATCTGC
>MGOE01000023.1:34962-35122 GCA_001797035.1 Chloroflexi bacterium RBG_16_72_14
GGACGCGTACGCGGCGGACTTTCTCGCTCGCCTGGACAGCATCGGCGACGAAGGCCTCACCGCCGACGAGGCCATCGACCGCGACCTCGCCCGCGCCGTTCTGCGCGGCCGCCTGATCCTCGCTCTGTTCGAGCAGTGGAAGCGGGACCCCATCGTCTAC
>MGOE01000023.1:35135-35229 GCA_001797035.1 Chloroflexi bacterium RBG_16_72_14
CCGGCGGCCTGTTCACGCTGTTTCTCCACCGGCTCCGCCCCGAGGCGGACATCGTGGACGCCGCGATCGCCCGGCTGGGGCAGGCGGCGGACGC
>MGOE01000023.1:35376-36513 GCA_001797035.1 Chloroflexi bacterium RBG_16_72_14
CCGGGAGGCGGGTGAGCAGGCCGCGCCCCACCTCGAACGCTGGGTTGCCCACCTCGACGACCTCCGCGCCCGCGCCCACGGCACCTGGCAGCTGGGCGAGGACGGCTACACCCGGATCCTGCGCGAGCGCGAGGTCCTCGCCGACGATGCACGCTCGCTCCGGGACCGCGGCTGGCGCGAGCTCGAGCGCCTCGACGACGAGATGGCCGCGCTCGCGAATGACGCCACCGGCAATGCCGACTACGTGGACGTCCTGCGCCGCGACGACGAGCACCACCCGCCCACCGAGCAGGCGATGCTGGACACCTACGCCGACTGGACGGCGCGGTCGCGCGCGTTCCTCGCGGAGACGGGCCTGGTCACGCTCCCCCCGGGCGAGAGCTGCGAGGTCGTCCCGTCGCCCGTGTTCCAGCGCCCGATCCTGGGCGTGGCGTCGTACAACTCGCCGCCCGCCTTCTCGGACCGCTGGAAGGGCTTCTTCTTCGTCCCGTTCGCCCCCGACGGCGCGTCCGAGGCCGAGATCCAGGGCCGGCTGGCCGGCAACTCCTTCGGCTCCATCCCGACCACCGCGGTCCACGAGACGTACCCGGGGCACCACTGGCACCTGGTGATGCGCAAGGGCAACCCGTCCGACGTGCGCAGGGTCTACGGCACCCCCTACTTCTCCGAGGGCTGGGCCCTGTACGCCGAGCGCGTGATGCGCGAGCGCGGCTTCTTCGACACGCCGATCCAGGAGCTCCACCACCTCAACGCGACGCTGTTCCGGGCGGCGCGGATCGTCGTGGACACCTCGCTCCACCTGGGCGAGATGTCGTACGAGGAGGCGGTCGAGTTCATGATGGAGCGGGCCGCGATGCCGGAGCCCGTGGCCAGGGCCGAGGTGGGGCGCTACTGCTGGTGGCCCACGCAGGCGTCGTCGTACCTCACCGGTTGCCTCGAGATCCTCGCCATCCGCGAGCGCTACCTCGCGGCCCGCGGGTTCGCCGGCGTGGCGCCGCGCGACGTCCCGATCGCGGTGCTCCGCGACTTCCACGACGCGATCACGTCCTCGGGCGCCCTGCCGCTGGGCCTGGCCGACCGGGCGGTGATGGCGACGGTATGAACACCGACCTCGCAGGCAACGAGTTTCGCTGGAAC
>MGOE01000024.1:0-1286 GCA_001797035.1 Chloroflexi bacterium RBG_16_72_14
CGGCGTGTGGCTCGGGGTCGCGGAAGGCGAAGCGGTCGGGGTCACCCGGGGCGACGGGGTCGGGGTGGGCGACGGGGTCGGCGTCGCGGTCGGAATCGGCAGACCGGTGGTTGGATCGACCATCGTGAAGTGCGTCCACAGGTACTCCCGGATGGTCAGTCCCGACTCGTGCACCTCCGCGGCGATCTCCCGCCCGAGGTAGCGGTAGTGCCACGGCTCGTAGTGGAAGCAGGCAGCGTCATTCCAGTCGTAAGAACCCCCCTCCCCCAGCGGATAGCTCAGCACCCACCCGAACTCCCAGGCGTTGGTGGCCATCCACCGCCCCGCCGGGGTCGCCCCCCAGTCGCCCGGCAGGGGGCTGCCACCTCCGGCCGTCATGAAGTCGATCCCCAGGCCGAGCTGGTGCTCCGAGTGGCCCGGTCGCTGCGAGTACAGGATGGCGTCCTCGAAGCCGAACTGGTTCGCGTAGCCATTGAAGATCTGCACCTGCTCCTCGTAGCTCCGGTAGGGGCTCCAGACGCCGATCGGCGTGCCGTCAGAGGCCGCCGCCGCGGACATGGCGCGGAGATCGTCGATCGCCACGCGGCGGACGTACCCGCCGCCGGCAATGCCTGCGTCGGTGACCGGCACGAGGTCAGGCGGCACGTAGTCCTCCTCGACCCTCAGGAGCCGGTCCACCAGCGTCACGCTCCAGCTGTCGTAGTCCCGCGGGACCGTCATGATGTCGCCGAGATCACACCCCGGGACCGGCCCGATGGCGGCGACAGGGGAAGCAACGGTCATCGGAACAGCGAGGAGCGCCGCGCCGAAGGCGAGAACTCCGGCAAGCGCACGGCGTGAGCGCACCCTGGGCGAGGCCCTGCGACCGTCAGCGCGCAGGGGTATCGCGGGTCGGCGCTGGGGAAGACACGGGTCGTCGAGCAGATCCACCACTTGGGAATCTACGATAGCGCCGTGAAAATGCGAGCGACGTTCCGAAAGTCCACGGTCGTTGTCGCCGTGGCGCTCCTCGCCGGATGCGGCACGGTGAGTCCCACGCCCGTGCCCTCACCCCGCGTCACACCGACATCGGTGCCATCACCGACGGTCGCTCCCACACCGACCCCGCCGGTCCCCTTCCCGCTCGCGGTTGTCACCGGCATCACGAACCTCAAGTCCACCGTCACCATGCACGAGCTCATCACGCTCGCCAGCCACGGAGAGCTGGTGCTGCCCTGCGGTGTGCAGGTCTAGCGGCCGAAGATGTCCGTAACCGCGCCATGTCTCGCGGCCTATGAGATCGCGGC
>MGOE01000024.1:1319-4574 GCA_001797035.1 Chloroflexi bacterium RBG_16_72_14
CGCCCGGACTGGTGGAGCCGGCAACCAAGGTCCTCTCGATTGCGGGCGACGGGCCGTTCGGGCTCTTCGGGCCGGACCTGTTCGGCGATCCGGAGTCCCGCGCCCTGCCCTACCCGGTCGTCGGCTCCGCGCCGCCCGGCGCCCTCGATCCGGCCTGGACCGAGTACGAGGCCTCGGAGGTCTGGACGATGACGTCGATCGGCAGCCTGTGCGCGGATCGCGACGCCGCCTATGAGGCGGTCGTGCTCGGCAAGGGTTGGGACTGGGTATTCAGCGGTGGGACGGCCGCGTACGCAGGACCGGCGGTCGTCGACCCGCCCGACGAGGGCCCGTATCTGACCGTGCAGCCGGTCGAGACCGGCAATGACGGCGTCACGCCGAGCATCCTCAAGCGATCCGACGTCGCGGTCGCCGACCACGAGTGTCCCATCATGCCAACTGCAGATTGGGAGCCGAACCGTGGCGCAACTCTCGCCTTCGCCGTCCCCGAGGACGTGCTCCCGCTGTGGCGGGATACGCTCGGCCTCGACGTCGCCTACCTCGCCGCCAATCACATGAGCGACCGCGGGGTCGAGGGCATCCGCTCGACGCTCCGGCTGCTGGACGAGTACGGCATCCCGCGGACAGGGCTGGGGATGAACCTCGACGAGGCGATCGAACCGGCCTACATCGAGGTGGCCGGCCTGACGGTCGCATTCGTTGCCTGGAATGACGTCTCCGGCGTCGCGGAGGCCGACGCCGACACGGCCGGCGTCCCGTGGATCACCGAGGAGAACGTCAACGAGGCAGTCCGCCGAGCCCGGGCCGGCGGCGCCGACCTCGTCATCTGCAACCCTCAGTGGTGGGGCGGCGCCGAGTACCACGACGACCTGTGGTCGACTCAGGTCACGCAGCTGGGTTGGTTCGACCAGGCCGGCTGCGACCACGTCATCGGCGCCGGCACGCACGTTGCCGGGCCGCTCCTCCTGCGAAGCCGACCCGAGGGCGTCAGCCTCGTCCTCGCGAGCCCCGGGAACTACATGTTCGGGCAGTACTGGTGGCAGGAGACACAGGAGGGGGTCATCCTGGACATGACGTTCCGTGGCAAGACGCTGGTGAACGTCCGGATGCGCCCGACCGTCATGGTCCGCCACGCCCGGGCCAGCCTGCTCGACCCGGAAGGCGACGGCCGCTACGTTCTCCAGCGCATCTGGAACCACGCAGAGGTGGACTTCCTGCCCTGACCGAGCGCTCCCGCGGTCAGCTCCTCGCCCGGTGCTTCCGCATCTCGGCCTCCCACTCCGCAAAGTAGCGGCCGATGAGCGGCAGGTCGAAGCTGCGCAGGATCGACTCGCGCAGCTCACGCTCCAGCAGGAACGTGAACGAGTCACGCACCAGCTCGTCCGGTGCCTCCGCGCCGGGACGCAGCTCGGCCAGGAGGTCGCGGCTGACGGTCACCTCGTGATGCGTGGCGCCGGAATCCACTCCCACCACTACGCTGCAGACCCAGTGCGTAGCTCCCGCCCGGCACCCGACCTCGATCCGATGGCTCACGCGGCGCCCTCCTCCGGCTGCTTCGTCTCCTCCGGCGCCAGGGCGGCGACCTCCGGCGACGGGCCGGCCTCCTCGGCCTGGGACGGGCGCCCGCTGACCATGGCCACCACCGCACCGATGATGATCGCGGCAGCCAGCAGTGATCGCCCGGAGAGCGTCTCGCCGCGAAACGCGATCCCGAGTCCTACCGCCACCAGCGGATTGACATAGGCGTACGTGGCCACCGTGGTCACCGGCACGTGGTGCAGCAGCCAGGCATACGCGCTGAAGGCCGCCAGCGAGCCGAAGACGATCAGGAACACGAAGCCCAGCAGGGACTCGGTCGAGACGCCGCGGGATCGAAGCGGGCGACCTCGCCGGTCCCGGTAGCGACCAGCAGCAGGACGAGCCCGCCGGCGACCTGTTGCATGCCGGCGCCGAGCAGTCGGCTCGGCGGCATCGGAGCCTGTCGCGCGTAGATCGACCCGGACGCCCAGCAGATGGCCGCACCAAGCAGGATCCCGATGCCCAGCGGGTCGAGGCGCTCGATCCCCTCCGTGGGCAGCAGCAGGATCGCCACCCCCACCAGGCCGATCAGCACGCCGCCGATCGCCAGCCGGCTCGGCGCGCGGCGCGTGGTCAGCGCATCGAACAGGCTGAACCAGATCGGTGTGGTCGCGATGATCACCGCTGCGATTCCGGACGGGACGGTCTGCTCGGCGAGCATCACGCCGCCGTTGCCGCCGAGCAGGAGGAGCGTGCCGACGATGAGCGCAGTCCGCCATTCGACCACCCGCGGCGCCGCGATCCGGGCAACGTCGTCGGATCGGCGTCGGCGCCATCGGTCCCGGGCGACCAGAAAGGCGATCAGCATCGCTCCGGCAAACAGGAAGCGGACCCCGCCGGCCAGGAATGGGGGCATCGTCTCGACCACGTAGGCGATCGCCAGGTAGGTCGAACCCCACAGGATGTAGACGGTGCCGAGCGCGATCGCCACCGCCAGGGTGGATGGACGGCTCGTGCTGGTCATCGGCGCATTGTGCGGCACGATTCGCACAGGCATGCGACCTGTCGAATCCGGCGCGTTCCGTTCGTCGTCACAATGAGCGCCCCACTCAGGGGTGCGCCGGCGCGGGTACACAGGAGAAGATCAATGAAGTACATGCTGCTGATCGGCGGAGCCGAGGACGGCTGGGACTACCTGAGTGAGGCCGATCAGGGCGCCCTTTACGCGCAGATCGGCGCCTGGTGGGGTGAGCATGAGGCCAGTGGCGAGATCATCGAGGGGCATCAGCTCCAGTCCGCGTCGACGGCCACCACGGTTCGCCGCGATCCCGCCGGCGCGGTGACGATCACCGATGGGCCGTTCGTCGAGGGCAAGGAGATGGTCGGCGGCTACGGGATCCTCGAAGTGCCCGATCTCGATGCCGCGATCCGTCTCGCCTCGTCGTGGCCCGGCCCCGACGTCCTGGAGATCCGTCCGGTCGTGGTCCGGGAGGAATAGACGGGGAGCGTGGGCGGCGAAGTATCGGTCGAAGCGTCGGTCGGAGCGTCCCTCGACCGCGTGCTTCGCGAGGAGCGCACGCGACTCGTCGCGGCCCTGGTGCGGATCCTGGGCGACTGGGACCTGGCCGAGGAGCTCGTCCAGGACGCCGCCGTCGCGGCCCTGGAGCACTGGCCGACGGACGGAGTGCCTCGCAATCCCGGCGCCTGGCTGATGACGACCGCGCGCCGGCGCGCGGT
>MGOE01000024.1:4777-4916 GCA_001797035.1 Chloroflexi bacterium RBG_16_72_14
GCGGCCTCGAGACGCCGGCGGTGGCCCGAGCCTTCCTGGTGTCGGAGGCGACCGTGGCCCAGCGCCTGGCCCGCGCCAAGCGCAAGATCCGGGACGCCGGCATCCCGTACCGCGTGCCGGATGACACGGAGCTGCCGGC
>MGOE01000025.1:0-138 GCA_001797035.1 Chloroflexi bacterium RBG_16_72_14
CAGCGGATCCTCGTGCTCGACGGCGCGATGGGCACGATGCTCCAGCGACACCGCTTCACGGAGGCGGACTTCCGCGGCGAGCGCTTCGCGGACCACCCCCGCGACGTCCGCGGCAACAGCGACCTCCTGTGCCTCACG
>MGOE01000025.1:173-3121 GCA_001797035.1 Chloroflexi bacterium RBG_16_72_14
CCTCGACGCGGGCGCCGACATCGTGAGCACGAACTCGTTCACCGCCACCCGGGTCTCGCAGGCTGACTACGGCCTGTCCCACGTCGCGGGCGAGCTCAACGTGGCGGCGGCGCGCCTCGCCCGTGAGGCGGCGGACGCCGCCGAGGCCCGCGACGGGCGCCCGCGCTACGTCGCGGGCTCGCTGGGCCCGACCAACCGCACCGCCTCGATGTCGCCGGACGTCAACGACCCGGCGGCCCGCAACGTGTCCTTCGAGGAGCTGGTCGAGGCATACCGCGAGTCCGCCGAGGGCCTGGTCGCGGGCGGTGCCGACCTGCTGCTGATCGAGACGATCTTCGACACCCTCAACGCCAAGGCGGCGATCTTCGCCGTCGGCGAGGCGTTCGACGCCCTCGAGCTCCGGCTGCCGGTGGTGATCTCGGGCACGATCGTGGACGCGTCCGGGCGGACGCTGTCGGGCCAGACCCTGGAGGCGTTCTGGAACAGCATCCGCCACGCGGACCCGCTGGCCGTGGGGCTCAACTGCGCACTCGGGGCGAAGCAGCTGCGCGAGCACGTCGAGGAGCTGGGCCGGATCGCCGACGTGCCGCTCGCCGCCTACCCGAACGCGGGCCTGCCCAACGAGCTGGGCGGCTACGACGAGACCCCCGACCAGACCGCCGCCGCGCTGGGCGCGTGGGCACGGGCGGGCCTCATCAACCTCGCCGGGTCGTGCTGCGGGAGCACGCCCGAGCACACGGCTGCGATCGCGGCGGCCGTGGCCGGCGTCCCGCCACGGATCCTCCCGGAGCGGGCCACGACCACGCGCCTGGCCGGCCTCGAGCCGCTGGCGATCCCGCTCCCCGGCGGCGTGTTCGTCAACATCGGCGAGCGGACCAACGTCACCGGGTCGCGCAAGTTCGCCCGGCTGATGGCCGCCGGTCGCGACGGCGAGGACGAGGCTACCGCGATCGCCCGCGACCAGGTCGCCAACGGCGCCGTGATCCTGGACGTGAACATGGACGAGGCGATGCTCGACGGCGTGGCCGCGATGACCCGCTTCCTGCGCCGGCTCGGGTCGGAGCCGGACATCGCCGCCGTCCCGGTGATGGTCGACAGCTCGCGCTGGTCGGTGCTCGAGGCGGGGCTCCGCCAGCTGCAGGGCAAGGGCGTCGTCAACTCGATCTCGCTCAAGGAGGGCGAGGCGGAGTTCCTGCGCCAGGCGCGGCTGTGCCGTCGCTACGGGGCGGCGGTCGTGGTGATGGCCTTCGACGAGCAGGGTCAGGCCGACACCGTCGAGCGGCGGGTCGCGGTACTCATGCGCGCACACAACCTGCTGACCGAGGAGGTGGGCTTCGCGCCCGACGACGTCATCCTCGATCCCAACATCTTCGCGATCGCGACCGGGATCGAGGAGCACGCGCAGTACGCCGTCGCGTTCTTCGAGGCCACCCGGAGGCTGAAGGCGTCCATCCCGCACGCACGAGTGAGCGGCGGCGTGTCCAACGTGTCGTTCGCGTTCCGCGGCAACGACCGGGTGCGCGAGGCGATCCACGCCGTGTTCCTGTACCACGCGATCCGGGCGGGCCTGGACATGGCGATCGTCAACGCGGGCGCCCTGCCCCAGTACGACGACATCGACCCGGAGCTGCGCGAGCGCGTGGAGGACGTGGTCCTGGACCGCCGCCCCGACGCCACGGACCGGCTGCTCGAGATCGCGCCGCGGTACGCGGGCGGCGCGGCGGTGGCGCGCGCCGCGGACGACCTCGCGTGGCGGGAGCTCCCCGTCGGCGAGCGCCTGACCCACGCCCTGGTCGAGGGCATCGACGCGTTCATCGTCGAGGATACCGAGGAGGCCCGGCTCGCGACCTCCCGCCCGCTGGACGTGATCGAAGGGCCGCTGATGGCCGGCATGAACGTGGTCGGCGACCGGTTCGGGGCGGGCAAGATGTTCCTCCCCCAGGTCGTCAAGAGCGCCCGGGTGATGAAGAAGGCCGTCGCGGTGCTCGTCCCCTACCTCGAGGCGGAGCGGGAGGGCACGGGACGGCGGGCCGGCACGATCGTGATGGCCACGGTCAAGGGCGACGTCCACGACATCGGCAAGAACATCGTGGGCGTGGTCCTGGGCTGCAACGACTACGAGGTGATCGACCTCGGGGTGATGGTCCCGGCCGCCCGGATCCTGGACACCGCGCGGGAGGTCGGCGCGGACCTCATCGGCCTGTCGGGGCTGATCACGCCGTCGCTGGACGAGATGGTCCACGTCGCGTCGCTGATGGAGCGGGAGGGGATGCGGACGCCGCTGCTGATCGGCGGCGCGACCACGTCGCGGGTCCACACGGCCGTCAAGATCGAGCCCGCCTACTCCGCGCCGGTCGTCCACGTGGCCGATGCCTCGCGCGCCGTGGGCGTGGCGGGCTCGCTGGTGGACGCGGGCGCGCGCGAGGGCTTCGCGGCAACCGTCCGCGCGGAGTACGAGACCGTCCGCCGGGAGCGGGAGGGTCGCCGGGCCCGCGAGGAGCGGCTCACGCTCGGGGGCGCGCGCGCGAACCGGCTCCGGCTGGACTGGCCGGCGGCGCCGCCCCGGCCGTCGTTCGCCGGCGTCCGCGCCTTCGAGCACTATCCACTGGCGGAGCTCGTGGAGCGCATCGACTGGTCGCCGCTGTTCGCGACCTGGGAGCTGCGCGGCGCGTTCCCGGCAATCCTCGACCACCCACGCGTGGGCGCCGCCGCCCGCGACCTCCACCGCGACGCCACGGCGCTCCTGGGGCGGATCGTGGACGAGGGGCTGCTGGAGGCCTCGTCGGTGGTGGGGTTCTGGCCGGCGAACGCGACCGACGACGACGACGTCATCCTGTTCTCGGACGAGACGCGGACCACGGAGCTCGCCCGTCTCCACGCGCTCCGCCAGCAGATGGCGAAGCCGGACGGGCGGCCGAACCTCTCGGTCGCGGACTTCGTCGGGCCGC
>MGOE01000025.1:3134-3482 GCA_001797035.1 Chloroflexi bacterium RBG_16_72_14
CTACGTCGGCGCGTTCGCGGTCACCGCGGGCCACGGGCTGGACGAGCTGGTGCGCCGGTTCGAGGCCGCCCACGACGACTACTCGGCGATCATGGCCAAGGCCCTCGCCGACCGGCTGGCGGAGGCGTTCGCCGAGCGGATGCACGAGCGCGTCCGCCGTGAGCTGTGGGGCTACGCGCCGGACGAGGCGCTGTCCAACGAGGAGCTGATCGCGGAGCGGTACCAGGGGATCCGGCCGGCGCCGGGCTACCCCGCCACGCCGGACCACACGGCCAAGGCCACGCTGTTCGCGGTGCTGGACGCGGAGGCGCGGGCCGGCATCCGCCTGACCGAGTCGTACGCGATGCT
>MGOE01000025.1:3489-6624 GCA_001797035.1 Chloroflexi bacterium RBG_16_72_14
GCAGCGGTGTCCGGGCTGTACCTGTGGCACCCGGGCAGCCACTACTTCGGGCTCGGGCGGATCGGGCGCGACCAGCTCGAGGACTACGCGCGGCGGGCGGGCATGGCGGTCGACGTTGCCGCGCGCTGGCTGGCGCCCAACCTCGCCGACGAGAACCCTTCCTGACGGATCGGCGTATCGTTCTGCGTCCGATGTCGATCCGCGCGCGTCCCCCGATCCTCGTCCTGGCCCTCGCCATCGCCGGCGGGGCTGGCGCTGCGCCGGTCGGGCCGGTGGCCGCTTCGACAGCGCCGACGATCGCGGGCGCAGTCACGGCGGACGCGGCGCGCGCATTCCGGATGGACCTCGCCGGCTCGCGCGATTTCGTGCCCCAGTCCAACGACGTCCAGTGCGTGGGCGCGAGCATCCAGATGATGCTCAACATCGTCCATCCCGGCGGCGACGCGTCGCGGCGCACCCAGCGGCGGCTCCAGGACCTCGCCCGGGCGTGGAGCGGCCCGCGCCCACCCGGCTTCGGTCGGCGCCAGGGCGCCAGCATCCGGGGCTGGGCCGCCAGCCTCGTGATCCACCGGGCCGGCCCGTACCGAATCGTGGGCGCCGACAGCCTGGACGAGGCGATGCGGATCGCCGCCCGCGCGATCCGGGAATGGGAGCGGCCGGTCGGCCTGCTGGTCTGGCGCGGCCGCCACGCCTGGGTCATGAGCGGGTTCGAGGCGTCCGCGGACCCGCTCCGGTCCGGCGGCTTCCGGGTCACGAAGGCGTACATCCTGGACCCGCTGTACCCGAACGTCTCCGAGGGCTGGGGACCCGCCCCCAGGCCCGGCGTCGCGGTCCCGGTCACCACCGTCGGTCGCCAGTTCGTCAGGCGCCGGTCGAGCGGCCCGTGGAACGCGCTGCCGTTCAGCGTCGACCTGTCCGGCAAGTACGTGCTGCTCGTCCCGACCGGCCACGTTCGCCCGGGGATCGACTGATGGGCGAGCGCTCCGCGATCCCCCGGTTCGAGAAGTCGCCGCCGGAGCTGGTCGCCCGGTTCGAGGCGGCGGTCGCGCGCCACCCCGAGGCGACGCGGCGGAAGATGTTCGGCTACCCGGCGCTGTTCGTGGGCGGCAACCTGGCCACGGGACTGTTCGCGGACACGTGGATGGTGCGCCTGGCGCCCGCGGACCTGGAGGCGCTCCTCCGCCTGCCGGGCGCCGCGCCGTTCTCGCCCATGCCCGGGCGCACGATGAAGGGCTACGGGACGCTGCCCGGGGTCATCGTCGCGGACGACGCGGCGTTGGACGAGTGGCTCCGGCGATCGCTGGCCTTCACGGGGACGCTGCCCGCGAAGTGACCCGCGCCCGGAGCGGGCCCGCCAGCGCGTCGATGGCGGGTTCGAACTGGAACGCGCCGTACGCCAACGAAATTCGTACCCTTGGCGCAACCTTGCGGATGGCGTATGCTCGCGTTACGCCCCATCGTCGGGCGAAGCCTAGTACGGCCGACTCGATCCACTCCCTCCCGGTTTCCGCCGAGGAAGATCGCGGAAACCGTCGCAACCACGAGGATGTGGATCTCTCATGAACGTCGACAAGACGCTCACCTGCGCTGACTGCAGCCAGGCCTTCACCTTCACTGCCAGCGAGCAGGATTTCTACGCCGAGCGTGGCTTCACCGAGCCGCGCCGCTGTCCCACCTGCCGGTCGGCCCGCAAGGCTGCCCGCAACTCGGACAGCGGCGGCTACGGCGGCGGCAGCTACAGCTCCGGCGGTGGCTACAGCTCCGGCGGTGGCTACAGCTCCGGCGGTGGCGGCGGCTACGGCGCGCGTGGCGGCGGCAGCCGCGGCCCGCGCGAGATGTTCCCCGCGACCTGCTCGTCCTGCGGGCAGGAGACCGAGGTTCCGTTCCGCCCGACCTCGGGCAAGCCGGTCTATTGCAGCGCCTGCTTCGCCCAGCGCCGGGCCTGAGCCCATGGCCGACGTCAAGCGACCCGGCACGGGCCTGCCGCCGCGTCGTCCGGCACCGCCGGCCGACGAGCGCAAGCACGTGATCGCCGAGTACCGCCACCGCCACCAGGAAGTGACCTGCGTGTGCGGCTGGATCGGCAGCTCGGCGATGCCGGACGGGCGGACGTCGGACTGGAGCCGCCACGTGGCGGCGTCCCGGATGGACCGCGGCTGACCTTCGGTCGCGCCTCCCTGGACCCGCCACGGTCACGGCCGCCGGACCTCCCGGCGGCCGTTTCGATTCCCGGGGGCGCCGGCGGCGCTTGATCGCCGACGCCTGCCCGCCGAGAGATGCGACGCCGGTCGCCCGGCGACTCAACGAGCGCACCGTGCGACGTTTCGGTCGCCCAGAGCGTGGATTGGCGCATGAAGGGCCCATCCCGCGCAACGAACGCCGCGCCCGGCGGTGGATTCGTCCCGTCGTGCGCCCGTTGGGTCGCCCAGCGAGGGAGCGTCGACGGAAGGTTCCGGCACGGGTCGGCGAGCGAGTGAACAGCGGGTGGCCGCGATGCGCGGAGGGTAATCGCGAATGACTGCGAGCCGTCAGCCCTCGCCGTTGAGCAGCTCCAGCGCCTCGAGCAGCTGCGCATCCGACGACGCGGCCAGCTCGGCCGCCGTCATGTCGCGCAGGTCGTCGGGCCGCGCGAGGGCGACGTCATCGGCCAGCTCCACCGTCACGTCGGGCCGGAGCCCCTCGTGCCAGATCGGCCGGCCGCCCCGCGTGAGCCAGCGCTCGACGCCGATCCGCAGCGAGGAGCCGTCCGAGAGGTCGAACCGGCCGAGCACGGTCCCGGTCCCGAACGTCATCTCGCCGACCATCCGGCCGCGCCCGGCGTCCTGGATGGCGCCGGTGACGATCTCCGCGGAGCTCGCCGAGTCACCGTCCGCGAGGACGATGAGCGGCAGGTCCGTCCACGCCCCGCCCGGCTCCACCGGCACCTCCTTCTCGACCCCGCTGCGGTCGATGGTCCGGTAGGCCGCGCCGTCGCCGACGAACTGGCTGGTGATGCCGATCGCCTCGTTGACGTAGCCGCCGGGGTTGGCGCGCAGGTCGAGCACGAGCGCCGTCGCTCCGTCCCGCCTCGCCGCCTCGAGCGCGGCCTTCATCGCCCTGGTGGCCCCGGTCGCGAACTGCTCCAGGCGCACGTAC
>MGOE01000025.1:6639-7661 GCA_001797035.1 Chloroflexi bacterium RBG_16_72_14
CGGCACCATCGCCCAGGTCACCAGCGGCAGGTCGAACTGGCGGCGCACGATCGTCACGTCGAAGTCGGCGGTGCCCGCCCGCCGGATCGTGAGCCTGACCTGCTCGCCCTCGGGCCCGCGCACGCGTGCGACGACCTCGTCGAGCGTCTCGCCCTCGGTCGTGGTCCCGTCCACCGCGACGATCCGGTCGCCGCGACGGAGCCCCGCCTCCTCGGCCGGGGTGCCCGGGAACACGGACCCGATGACGATCTCCTCGGTTTCGCCAGTGACCTGCACGCCGATGCCGACGAAGGTCCCGGACAGCGAGTCGTCCACCGCCCTCGCTTCCTCGGCCGTGAGGAAGGACGTGTGGCCGTCGTCGCCGACCGCGTTGGCCAGGCCGCGGATCGCGCCGTAGGCCAGCTCGCGGTCGTCGAGGTTCGTCGCGTCCACGTAGTTGTCCTGGATCGCCCGCCACGCCTCGTCGATCAGGGCGCGGTCCGCGTCCTCGCCGCTCGCGGCGGGAGTGGTCGCCGGCGCCGCGACCGGGGTGCCCAGCAGGCCGGCGCGGTCCGCGGCCGCGCCGCCGACGAACATGCCGACGGCCAGGACCGGGACGAGCGCGGCGACGATCCATCGCGTGGCGCTGCCCATGGCGCGCCCCGCGCCGGCGGGCGCCGCGGACGGCGGCGGGGGCGCCTCCGGGGGATGGGTGTCGAAGGCCGCCGGCGAAGGCGGCGCGGCCGGGGGAAGCGGCGCGTCCGCCGGCGGGTGGGTCGGGTCGGTCATCGGGGCTCTTTGCTGCTGCGGACACCCGGCCACGGCCCGGGCACCGCGCAGCATGACGCCTCGGGCTTCAGCGCGGGTGGATGCGGGGTGAAGTTGCCTTATGCCGGCGTCCGGACTGCACCGATGCACCCCCGGCGGCAGGCCGCCGGGGGTGCGAGGGTTTCGCGCGATTCGAGGACCGCCCAAGCGGACGACCGCCTCAGCTGGGCCGGATGTTGTGGTTGCCGCGGAACACGTTCTGCGGGTCCACCCGC
>MGOE01000025.1:7673-10463 GCA_001797035.1 Chloroflexi bacterium RBG_16_72_14
ACCAGCCGCTCGTACGTGGCGCCGGGGTAGGCGCGATGCAGCCGCGCCTCGCCCTCATCGTCCATGAAGTTCGAGTACACGCCGGTGGCCGTCGCGGACATGTCCGCGAGGTAGGCGTCGGCCCAGGCGGCCGTCGCCTCGTACGAGTCGGCCACGCCGGCGATCACGAGGGCCATCACCAGCCCGTCGCGGTGCGCGAAGGCGGTCGCGTCCGCGGGCACGCGACCCATCGCGCCGCCGAGGACCCGCAGCTGGGTCATCGTCATCCGGCCCTCGGGCGACCGGTGCCGCTCGACGATCGCGTCCAGCGCGGCCTCGTCCAGGGTGCGCAGGAAGTTCGACCGGACGACGGACTTGCCGGGCTCCCCTGCGTCCTGGGTGAACCCGTAGATCGCCGGGTACGGCATCGGGCCCGTCATGTCCGCCAGTGGCGTCGCCAGCGAGCGGAACGGCGCCACGGACGCCTCACCCGCCGCCGGGTCGCCTGCATGGACCAGCATCACGACCACGGCCGGGGTGCCGACCAGCTCCGCCGGCACGAACGGCGCCGGCGGCAGCGTCATCACGAACGTGATCTGGCTCAGCTCCTCGGGCGCGGCCGCAGATACCTCGACCAGGCCGCGAAGGACGTCCTTCGTCAGCGGCAGCGCGATCACGCCGCCCGTGATCAGGTCCACGGGATGGAGCCGGTAGGAGAACCGGGTGGCGATGCCGAAGTTGCCGCCGCCGCCCCGGATGGCCCAGAACAGGTCGGGATCGTGGTCCGCGTCCACGGTCGTGAACCGGCCGTCGGCGGTGACCAGGTCCGCGGACACGAGGCTGTCGATCGTGAGGCCGTGCTTGCGCACCAGCCAGCCGATGCCGCCACCCAGGGTCAGCCCGCCGAGGCCCACGTTCCCCGTGTCGCCGAACGGCGTGGCGAAGCCGCGCTGGTGCGCCGCCACCGTGTACTCGCCGGCGGTCACGCCGCCCTGCGCGGTGCCGATGCGGTGGATCGGGTCGATCTCGACCGCCCGCATGTCGCCGAGGTCGATGACCATGCCCCCGTCGCTCGTGGAGTGGCCGGCCACGCTGTGGCCGCCACCCTTGACGGCGATCTCGAGGCCCAGCTCGCGGGCCGTGAGGACGGCCCGGGACACGTCGGTGGCGTCAGCCGGGCGCACGACGACGGCGGGGTAACGGTCGAACACGAGGTTGTGGCCGCGGCGGGCGGCGTCGTAGCCCGCGTCGCCGGGCGTCAGGACCCTGCCCCGCAGCCCCGCGCGGAGCGTACGGAGGTCGGCGGGGGCGAGGTCCCGGGTGGCTCCCTGGGAGGCGGCGGACGCGGAGAGGGCGGAGGCGGCCGGGGCGGCAGCGGGGCCGGCGTCGAGGAGGGTCATCGGGGTGAGGCTCCATGGGGTCGCGTGGTGGTGGCCCCATGCTCCCGGGCAGCCCCGGGCGCGCCGACAGACGCCGGACGCGAGCGCACCTGGACGGTGGTGGCCGCCGCGAATCGACGAATGACGATGACGGCAGCGCGCAACGGGAACGTCGTGGAGCCCCGGCGGTGCCGGGGCTCCAGGGGCGGCGTGAGGGGCCGCAGTCGCTAGCGGGCCGGGCGAACCATGATCGAGCCCCCGCCCAGCGGCTGCAGCAGGCCGTTGTCGTAGACCACCGCCCCGCCGGCGGTCCAGACCTGGAGCCGGAACCGGTCCGGCGACCCGTCCCCCGCGCTGAGGAGGAAGGGATACGCACCGGCGCCGTTCACGACCCCGGTGCCCCGGATGGTGGCCAGCGTGGCACTCGTCACCAGCCGGTCGAACGAGGTCGCGACGAACGAGAACCCGCCGTTCGCGAACGTGAACGAGGCACTGCCCCCGAGCACTCCTTGCCTGGAGTCCTTGACGTCGAACGCGAACTGCGCCTTGCCCGTCGCCCCGGGCGAGCCCGGGTGGGCGTCGGCCGGGCTTAGGATCCAGCCCGTGCCGGTGTTCGGCCGGTCGCTGTCCGGCTCGGGGTCGAGCTCCAGCCCCACCACGACCGGGTCATGGTCCGACATCCGGAACTCGTCGGACGCGTACAGCGAGACCAGCTGGCCCGGCGACTTGAAGTCGTCCTGGTAGTCGAGCACCGACGGCTCGTCGGCGTTGATGTGGTAGTCCGCCACGCCGGTGACCTGCGTCCGCAGGCTCTGCGACGCGAACGCGTGGTCGAGGTACGCCCACTGGCCGTCGAACACGTAGGAGTACGCGTCGTCGCCCAGCAGGTCGTCGACGAGGTTCGTGAACCCGCCGGCCTCGATGGCCGCGATCGGGTCCTCCATCGCGTACGAGTTGTAGTCGCCGACCAGGAGGATGTCCGGGTCGCCGGTCAGGGTCGGGTCGGTGGCGAGCCAGTCCACGAGCGCCTCGGCCGCCGCGGTCCGGACCAGGTTGCAGTTGCCCTGGCCGTCGCCGGCATCGGGAACGTCACAGGCGCTGCCCTTGCTCTTGAGGTGGTTGGCATCGACGATGAACCGGGCGCCGGTGGCGTTGACCTCGAACGCCTGGGCGAGCGACGGGCGGCTGCGGGGGCCACTGTCGCCGCCGTTGACGAAGGCCTCGGTGTCGAGGGCCGCGGTCTGCCCGACCGGCGTGACGGCGCCCGGCCGGTAGAGCATCCCGACCTTGATCGCGTCGGTGCCCAGGGCGTTGACCTGGCCCGTCCCGGCGTCCGCGTCGATGAACGCGTAGGTGCCGGGTGCGGTGGCGGCGTTGAGGCGGTCCACGAGGTCGGCGATCGCGCTCGCCGGCCCGTAGCCGTCGTTCTCGA
>MGOE01000025.1:10485-12751 GCA_001797035.1 Chloroflexi bacterium RBG_16_72_14
GGCGTCCAGCTCCAGGATCGCGGCCACGGTCTTGGGCCACTGGCGCGCGAACTCGCCTGCGTCGTCCGCTCCGCGGCAGTCGAGGAGCGGCCCGCCGACGCCCGCGGTGCACGCCCAGGGCGGGCTGCTGCTCGCACCGTCGAACGTGTTGAAGTAGTTGAGCAGGTTCATGCCGCCGACCCGGAGCGATCCGCCGACCTCGGGCGCGGCCGTGGGCCGCGGGTTGGCCGCCGTGAAGCTGACGGACCCGCCGAGCGCGTTGATGGGCCGAATGCGGAACGCGTTGCCGCTGGCGGCGTTGCCCGCCCAGGTGTAGGTCATCACACCGACCGTGGCGGTCGCGGTGTCACCGCCGCGCAGCGTGTTCGAGGCGGACAGCGGCGCGCCGCCACGGCCGAACAGGATCGGGTCCGGGTTCTGGGTGTTGGTGCCGTCGTCGACGATGATCCGGTTGAGGTTGTTGGCCGCCTGCATCGCGATCGCCGGGGCCCCGGGCGAGACCACGCTCGTCGGCTGCCGGAGGCGGTCGCCGGAGGACATGACCACCTGCCCGAACCGGCCCAGCTGGAAGTGCTCGGTGACGTACAGCGTCTGCGGCAGCCGGACGAGCATGCCCTCGTACCGCTCGAGGAAGTCCACCCCGCCCGTGGCCGCGGGGACCGGGAACGTGACGTCCGCCGGCGAGACCGCGCCGGTCCCGCACTGGGTGATGGAGGACGCGCTGACCTGGGTCTGGCCCTGGAAGTCGACCGCGGTGCCCGTCACCCGGACGACCTGGCCGAGGGAGACGCTGTTGCTGTTGCCGTTGAACACGAAGATCGCGTCGGATGTCGCCGCATCGGCGTCACCCGCCGCGTCCTGGAGGTAGAAGCCGCGGAGCGTCGGCGATGGGCCCTCGAAGTCGCCGATCACGACGCCCTGCGTGGTCACGGTGCCGGTGACCGCCGCGCTCGTGCCGCTGCCCTGGATCGTGTAGGCCGGCGTGAAGGTCTGCTCGCAGACGTTCGCGGGCGAGAAGTCGACCGTGTAGTCCTCGGCCAGATTGTCGGGTGGGTCGTTCGTATCTTGGTCGAACACGCCGGCCGCGAGGACCGTCAGCGTGCACAGCTCCGCGTCGGTAAGGTCGACGGCAGGGTCTAGCGAGAAAGTCGTCGGGCCGCCGTCGACCGCCAGGGACACGGTCCCGCTCACCGAGCAAACGAGCGTGAAGGCGTTCGCGACGTTCACGGGCTCGCTGAACGTGACCGAGAGGTCGGCGTCGAATGCGACCGAGCCACCGCCGGCCGGAACGGTGCTGGTGACCGTAGGTGCCGAATCCGGAGGGACCACCGGTCGCGTGCCGAGGCCCCCGAACGTGTCCTGGGCGAATCCGGTCCACTCAACCGCCGGATCAAACACGTCCGCGCCGTTGCTGTCACCCGCTTCGACGGCATCGTTCCGCCGGAGCGTGTTGTCCTGGGTGCTGGTGAGGCCGGTGCCCCACTCGGTGCCCGGATCGAAGCCGACCTGGCCGATCACATCCACGACGGTCGTGCCATGGCGCAGGGTGACGGCGTCGTCGCCGTTGAACCAGCCCGCGCCATTCGTCTGGTCGGCCTGGGCGAGTATCGTCGCGTTGGCCGATGAGTGGGCCAGCACGAACACGTCTCCGTTTGCGACGCTGCCGGTCAGGTTGATCGTGAGCCCGGCGGTCGCGGAGCCGTTGAAGAACATCTGGACGTTGTAGCCGCCTGCGGCCAGGTCGACGGACGCGCCGGTGCCGTTGTAGATCTCGAGCGCCTTGTTGTTGCTCGAGCCCTCGATGTACTCGGAGAAGAACAGCTCGGTGGGGGCGGCCGCGACCGGCGCAACGGCGGCCGGCAGGACGGTCGTGACGAGGAACAGCGAGGCGGCGAGCACGCGCCATCGGCGTGCCTGGTGCGGGATCACGGCGGCTCCTTCCAAGTGCCTGGCATCGGCCTCGAGGTGCGCATCCCAGCGTCAGCGTCGCCTGTGAACGCTGCGTTGTCGGAGCGTTCCGGTTGCGGCGTCGGGTCCCGGCCCTCGGCCTCCGTGTGTCCGTCCAGTGTGCCTCGCCTGGCAACCCCCGGGGCGACAACGACACCCCCGGGCGGCCCTCAGCTGCCGTCGCGCATCAGCCGCCGGGCGGCGCGCGTGGCACGCACGAAGTGGCGCAGGTGCGCGACGGGCTTCACGTGGCTCGGCTCGCCGGCGTAGATCGTGGAGATCGGCACCCAGTCCAGCGTCCAGCCGCTGCGCAGGCAGA
>MGOE01000025.1:12765-15018 GCA_001797035.1 Chloroflexi bacterium RBG_16_72_14
TCATCTCGACCTCGAACTCGAAGCCGGTCTCGCGGCTGTCGAGCATGGCCGCCATCAGCCGTCGGCCGAGGAGCCGGTAGCCGGACTGGTTGTCCGGCACGGGCTGCCCCACGGCCCACGAGAACAGCGCCGTGCCCAGGGTGTTGGACAGGCGCCGGACCGGTGGCATCCGGGCGAAGTCGCGGCGGCCGATGATCAGCTCCGGCCGCGGGCCGCGGGCGCCGTCGGCATAGAACGCGGCCACGAAGCGCGGGATCTCGTGGGGATCGTGCTGGCCGTCGGCATCGAGCGTGAGGACCGCGTCCCAGCCCTCGTCCAGCGCGCACCGGAAGCCCGTCCGCAGCGCCGCGCCCTTGCCCTGGTTGGGGACCTGACGGATCACCTCGGCGCCCGCCGCCTCGGCGTTGGCCGCGGTGTCGTCGCCGGAGCCGTCGTCCACGACCAGGACGGGCAGGTGGCGCCGCGCGGCCGCCACCACGGCGCCGATCCGCGGGCCCTCCTCGTAGCCCGGGATCAGCGCCAGGATCCGCGTCATCGCGGCCTTGTCGTGAGCCTCGGCCGCCTCGTCCGCCTCGGCCTGCGACAGCACCTGGTCCCGCGTCGCGACCATGTTGTGGAGGCGTCGCCCGTGCTCGATCGTCGCCTCGACCACCTCGTCCACCGGCCCGCTCGCCTCCCAGCCGCACGCGCACCGGGTGCGGATCCGCCGCTCGCTCATTGGGGCACTCATCGCTCCTCCACGCTCAGCCGAGATTCCGGAACGGCTCCGGCACGTACCGAGCCAGCGCGGCCCGCCACGCCGGCGACAGCTCGCCGCGCACCACCGGATCATCCACCGCCAGCCAGGCCAGGTGCCGCAGCGCGTGCTCGACGACCTGGTCCGTGGCGATGTCCAGGGGCGCGACCGTGGCCTCGGACCGGGCCAGCTCCGCGCGCCCGATCGGCCGGCTGCCCATCGACCCCACCCGTCCCGCGTCGATCACCACCACGAAGCTCAGGATCACGGCCTCGCGGTCCCGGCGCCAGGACGTTGAGTGGACGAGCAACGGGCCGCCCACGACGTCGCGCACGATTCGGTCCACGACCTCGACGGGGTGGTCAACGGCGCCCAGCTCCAGGTACCACGGCGCGGCGCCGCAGGGCCCGGTCAGCTCCGGGACCTCGCCGTTGAGCCAGACGACGAACACCTCGGCCTGGACCGGTCCATCGACATCCCAGCCCGCCGGCGTCCTCGTCATGCCCGGATTATCGGCGCGCGACCCAGGGCGCGGTCACTCCGTCGCGAACTGGAAGCTCTTGACGATCGGCGCGGCCCGGCCGATGAACGCGTCGATCTGGGACCCCTCGAAGTCGTCGATGTCCACGATCAGCGAGCCGCCGGCGGGCAGGTCCAGCACGTACAGCCGCAGCCGCTCGCCGCCCGCCATCACCCAGCGCAGCTCGGTCCCCGGCTCCACGAGCAGCGGCACCGTCGGCAGGCCGTTGGCGAACGGGCACGACTGCGTCCAGTCCGCGGCGATCCCAACGTCGATCGAAGCGCCGCGCAGGCCGCCCACGGTGACCATCGCCGGGCTGCTGGCGGCGAGACCAGGCAGCCCGCGGATCCAGGTCACGAGCTCGGTGGACGTCGTCCCCACGCCGGGCGCCGGCTCGATCGGGCAGCTCGGGTCCTGGGACGCGGCCCCGGCGCCGCGGAACAGGTGGATGCCCAGCAGGTCCTGGTCCGCCGGGCGCAGCTGCAGGTAGTCCGCGGAGTCCGACGCCAGGACCCAGCCGTCGGGCACCGTGAACGTGACGGCGGGCTGGAAGACCGCCGACGTGTACGTCCCGGCAGGCAGCGGCGACTCCGGCGCCGGCGTGGGGGAGCCCGGGGCACCCGAACCGCCGCAGGCGGCCACGACCAGCGAGAGGACGATGCCCACAACCTGGCCCGGACGCACGACTGGTGCCCCTTCCCGCTCGAGTGCCGCTGGACGCCCCGCCCCGCATTCTGCCCTGCGCCCACGGATCGCGCGAGACGCACGCACGAGCGCCGCAGGATCCTTCCTGGATCGGTCACCTCAGCGAACCAGGACTTCAGCTACGACGCGCTCGACCGCCTCACCGGCAGCACCGGGCTCGACTCGGGCGATCGCGACTACACCTACGATCTCGACGGCAACCGGACCCTCAAGGTCGAAGAGGTCGGCGGGGTCACTCGGACCTTCGCCGCGGCCTACGACCGGACGGGGGCCATCACCTCCATCGCGCGCA
>MGOE01000025.1:15037-15931 GCA_001797035.1 Chloroflexi bacterium RBG_16_72_14
TGGGTCGCCGCCTACGACACCTTCGGCAACGTCGAAAAGGACCACCAGACCGGTCTCGGCACCACCGACTACGACTACGATGCCGCCGACCGCCTGATCGCCATCGACCCGGCCGGCACTGCCGACGACACGACGTTCGGCTTCGACGCCCTGGGCCGCCATGTCAGTCGCACGATCGCGGGTGTCACCGAGACCTACGAGTTCGCGGGTGACACCGAGACCGTGACCGCGATCGGCGCCGCGACCCCGATCTCGAGTCTGGTCGCCGCCGACGGCAGCCGCCTCGCGACCCTCACCGGCACCACCGTGCGCTGGCAGGTGCCCGACCCCCACGGCAACACCGCCGCGCTGGCCGAGGGCACCGGCCTCGCCGTCGCCCTGCGCTATGACGGCTGGGGCCAGACGATCGCCACCAGCCCCTCATCTCTGCCCGCGGGCACCGAGCGCTGGACGTACCAGGGCCGGCTCGACATCGCGCCCCCCGCGCTCGATGTCCCGCTGTACGAGTTCAGCGCCCGCTTCTACGCCCCGGGGCTGGGCACGTTCACCCAGGCCGACTCGGTGATCGGCTCGGCGCTGGAGCCGCTGTCGCTCAACCGCTACCTGTACGCCCACGCCAACCCGGCCACCCTGATCGACCCGACCGGGCACGCAGGCTGCGACGGCTCGGGCAAGAAGCACGCGGGCACGGGCACCGCCTGCGCGAGGGGGAACAAGGTCGGCCATAACCCGGGCAACCCGCAGGTCGACCACGGCTGTGCCTACTACGGCACCTGCCACGTGAGCGACAGCCACCCACCCAAGACCGCTGGCGGCTCCTCGCCATCTGTGGCACCCGTCGTGGCTGCGCCAACTTGCCCGGCGTGCCACGCAGGCCCGACCCCATCACTGCCG
>MGOE01000025.1:15980-17199 GCA_001797035.1 Chloroflexi bacterium RBG_16_72_14
CGCTCGGAGCGGGAACCGTGTCGATCTGCTATGTCAAGGACCGGTCTGGCGAGAAGGCGATCCTCATCACGATCGGGGCCCAGTTCGAGTTCGGTGAGGTTGCCTCTGGCGGTATTTCCTTCTACCACTCGAACGGCACGATCCAACAGCAGAAAGATGCGTTCAGGTACGACGGCGTTTCAGTTGGCGAAGTCATCGGCGTGGGCGTGGACTTCGCGTCCGACGCCACAGGCAGCGTGTCGGTGACTCAGGTGTCCATCGCGGTGACGGAGAAGGCCCCTGTGCCGGGTGAGTATCACAAGGGCGCATCGTGGACAATCGTCGTCACCGGCCCGGCTGCGGATCTTCCCGTTCCCAATGGGCTCCCTCCCGAGATTGCGTGGGCATATGCCGATGCTGCGTTTGCCGTCAACGATTGGCTACCAGGCGACTAACGTACGAGGCAGTTGAGATGCTGGAAGCGACGGCCGTGGCTGCCTTTGTGCTGCTCTCCTTGGCCTATGCGCCCTTCTACTTCACGTCCACCCGGTACTTCGCACAACACTCGCGTGCGTTTCATGCGTTCCGCAGCCGGGAGGACGAGTGGAGGCTGTTCGCCCGAGACCAGTTCGGAATGCTTCGGGATCCGCAGGCCGGATCCAAGTTGCAGGCCTTACTCACTCGGCAGGAGGATCGCGGATTGGAGCGGCTCCGGCAGAGGGCCATCGTCGGACTCGTGGTATTCGCGCTCTTGGCGTTGCCGGCCGTACTCGCCTCACTTGTGGTTGGTCCCGCCCTAGCGCGGACGCTCAACTGGTCCCCAAGCCCGGACCGCGTATTCCAGCTGGGTGGAGCCGTTGGGGTTGTTGCATCCGTAGCCCTGGCGTTCATGCTCATGCGTCGACACGCGAAACGGTCAACGATCCTGCTGCTCTTGCTGATCGGCTTCGCAAGCGGCGCGGTCGGCCTGCTGAGTCTCGTGGTCTCGCGCACCTGATAGGAGTTTCATCATGGCGGATGCCGTTCTGTGGCCTAGACTGATCATGTCTACAGTCTGGATCGGTACTGCCGCCATCCTCATCGTGTCGGTGCTGTCGGCGGTGAAGTCAAGGCGCGCGCAACTTGCGCTGGCATGCTGCGGCGAGGTGGGTACGTCCTGTTTGGAGCCATCCTGGCAATACGTGCACTGGTCCTGATGGATGAGTTGGGGCACCGCATCGGGAGTCCGGTCCTGCGCGGC
>MGOE01000026.1:0-2190 GCA_001797035.1 Chloroflexi bacterium RBG_16_72_14
TCGAGGCGATCACCGACGTGATCCGGCTCGCGGCGGAGACCCGCCTCGCGGCCGCGTTCTGGCAGATGGTGGGCCCGAGCTGAGAGCTCGCGGCCGGCCGTCAACGGCCGAGCGCATCGATGTGCGGGCCTCGCTCTCGACGTGGAGCCCGGTGCGTCCCGCCTGAGGGTGGGCGTTCGCCGGTCCGCGGGCACCGACGCGACGACGGGCCATCCGGCCCTTGCCCCGGCCCCGCCCGCTGGGGCGCATAATGCCGCGCATTCACGGCGCCGCACGGACTCTCGCGGCGCCCTGACGAAGGAGGAGCTCATGTCCCTGCGTGGACGCATGCTTGCGGTCCTGGCGATCACCATCCTGGCCTCCAGCCTGGCCGCTTGTGGTTCGAGCGCACCGACGACGCTGCTGGGTCGCGTCGAGAGTGCGAAGAAGCTCGTCGTCTCCACGGACCCGAAGTACCCGCCGCAGTCCGAGCTCAAGGCGGACGGCACGTACGAGGGGTTTGACATCGACGTGGCGAACGAGATCGGCAAGCGCCTCGGCGTGCCGGTGGAGTTCACGACGCCCGACTGGACGGCGATCACCGCCGGTGGTTGGGGCGGGCGCTGGGACATCAGCGTCGGCTCGATGTCGATCACGCTCGAGCGTGCCAAGGTCCTCGACTTCAGCACGCCGTACTACTACACGCCGGCCCAGTTCGCGGCCAGCACCGAGTCCGGCATCACGACCCTTGACGGCCTCGCCGGCAAGGTGATCTGCTCCGGCGAGGGCACCACCTACGACTCGTGGCTCCACGGCACTCTGGACTTCGGCACCGGCGAGGATCTCGGTGACCCGCCGGCCGGGGTCACGACCACCACGCTGCCCACGGACACCGACTGCGCGGATACATGGAAGGCCGGCCGCTTCGACTTCGAGGGCTGGCTGACCTCCATCACGGTCGTCCAGGGCGCACTCGACGCGGGCCTGCCGCTCGTGGCGGTCGGCGAGCCCGTGTTCTATGAGCCGCTCGCCGTTGCCGCCGACAGGAGCGGCCTCAGCACGACGACGTTCATGGAGAAGCTCAACGGGATCATCGCGGACATGCACGCAGACGGGACCCTGTCAGGGTTCTCGCAGAAGTGGTTCGGCACCGACTACACGAAGTCGACCGCGCCGTAGCACGCATCCCACAAGCAGCCCTGACGCGGGGGCGCCCGAGCGATCGGCGCCCCCGCTCGCGTACCCGGGAGCACGAGGATGGCGTTCGGCAGCAGCTACGCACCCCAGGGACCGTTGGACGAGCTACGGATGGCCCGGCCCGAGACCATCGTCGCGGACATCGCGAGGGCACGGACGAGGGCACGCCTCCGGTTTCGCTCGCTGTTCGTCCTGACCTGGCTCATCCTGGTCGGCGGCCTGATCGTGGCGATCGCCTCGACCGGCCGGTTCGACACCGAGTTCCTCCAGGAGTTCGGACCCTTCATCCTCGGCGGGATCCCGATCACGATCGGGGTGTCCGTCGCGTCGATCGTGTTCGCGACCATGTTCGCGCTGTTCGGCGCCCTTGGGCGGCTGTCGCGCCGATCACCGATCTACGCCGTCGCGACCCTCTACGTCTCGCTGGTTCGGGGCACGCCACTGATCGTCCAGATCTTCTTCATCTACTCGGCGCTGCCGGAGTTCGGGATCGTGCTCCCGGCGTTCGTGGCCGGCGTGTTCGCGCTGTCGTTCAACTACGGCGCGTACATGACCGAGATCTTCCGGGCCGGGATCCAGGCCATTCCGCGCGGCCAGCTGGAGGCGGCGGCGGCGCTCGGCATGACCGAGCGTGACACGATGCGCCGGGTCGTCCTGCCACAGGCCATCCGGATCGTCATCCCGGCGATCGGCAACGAGTTCATCGCCATGATCAAGGACTCCGCGCTCGTGTCGTTCGTGGCCCTGCAGGAGCTGTTCTGGCGAGCCCGGACCACCGGCAGCGCCAACTTCCAGAGCTTCACGACGCTGATGCTCGCGGCGCTGGTGTACTGGCTGATGACGATCGTGTTCTCGCTGTTCCAGGAGCGCCTGGAGAAGCGGATGGCGGAAAGCGACGTGCGGCTGTGAGCGAGATCCGAGACACCTTCGCCAAGCCCGGTGCCCTGACGCCGACGGGTGCGGAGCCCATCGTCCGGGCCCTGGTCATCGAGAAGTACTTCGGCTCCAATCACG
>MGOE01000026.1:2210-5095 GCA_001797035.1 Chloroflexi bacterium RBG_16_72_14
GAGGTCTATCCCCGCGAGACGGTCTGCTTGATCGGGAAGTCCGGTTCCGGCAAGAGCACCCTGCTGCGCTGCATCAACTTCCTCGAGGAGCCCACGGTGGGGGCCGTCGAGGTCGATGGCCTGCGCGTGGACGCCGACCCGCTCCACGCCCGCAACAGGGACCACCGCGAGCAGATCCGCCAGATCCGGCTGCGCGCCCAGATGGTGTTCCAGGAGTTCAACCTGTTCCCGCACCTCAAGGTGATCGACAACCTGATCGAGGGCCCCTTGCGCGTGAAGGGCGTGCCGAAGGACCAGGCGATCGCGACCGCCGAGAAGTACCTCGCCAAGGTCGGCCTGTCGGAGAAGCGCGATGAGTACCCGGGCCGGCTGTCGGGGGGCCAGAAGCAGCGGGTGGCGATCGCGCGCGCCTTGACGATGGAGCCCAGGGTCCTGCTGTTCGACGAGCCGACATCCGCCCTCGACCCGACACTGGTCGGCGAGGTGCTCAACGTGATGGAGGACCTTGCCCACGAGGGCGCGACGATGATCGTCGTGACCCACGAGATGGCGTTCGCGAAGGAGGCGGCGGACCGCGTCTACTTCATCGAGGACGGCGTGTTCGTCGAGGTCGGCCCGCCGGAGCAGGTGCTCGATCACCCCCGCGATCCGCGGACGATCGACTTCCTGCGGCGGACCCACGGCGCCGCGCACGCGCCGGCGTAGCCAATCGATCACTCCGCACGGGCACTCGCCGCCAAGGTGCGACTGCACGCCGGCCAGCCGCGCCGGGCGAGCCGGCCTCGGCACCGTATCATCGCGCCATGCCCGCCCTGTCCCGCGCCGACGTCGAGCACGTCGCGTATCTCGCCCGCCTCGGGCTGACAGGGGAGGAGCTCGCCCGGCTCGAGGGCCAGCTCAACCACATCCTGGACCAGTACGCGAAGCTCGCCGAGCTGGACACGGACGCGATCCCGCCGACGGCCCAGACCATCGAGCTCGAGAACATCCTGCGCGAGGACGTGGCCACCCCGTCACTGCCGGCGGAGGCCGCCCTGGCCAACGCCCCGGAGCGCGACGGCGACTTCTTCGTGGTGCCCGCGATCCTCGGCGGCGGCGAGTAGGCCGGGCCCGATGACCGACGACCTCACGCGCCTCGCCGCGCACGAGCTCGCCGCGCGCCTCCGCGCGGGCGTGATGACGTCGCGCGAGATCACGGCCGCCCACCTGGCCCGCGCCCGGGCCACGGACCACGGCCTGCACGCCTGGCTCACCCTCGACGACGAGCGGGCGCTGGCCGAGGCCGACGCCGCGGACGCCCGCCTGGCCGCCGCGCGCGGCGAGGGCGCCGGTGCCGTGGACGCCCTCCACCCGCTGCTGGGCATCCCGATCGCGCTCAAGGACCTCGTGTCGGTGGCGGGCGGGCAGGCGACCGCGGGCTCCCGGATCCTCGTGGGGTACCGCGCCCCGTTCGACGCCCACGTCACCGAGCGCCTGCGCGACGCCGGGGCCGTGATCCTGGGCAAGACCAACATGGACGAGTTCGCGATGGGCTCGTCCACGGAGCACTCCGCCTTCGGCCCCACCGCCAACCCGTGGGACCTGGAGCGCGTCCCCGGCGGATCGAGCGGCGGCTCGGCGGCGGCGGTGGCCGCCTACCACGTTCCGCTGGGCATCGGCACCGACACCAGCGGCTCGATCCGCCAGCCGGCGGCCCTGTGCGGGATCGTGGGCATGAAGCCGACCTACGGCCGCGTGAGCCGGTACGGGATCGTCGCCTTCGCGAGCAGCCTGGACCAGATCGGGCCGTTCGGGCGGGACGTCCGCGACGCCGCCGCGCTGCTGCACGCCGTGTCCGGCCGCGACGAGCGCGACTCCACCTCGGCGCCGGTCCCCGTGCCGCACGACCTCATCGACCTGCCTGCCGACGACGATGAGGCGGCGTCCTGGCTGCGCGGCAAGCGCGTCGGGCTGCCCAGGGAGTACTTCGTGCCGGGCATGGAGTCCGGCGTGGAGGCCCGCGTCCGCGAGGCCGTCGCCGTGCTCGAGACGGCCGGGGCGCGCGTCGAGGAGGTCAGCCTCCCGCACACCGACTACGGCCTCGCCACGTACTACATCGTTGCGCCGGCCGAGGCCTCGGCCAACCTCGCCCGCTACGACGGCGTCCGGTTCGGCTACAGCGTCCGGGGCGGCGACGACTACCTCGCCGACTACCTTGCCACCCGCGGCCGGGGCTTCGGCGCCGAGGTCAAGCGCCGGGTCATGCTCGGCACCTACGCGCTGTCGGCCGGCTACTACGACGCGTTCTACGTCAAGGCGCAAAAGACGCGGACGCTGATCAAGCGCGACTTCGACCGGTTGTGGGAGGCGGGCTTCGACACGCTCGTCGCGCCCACGTCGCCGTCGGTCGCGTTCCCGTTCGGCGCCCGGATGGCGGACCCGGTCCAGATGTACCTGTCCGACGCCTGCACGCTGCCGGTCAACATCGCTGGGCTGCCCGGGATCTCCGTCCCGTGCGGCCTGTCCGAGGGGCTGCCGGTGGGCCTCCAGCTCATCGGCGCCGCCTGGTCCGAAGGTGAGCTGTGCCGTGCGGCCCGGGCCTACGAGGGCGCGACGGCGTCCGCGGCCTGGCGCTCGATCCTGCCGCATGACCTGGCGGCGCTCGAGGACCCTTCCACCCCCACGCCCGCCGAACGGGTGGCCGCCGGCAGCGCGACATAGGGCGGACCGGCTCTCCCCGGCGGCCGTCGTGCCCGGCAGGATGGGCGCCTGGAGGTGACGGTGATGCTCAAGCGGGTGGTGGTCGGTTCCGCGATCGCGGCGGCGAGCTGGTACGCGTTCTACCGGGTGACGCGCTGGCGGGCGACGTGGGGCGTCGATCCGTCGGAGACCGACGGATCCTTGCC
>MGOE01000026.1:5157-5289 GCA_001797035.1 Chloroflexi bacterium RBG_16_72_14
CGCCGGCGGCGGTCTGGCCGTGGCTCCTCCAGCTGGGCTACGGGCGCGGCGGCTGGTACAGCTACGACCAGCTGGACATGAAGGGCCGGAGCGCCGACGAGATCCTGCCCGAGCACCAGTCGCTTGCGGTCG
>MGOE01000026.1:5346-5513 GCA_001797035.1 Chloroflexi bacterium RBG_16_72_14
AGCGGGCGCTCGTGCTGATGGTCGACGACGAGCTGGTGGCGCGCCGCCGCACGCCGGCCGAGGGCGACGGCGAGGCAACCCCCGCGGGCCTCGAGGCCTCCGGCCGGTTCATGCAGGCGTCGATGTCGCCACGGTTCGGTGTCTCCTGGGCGTTCGTCCTGCGCCCG
>MGOE01000026.1:5601-5690 GCA_001797035.1 Chloroflexi bacterium RBG_16_72_14
GGATCTTCGTCATGACCCGGCGCCAGATGCTGGGCCTCAAGGCGCGCGTGGAGCGGCACGCATCGATCCCGGTGACCCCGCCGAGCGCC
>MGOE01000026.1:5696-10533 GCA_001797035.1 Chloroflexi bacterium RBG_16_72_14
TCGGGGAACGGCCACGCCCCCGAGCTCGCCGCGACCGTGCCTGCCCCCGGCTGAGCCGGGCAGGGGGCGAAGCATGGGTGCCGGAATGGGGCGGCGATCCCGCCGGCTGCACCTGTTCGTCTCGCTTGACATCGCGTCCAGGTAGTCGGCCCGTCGCGCGCGGATCGGAGCTCCACGTGGTCATCGCGTACTCTTCGACACCATGACGACCCAGCCTTCCACTCGCCCGCCGCTCGCCGACCGCGCGCTCGCGCAGCGCGTGCGCCAGGTGCCGCCGTCCGGGATCCGGCGCTTCTTCGACATCCTTGCGACCATGGACGACGTCATCAGCCTCGGAGTCGGGGAGCCGGACTTCGACACCCCGCGCGAGATCGTCGAGGCGGGCGTCGAGAGCCTGCGCGAGGGCCGCACCCACTACACCTCGAACTTCGGCACCATCGAGCTCCGGCGTGCCCTGTCGGAGCACCTCGAGCGGCGCTACGGCGTCCGCTACGACCCGGCGACCGAGATCCTGGTCACCGTCGGCGCATCGGAGGCCGTTGACCTCGCCCTGCGCGCGACCTGCGACCCGGGCGACGAGGTGATCCTCCACGAGCCCTCGTATGTGGCCTACGTGCCCGCGATCGTGTTCGCGGGCGGCGTCGTGCGCCACGTGCCGACCCGCTTCGAGGACGACTTCGCCCTCGACCCCGCGCTCGTCGAGGCGGCCGTCACCACGAGGACGAAGGCACTGTTCCTCGGCTACCCGGCGAACCCCACCGGCGCCGTCCTGGACGTCGCCGTCCAGGACGAGCTGGCCCGGATCGCCGAGCGCCACGACCTGCTCGTGTACAGCGACGAGATCTACGACCGGCTCGCCTACGGAACGTACCGCCACCGGGCGTTCAGCTCGCTGCCGGGCATGCGCGAGCGGACGGTCCTGATGGGTGGCTTCTCCAAGGCGTACGCGATGACCGGCTGGCGGGTGGGCTGGCTGTGCGCCCCCGCGCCGATCCTCGAGGGGATCGTCAAGGTCCACCAGTACGGGATCATGTCGGCGTCCACCGTGGCCCAGGACGCGGCGCTGGTCGCGCTGACCGACGGCGAGGCGGCGGTCCAGGCGATGGTCGCGGAATACGACCGCCGTCGCCGCCTGCTGGTCGACGGGCTCAACCGGATCGGCCTGCCGACGTTCGAGCCCAGGGGTGCTTTCTACGCGTTCCCGAAGATCACGTCCACGGGGCTGACCTCGGACGAGTTCACGGAGCGCCTGCTGCGCGAGGAGCGCGTGGCCGTGGTGCCCGGGGATGCCTTCGGCCCGTCCGGTGCCGGGCACGTCCGGATGTGCTACGCCACCGCCTACGAGCAGCTCGAGGAGGCGCTGGTCCGGATCGGGCGGTTCGTGGAGCGGACCCGCGCCGGCTGACGCACGGAAGGCCGGCTGACGCCCGACCGGCGACCCGACCCGCCGGAGGGCCGGACCGCAGGCCGCGGCCGTGACCTTCGTCACTTCACCGCCGGACGGGGGACGCGCACGCTCGGAGACGTCCGGGACCGCGACCGGACAGCGTCGCGGCTCCCCGCGCCGATCGAGGTGCGCCATGACCCGAGCGCTCGTCGTCCACCACGACATCGACCTCGCCGACCAGGAGGTCGAGTCCCTGCGCCGCTTCGGCTACGAGGTGGAGCAGTGCAGCGGGCCGACCGCGAACACGTGCCCGATCCTCAACGGCCGTGAGTGCGTCCTCGCCGAGGAGGCCGACGTCATGGTCTATGACGCCTGGGCCAGCGGCGACATCGACGGATCGGCGGAGCTGATCGCGGGCCTCCGCCGCATCCACCCCAGCGTGCCGATCGTGCTCACCACGCCGGGCATCGGGTACGCCTGGGAGCCGTTCGACGACCCCGGGGTCGTGGAGCTCCAGGGCCAGCCGACCGGCGCCCGCCTCCACGAGGCGATCCGGCAGGCGATGGAAGGGGTTCGCCGCCAGCAGGCCGCCACGTCCTGATCGGCCGGGGTCTGGGCCCGGTCGCGCCCGTCTATGCCAAACTCTCGGGCATGGTCGGTACCGTCCTCGTCGTGTCGGGTCTGGTCACGGTCGCCTGGGGCTCATGGCGCGGCTACGGTGCTGCACGCTCGGCGCTGGCGCCGCTCGTCCGCGAGGGCGATCCCACCCGCACCCTGATCGAGGCATCCCAGCCCCTCCACGCCCGGTCGCGTGTCCGGCTGGCCGCGCGGCACGTCCTGCTGGCCATGGCCTGGGTGTGCGTTTCGATGTACGGCCTGTACCTGCTGACCGTCGGCCTGGCGGGGCCCGCATGACGGCCGCCGCGGAGCGCGTCGCCGGCGTCATGGAGCGGTACGAGGCGGTCATCGGGATCGAGATCCACTGCCAGCTGCGCACGGCGTCCAAGATGTTCTGCGGCTGCTCGAACGCGTACGCGGACGCGCCGCCAAACACCCACACCTGCCCGGTGTGCCTGGGGCTGCCCGGCACGCTGCCGGTGATCAACCGGCGGGCCGTGGAGCACGTCCTGGCGGCCGGGCTCGCGATCGAGGCGACGATCCCCGAGCGGACCCAGTGGGAGCGCAAGAACTACTTCTACCCTGACCTGCCGAAGGGCTACCAGATCAGCCAGTACGCGATCCCGCTGGCGGCGAACGGGCGCCTGGCGATCGAGACGTCCGAGGGGCCGTTCACGGTCCGCATCACGCGCGCGCACCTGGAGGAGGACACCGCCAAGCTGGTCCACGCGGACGCCGTGCGGGCCGGGAGCGGGGCCGGGGGCCGGACGTCGCTGGTGGACTTCAACCGGTCCGGTGCGCCGCTGATGGAGATCGTCACCGAGCCGGACATCCGGACCGCGGAGCAGGCGCGGCGGTACGCGGAGGAGCTCCAGCTGCTGCTGCGTGCGATCGGGGCCAGCGACGCCGACATGGAGCGTGGCCAGATGCGCGTGGAGGCCAACGTGTCGCTCCGGCCGCGCGGGACCGAGGCGTTCGGGACGCGGGTGGAGGTCAAGAACATGAACTCGTTCCGCGCCGTGGAGCGGGCGATCGGGTTCGAGATCGAGCGCCAGGCGCGGGCGCTGGACGCGGGCGAGCCGCTGTCGATGGAGACGCGCGGCTGGGACGACGGCCGGCAGGCCACCTACCGGATGCGCTCCAAGGAGACCTCCGAGGACTACCGCTACTTCCCGGAGCCGGACCTGCCGCCGCTCCACGTTGACGCGGCGTGGATCGAGCGGGTGCAGGCTGCCCTGCCGGAGCTGCCGGCGGCCCGTCGCCGGCGCTACGCCGCGCTCGGGATCACCGGCTATGACGCGGCGGTCATCGTGGCCGACCCCGGGATGACGGCGGCGTTCGAGGCGATCTCGGCGGCGGGGCCCGGCCTGCCGGCGAAGGAGGTCTCGAACTTCGTGACCGGCGCCCACGCCCGGGCGGCCAAGGCCACCGGGTTCAACGCCGCGGGCACCGCCGGGCGCTCGACGCCGGAGGGCATCGCGGCCCTGCTCGCCGCCATCGCGGACGGTTCGGTCTCGCGGCCGAAGGGTCGCGAGCTGCTGGACCGCCATCTGGCCGACGGCACGCCGGCCACCGAGCTGGTCGCGGCCGCGGGTCCGGGGCCGATCTCGGACGACGCGGCGCTGCTGGGACACATCGATGCGGTCATCGCGGCGAACCCGAAGGCCGTGGCTGACTACCGCGCCGGCCGGCCCGTGATCGGGTTCTTCGTGGGCCAGGTGATGAAGGCAACCGGCGGCGCGGCGGACGCGGCGCGGGTGACGACGCTCGTCCGCGAGCGCCTCGACGGCGGGGCGTAGCCGTGGGCCTGCTCAACCTCGGGCTGATCGCCCTCGGCGTCGCGCTGATCGCCGTCGGCTACCTTCGGGCGAAGGGCCCATACCAGCGCTACATGGCGCTCCGCGAGCAGGACGCCAATGTTGGCCGCTACGAGGCCTGGCGCGGCGGCCGGCGACCGGACGGCAAGACCGGCGCCTCTGTCGCGATGCAGCTGTTCCGGCGGCAGGCCCAGGTGGGCGGCGCGATCCTGATCGCGGGCGTGGTCCTCGTGTTCGTAGGGTTCGCGATCCGCTGACGCCGGCGGACGGGGAGGAAGCGACATGCCCTTCACCATCGAGCCGACAGAGTTGATGACGGTCCTGTTCATTACAGGCGCTCAGCTCGCCATCCCGGTCCTGACCCGGAGATGTGTCGGACTGACGAGTCGCACGGTGAGGCCGCGCGACGAAACCCGGGCTACCGGTCGCGGTCGTGCACGGACAACCGCCGAATGACACATATCGGAGTCAGGCCCTCGCGTGGCGGCGGGGCCGACTCACCGGTGGGTCGCTGGCACGCAGCACCGCCGCGAGCGCCGTCAGCCGCCCCAGCGACCAGGCCGCAGCCGGCCCAGCTCGATCGAGGTGCAGCGGTCCATGACCACCGGCATCCCGGCCTCGGAGGCGATCCGGGCGGCCTCCCAGCTCACGATCCCCAGCTGCAGCCACAGGCAGCCGGCCCCGACCGCGACGGCCTCCCGGGCGTGCGCCGGGCAGGCCTCGGCGTTGCGGAACACGTCCACGATGTCCATGGGCCCCTCGGCGGCGACCGCGGCGGCGAGGTCCGGGTAGCAGCGCCGCCCCAGCACCTCCGTCTCGCGCGGGCTGACCGGCACCACCTCGTACCCGTGGCGGAGGAGCGTGGCCATGACGCCGTGGGACGGTCGGAACGGCCGCGACGACGCGCCCACGACCGCGATCCGGCGGGCCCGGCGGAGCACGTCGGCGATCGCCGCGTCGTCGAGCAGGGGAACCGGCCCGCGGCCCTCGTGCACGTCCAGCAGCGCCCGCACGC
>MGOE01000026.1:10570-13877 GCA_001797035.1 Chloroflexi bacterium RBG_16_72_14
GCGGCGTCGTCGTCCGGTGGCGATCCGGCGTCCGCGTCGTTCACGAGGCCCTCCGTCGATCGTGGTGCGAAGGGCCGTGCGGCATGGCCCGTCGAGACGCCCGGATCATTGCACGTGTGCACCGCACCCATGCATACTGACCACAGCCGCGCGGGTCCCGGCCGTCACAGGCCGCAGGGAGCCGCGACCCGTGACCGGCGGAGGGCGCACCCATCGCGCCCCGTGGAACTCGGCGCTGCGAGACCAGTTCGGCTCGCCGCCGCAGCACGAGGAGGAGCAAACCTTGCGACCAGCACCCGGCTCGTCGCCCTTCTGGGCGCCGCGTCGTTCGTCTTCGCCGCCTGTGGCGGCGGGGGCGCCACCACCGCACCGACCACCGCCCCGACCCAGGCCCCGCCGGCCTCCGTCGAGCCGACCGCCGAGCCAACGCCCGAGTCGACCCCCCTCGCCTTCAAGGCGTGCGAGGTCAGCGACACCGGTGGCATCGACGACAAGGGCTTCAACCAGAACGCGTGGGAGGGCGTCCTGCTCGCGACTGAGGAGTTCAACCTCAGCGAGCCCAAGTTCCTCGAGTCGGCCGCGCAGACCGACTACGCGAAGAACATCCAGACCTTCATCGACGAGGGCTGCGACATCATCGTGACCGTCGGCTTCCTGCTCGGCGATGACACGAAGGCCGCTGCCCTGGCGAACACCGACCAGAAGTTCTCCATTGTCGACTACGCCTACGACCCGACCATCCCGAACGTCCTCGGCATCGTGTTCGCGATGGACGAGCCGTCGTTCATGGCCGGCTATCTCGCGGCGGGCATGTCGAAGACCGGCGCGGTCGGCACCTTCGGCGGCATCAACATCCCGCCGGTTGCGGTGTTCATGGACGGCTTCGTGGCCGGCGTGAACTACTACAACAAGCAGAAGGGCACCAGCGTCCGGGCGCTCGGCTGGGATCCGGTGGCGCAGCAGGGCTCGTTCACCGGTGACTTCTCCGACACCGCCAAGGGCAACGCCCAGGCGGCCGCGTTCATCCAGGAAGGCGCTGACGTCATCTTTGCCGTTGCCGGCCCGGTCGGCCTCGGCGCGATGGCCGCCGTCCAGGACGCCAACGCGGGCGGCGCCGAGGTCAAGTTCATCGGCGTCGACGTCGACCAGTTCGTGTCCGCCCCCGAGTACGAGGACATCATGCTGTCCTCCGTCCTCAAGCGGATCGACAACGGCGTCAAGGCCTCGATCGGCGCGGCCGTCGACGGCTCCTTCGCCGGCGGCGTGCTGGCCAACAACCTGGCCAACGAAGGCACGGGCCTCGCGCCGTTCCACAACTTCGACAGCGCGGTCCCGGCGGACCTGAAGACAGAGATCGACGCGATCAAGGCCGGCATCATCGACGGCTCGATCGTGGTCAAGGACTACTTCGCGGCCGGCTGACGCCGCCTCGAACCGAGTCGCGAAGGGCGGCGCCCGCTGGGCGTCGCCCTTCGCCGTTAAGCGTCCCGTGCCGTGCGGGAACGCGTTGCGAGCGCGCGCGGGGCTCGGCATACTCGCGGGAAGCCCCGTCGGCCGCTCGTCGCCAGCCTCGTCACCGCGTCCCCGTCCGCCGCGTGCGGCCCCCCGTCCATGCCGCGATCAGACAAGGAGTCAGCGTGAAGCTGGAGCTTCGTGGCATCACGAAGCGATTCCCCGGCGTCATCGCCAACGCGGGGATCGACCTCGTCGTCGAACCGGGTCAGATCCATGCGCTGCTGGGCGAGAACGGCGCCGGCAAGTCGACCCTGATGAACGTCCTCTACGGCCTGTACAAGGCCGATGAGGGCGAGATCCTGGTCGACGGCACGCCGGTCACGTTCCACGACCCGGGCGACGCGATCAAGGCCGGCATCGGCATGGTCCACCAGCACTTCATGCTCGTGCCGGTGTTCACGGTGACCGAGAACATCATGCTGGGCATGGAGTCGGTCGCGTTCGGTGGCCTGCTGGACCTCAAGGAGGCGCGCCGCCGGATCGTCGAGGTCAGCGAGCGGCACGGCCTCCACGTGGACCCGGACGCGACCGTGGAGGACCTGCCCGTCGGCGTGCGCCAGCGCGTGGAGATCGTGAAGGCGCTGTACCGCCACTCCTCGGTCCTGATCCTCGACGAGCCGACGGCCGTCCTGACGCCCCAGGAGGATGAGGAGCTGTTCGAGGTCATGCGGTCGCTGGCGGCCAACGGCACCTCGATCATCTTCATCACCCACAAGCTCAACGAGGTGCTCGAGGTCGCGGACACCATCACCGTCCTGCGGCGCGGGCGCGTGGTTGGCTCCGCGGACCCCAGGACCGCCACGCAGGAGCAGCTCGCCGACATGATGGTCGGGCGGGCGGTCCAGCTCGAGGTCAGCAAGGAGCCGGCGACGCCCGGCGACCCGGTCCTCGAGATATCTGGCCTCAAGGTCCGCGACGACCGCGGCCACCTGGCCGTGAACGGCGTGGACCTCACCGTGCGCGCCGGGGAGATCGTGTCCGTGGCCGGTGTCCAGGGCAATGGCCAGACCGAGCTCGTGGAGGCGATCACGGGCCTCCGGCCGATCGAGGAGGGCGAGGTCCGGATCGGGGGCGAAGTGGTCCGGCCGAGCCCGCGGCGGGTGTACCTGGACGGGGTGGCGCACATCCCGGAGGACCGCCTGGAGGAAGGGCTGGTCCCGGGCTTCAACGTGGCCGAGAACCTGATGCTCAATGCCTACTTCCGGGCCCCGTACTCGGACGGCATCCGGCTCCACCAGGACGCGATCGAGTCGCTCGCGGAGGGGCAGGTCGAGCAGTACGACGTGCGGACGCCGTCGATCTTCAACGACATCGGCAACCTGTCCGGCGGCAACCAGCAGAAGGTGATCGTCGCGCGGGAGTTCAGCCGGCCGATCCGGCTCCTCGTCGGCGCGCAGCCCACGCGCGGCCTCGACGTGGGATCCATCGAGTACATCCACAAGCGGGTCGTCCAGAAGCGCGACGAGGGAACCGCGGTCCTGATCGTGTCCACCGAGCTCGACGAGGTCATGACCCTGGGCGACCGGATCGCCGTCATGTACCAGGGCAAGGTCGTGGACGTGGTGGAGGCCGCCACCGCGACCCCGCAGCAGCTCGGCCTGCTGATGGGCGGCGCGCTGGCGGGGCAGCTGTCCATCGATGAGGTGGTGGCCGCGGCCGCGGCCGCCGGCGCGACGTCCGGCACGAAGCCCGGCGGTGGGGGCGCGTCCGACGCGGGACCGCCGTCATGAGCGGCCAGGATCCCCGGGCCACGCGCCCCACGCCGGGGGCACCGGCGGCGGACGCCATGGCG
>MGOE01000026.1:13893-17370 GCA_001797035.1 Chloroflexi bacterium RBG_16_72_14
AGGCGGCGCCCGAGCCCCCGGAGCGGGTGTCACTCGGCGTGCGGATCGGGCGCCTGCTGGGCAGCCTCCTGATCCCGGCGCTCGCGATCTTCACCGGCCTCCTGGTCGGCGCGGTGGTCGTGATCTTCTCGGACCACGAGGTCGTCGGCCAGCTGACCACCGACCCGGTCGGGGCGCTCGGGCTGGGGATCGGGCGCGCGATCGACGCCTACAGTGCGCTGTTCGCGGGCTCGCTCGGCGACCCGGGCCGGATGGTCGCGGCCATCGGCAGCGGCGACAACGCGCAGCTGATCCGGGCCTTCCGCCCGATCTCCGAGAGCCTGCTGTCGGCGACGCCGCTGATCTTCGCCGGCCTCGCGGTCGCCCTCGGCTTCCGGTCCGGCCTGTTCAACATCGGCGGCGAGGGGCAGCTGTACCTGGGCGCGATCTTCGGGGTGTTCGCCTCGTTCGCGTTCACCGGATTGCCGATGATCGTCCACCTGCCGCTGGCGGTCCTGTTCGGGTTCCTGGGCGGCGCGGTGTGGGGCGCGATCCCGGGCGTGCTCAAGGCGCGCACCGGCGCCCACGAAGTCATCGTCACGATCATGCTCAACTACGTGGCCTACCGGCTGCTGGACATCCTGCTCAAGAACCCGCCGTTCCAGCGCGAGGGGTCCACCAACCCGATCTCCAAGATCGTGCCCGATGCGGCCGCGATGCCACCCCTGATCGAGGGCCTGCGCGTCACCTGGTGGTTCCCGGTGGCGCTGCTCACCGCGTTCGCCGTGTCGTGGCTCCTGTTCAAGTCCACCAAGGGCTTCGAGTTCCGCGCCGTCGGCCTCAACCCGGGCGCCGCGAAGTACGCGGGCATCTCGGTCGGCCTGACCACCGCCCTCACCATGGTCGTGTCGGGCGGGCTGGCCGGCCTCGCGGGCGCGTCGGTGATGCTCGTCCAGCGCGGCACGCTCACCCCGGGCTTCTCGCCCGGCTACGGCTTCGACGCCATCGCGATCGCGCTGCTCGGCCGCTCGCGGCCATCGGGCGTCGTCGCCGCGGCGCTGCTGTTCGGCGTCCTGCGCGCCGGCGCCACGACGATGCAGGCGTCGACCCAGATCCCGATCGACCTCGTGGTCGTCGTCCAGTCGTTCGTGATCATGTTCATCGCGGCCCCGGCGCTGGTCCGCGGCATCTACCGGATCCGGACCGCCAAGGTCACCGGGACCGAGGTGTTCATGAAGGGGTGGGGCGCATGAGCGTCGTGGCCGCGCGGCCCTACCAGATCGCCGGCGTGTCGATCGCCCGTCACCGCGTGTCGGGGCTGGTCTACATCCTGGTCGCGGCCCTGATCGCCGTGACGTGGGGCACCGTCGAGCCCGGGTCCGAGTCCCGCTTCGACCTCAACGCGTCGGGCGTGTCGATGACGCTGCCGCCCCTCGTCCTGCCGTCCGCCACGGTGATCTGGGGCCTGGCGGGCATCTGCGCGTTCCTGGGCGCCATCCAGCTCACCCGCGGCTTCGGCGCCCGGCGGGGCCTCGTGCTCGCCAGCGTCATCCTGATCGTGGTGGTGACGTTCCTCGTGTGGGCCGCGTCCGGCCGCTCGATGAACCTGGTCGGCGTGATCCAGGCGACAGTGGTCAAGGCGACCCCGCTCACCTTCGCGGCCATGTCGGGCGTGCTGTGCGAGCGGGCCGGGGTGGTCAACATCGCCATCGAGGGCATGCTGCTCACGGGCGCCTTCGTGTCCGCGGTCGTGGGCTCGGCCTTCGGCCCCTGGATCGGCATCCTGGGCGCGGCCCTGGCGGGCGGCCTCCTGGCCTGGGTGCTCGCGGTGCTCGCGATCCGGTACAAGGTGGACCAGATCATCGCCGGCACGATCATCAACATCTTCGCGGCGGGCATGACGGCCTTCCTGTCCGCGCGCGTCCTGACGGAGGTTCCCAGCCTCAACGCGCCCCAACGCGTGTCGGCGATCGCGATCCCGGTCCTCAACGACATCCCGATCATCGGCCCCATCGTGTTCACGAACAACATCTTCGTGTACGGGATGTTCTTCCTCGTATGCGCGCTCCATGTCGGGCTGTTCAAGACCCGGTGGGGCCTCCGGGTCCGCGCGGTGGGCGAGCACCCCAAGGCGGCCGACACGATGGGCATCGATGTGCTCCGGACGCGCTACCTCAACGTGATCATGGGCGGCATGGTCGCGGGCGTGGGCGGGGCGTTCCTGGTCATCGGGGCGACCGGCCGGTTCGACCGGGACATGACCGCGGGCCGCGGGTTCATCGGCCTGGCCGCGATGATCTTCGGCGCCTGGACGCCGATCGGGTCGTTCCTGGCCAGCCTCGTGTTCGGCTTCGCGGACTCGCTGCAGGCACGGCTGTCCGTGCTCAACGTGCCGGTCCCGTCCGAGATCCTGCTGATGGTCCCGTACATCGTCACGATCTTCGTGGTGGCCGGCCTCGTCGGGCGGTCGCGGGCCCCCGCGGCGGACGGCCGGCCGTACGAGAAGGAGTGACCGGGGACGCCGCCCCGGGCCCCGACGCCCGCGCCGCGGCCCTTGCCGCGCTCCCCGGGGCGCCGCCGGCCGGCGTGCCGCGCCCGGTCATCCTGGACTGTGACCCGGGCCACGACGACGCGCTGGCGATCCTGCTCGCGTGCGCCGCGCCAGCGCTCGAGATCCTCGGCGTCACCACGGTCGGCGGCAACGCCGGCCTCGCCAACACGACCCGCAACGCCCTGCGCGTCCTGACGCTGCTGGGGCGGACCGACGTCCCGGTCGCGGCCGGCGCGGACCGGCCGCTCGTCCGGGAGCCCTCCATCCAGCCGCAGTTCCACGGCACGTCGGGGCTGGACGGCGCGGACCTGCCCGAGGCGGCCGTGCGCGCCCGCCCGGAGAGCGCAGTGGAGCTGACGGCCGCCCTCGTGCGCGCCGCGGGGTCGCCGGTGACGCTCGTCCCGACCGGTCCGCTGACCAACGTCGCGCTGTTCCTCCGGGCGTTTCCGGCGCTCCACGACCGGATCGGCGCGATCTCGCTCATGGGCGGCTCGCTGGGCGCCGGCAACACGACGCCGTCCGCCGAGTTCAACATCTGGCAGGACCCCGAGGCGGCCGCGATCGTGTTCGGCAGCGGCATCCCGATTCTCATGGCCGGCCTGGACGTGACCCACCAGGCGCTGGCGCTGCCCGCGGACGTCGCGCGGCTGGACGCGCTCGGTACGCGGACCGGGCGGATCTTCGCGGACCTGATGCGGTTCTTCGCCATCCACCACCGCAACCGCTACGGCTGGGAAGGCCCGCCGATCCACGATGCGGTTGCCGCGGGCGTGCTGGTCGCGCCGTGGCTGGTGGAGCGCCGGCGGATGCGCGTGGACATCGAGACCGGCGACGGCCTGACGCGCGGCCGGACGGTGGGCGACGAGGAGGGGATCTCGGGTCGCCCGCCCAACGCGGAGGTCGGCGTGCGCATCGACCGCGAGGCGTTCGTGGACCTCGTGGTGGAC
>MGOE01000026.1:17445-19649 GCA_001797035.1 Chloroflexi bacterium RBG_16_72_14
CGCGAGCGGGACCGTCGATCCGAATGCCGTCACCCCGCTCGCGCTCGGCTTCGATCCCGCCGACCCGGCGTTCATCGCGGACCCGTACCCGGTCTACGCCCGGCTCCGCGCGGACCACCCGCTGCTCTGGAACCCCGCCACCGGCCAATGGATCGTGTCGCGCTTCGGTGACGTCAACGCGCTGCTCCGCGATCGCCGGCTGGGGCGGACGTACCTCCACGTCGCCACGCACGAGGCGATGGGCCACGAGGCTCCGCCGGAGTGGCACGACCCGTTCTGGCGCCTCGTCCAGAGCGGGATGCTGGATCGGGAGCCGCCGGATCACACGCGGCTCCGCCGGCTCGTGTCCAGGGCGTTCACGCCGGCCACGGTGGAGGGCCTCCGGCCACGGATCGAGGCGATCGTGGACCGGCTGCTCAGCGCCGCGCTCGCGAAGGGGGAGTTCGACCTCCTCGCGGACGTCGCGGAGCCGCTGCCGGTCACCGTCATCGCCGAGCTGCTCGGGGTGCCGGAGGCCGACCGCCACCACCTCCGGCCGTGGTCGTCGGACATCTGCCTGATGTACGAGCTCAACCCGCCCGAGGCGAGCCAGCGCCGGGCGATCGCCGCCAGCCTCGCGTTTGGCGGGTACCTCCGCGATCTCGCCCGCCACCGGCGCGTCCACCCCGGCGATGACCTCATCTCCGGCCTCGCCCAGGTCGCCGACGCCGGGGACGTCCTGACCGAGGACGAGCTGGTGGGGACCTGCGCGCTGCTGCTCAACGCGGGCCACGAGGCGTCCGTCAACGGCGCCGGGAACGCGTGGTGGACGCTGTTCCGCCACCCGGCGACGCTGGGTGCCCTCCGGGCGGACCCGTCGCTCGTGCCCACCGCGATCGAGGAGCTGCTGCGCTTCGATACCCCGCTGCCTATGTTCGAGCGCTGGGTGCTGGAGGACGTCGAGCTGTACGGGGTCCGGATCCCGCGCGGCGCGGAGCTCGCCCTCCAGTTCGCCTCGGCGAACCGCGACCCGGATGGCTTCGACCGCGTGGACGAGCTGGTCCTCGACCGTCGGCCCAACCCGTACCTCTCGTTCGGGGCCGGCATCCACTACTGCCTGGGCGCGCCGCTGGCGAAGCTGGAGCTGGGCATCCTGTTCCGCGAGATCCTCGCCCGCGCCCCGGGCCTGGAGCTGGTCGAGCTCCCGACATGGAAGCCGACGTTCGTGCTGCGCGGCCTCGAGGGTCTGCGGGTCTGGACGGGATCGGGCGCCTGGGCGGCGCCGGACAGGAGACCCTGATGCGAAAGGCACGGCTGGATCGGATCGGGCGGCTGGCGATCGTCGCCCGCGGTCTCGAGCGCGAGGGCGCGTACAACGGCGCCAAGCTCGTCCGGGCGGCGCTCGAACGCGAGCTCGTGCGGTACGCGGAGGCCGGGGCGCCACGAGGGCCAGCCGCGGTCGTGGCCGCCGTCCGGGACCTCGCGGCGGCGACGCCGGACGAGCCCCCGGCGTGGCTCGAGCGCCTCGGGGTGGTCGCGGACCTCGTCGCGACCAGCGGCACGATCACGCTGCGCGACGTCCCGGCGATCCGCGTCTGCCGGGTGTGCGGCGAGCTGTTCATCGGCGACGACGTGCCGCCGAGATGCCCCGAGTGCGAGGCGCCCGCCCTCTCGTTCCGCGAGATCCTGCCCGTGTGGTACCTCGAGCACGCGGAGCCGGGAACGATCCTGGCCGCGCTGGCCGCAGGCCCCGGGCACGTGGCCGCGGCCGTCGCCGGCCACGGGGACGCCGCCCTGGACCGCGCCCCCGCGGCGGGCGAGTGGTCGGCGCGCGAGACGCTCCAGCACCTGGTGTTCACGGAGACGCTGCTGTCGGGACGGATCGCCCGGATGCTCACCGAGGACGAGCCGGATCTCGCGGCCTGGTCCGTCAGCTGGGGCACGGCCCCGTCCGACGAGGGTTCCGAGGCCACGGGCGACTCGGCCTCGGCGATCGTCGCGCGGTACCGGGCGATGCGCCACGAGACCGTTGAGCGGCTGCGCACGCTCGACGAGGCCGGCTGGGGCCGCGCCGCCCGCCACCCGGAGTGGGGCCGGGTGACGGTGCTCGGCCAGGCCGCGTACTTCGCGCGCCACGAGGCCTCGCACCTCGCGCAGCTCGTGGCCGCCGCCCAGGGACGGCTCCCCGGGCGGCGGTAGGTTCGGGTTCCGCGGCGGGCGGCGGT
>MGOE01000026.1:19692-22899 GCA_001797035.1 Chloroflexi bacterium RBG_16_72_14
GACCGGCGTCAGCCCGCCGGCGTCAGCCAGACCGGGTACTCCGTCACGTTCTCCTGCGCCCCGTCACGGGCCGACAGGTCGAACACGCGCAGCGTGCCCCACTGGGCCTTGGCCACCTCGTAGCCCAGCTGGAGCTTGAACGTGCCCCAGCAGCCGGTGCCGCAGGTCGCCATCACCTGGCGGTCTGCGATCAGGCCGCCCTTGGCGTCCAGCAGCTGGACCCGGAAGGTTGCCTCGAACACGTTGGTCAGACCCGACACCGGGCCGGGGTTGCCGAGCGCGGCGCCCCAGGCCGGGCGGTCGACGAAGATCGCGGGCAGCTGGTCGCGGTAGTCGGCGCGACGCTGGGCGCGGTCGAGGATGATGCCCTCGCTGCTGAACGTGGTCACCGGCTCGCCGTCGAGCTCGAACAGGACCTTGTCCACGGTCGAGAACTGGGTGAGCGTGTACACGACCTGGGCGAGGCGCCCGAACATCCCGGCGCTGCCGCCCCCGGACGCGTACTCGCCCGACAGGTCGACGGTCGCCACGCCGTCCTCGATCGACAGGCCGAGCAGCTCGGTGCCCTCGGGGATCGCCGTGTACATCGCGGGGCTCGCCGAGAGCTCCTTCTCATTGGGCCCGGCGAGCAGCTCGCGCATCGCCGCCGTGGCGACGGCCCGCGTCTCGGGCACCTCGCGCAGCACGGGGACGAGGCCGCCGTTGCCGGTGAAGCTGCCTAGGAAGTAGTAGGCGCGGACGATGGTGGTGCCGGCCGGCGTGGCGGTCGGCGCGGGCGTCACGGTGGGCGCCACGGACTCGCCGGGCGTGCCGGACGGCTCGGTGGTCGCCGACGGGGTGGGGGATTCCGACGCGGGCGGGGTCGCGTCCGCGGAGGGCGCCTCGATCGACGGCTCGCTCGACGCGGGCGGGGTGGCGGGGGTGCCGAGCGACCCGGACCCGGGCGCGCAGGCCGCGATGACGAGCACGAGGCAGGCGAGCAGGGCGAGCGGGCCGGGCGAGGGATGGACGCGGTGCGGGTGGTCGAGGCGGATCACGGCCGGGACCTCGGTGCGGGTTCCGATGTGGGCCGATCGTCGTCCGGCGCCGTGACGTCGCCATCGCCGCCGGGTAACGATCGGGTCACGGGCAGCGTGAGCGCGAACACGAGGCCGCCACCGGGCCTGGCCCGGGCGCGCAGGGTCCCGCCGACGAGCGCCGCGTGCTCGGCGGCGATCGCGAGGCCGAGGCCGGACCCCTCGCCCCGGCGCGACGGGTCCGCCTTGTAGAACCGGTCGAACAGGTGGGGCAGCGCATCGCCCCGCACGCCGGGGCCGCGGTCCGCGACCACGACCACCGCGCCCTCGCGGGTCGTGGTCAAGGCGACCTCCACGGGGGCGTCCGGAGCATGGGCACGGGCGTTGTCCAAGAGGTTGCCGAGGATCCGGTCCAGCCGCCGCGGATCCGAGTCCACGACCACCGGCTGCCGTGGGACCGAGACCGCCGCATCGGGCAGCCGCGACGCGACGACGCCGGTGACGATCCGCCCGAGATCCACGGGCTCGAGGTTCGGCGCCTCCGCCTCGGCGTCGAAGCGGGAGACCTCCATCAGGTCGTCCACCAGCACCCGAAGGCGCCGCACGTCTGCCACCAGCAGCTCCGCGGCGCGCCGCGAGTCGGGCGGGAGCTGCTCCAGGTCGCTCTCGATCAGCGACGCCTCGGCGACCAGGGCGGTGAGCGGGGTCCGGAGCTCGTGCGAGACGTCGGCGACGAACCGCCGGTTCTGCTGCTGGGCCGCCTCGAGGCGGGCGATGGACGTCTCGAGCGACCCCGCCATCCGGTTGAACTCCGCCGCCCAGCGCCCGAACTCGTCGCGGCCACCGCCGGGGATCCGCGCGGCCAGGTCGCCACCCGCGATCCGTCGCGCCGCCTGGCCCGCAGCGGCGACCGGGAGCAGGATCCCGCGCGCGATCGCGCCCGCCGCCAGCAGCGCCACCAGCACGGCGATCGCGGCCGCGACGAGGAGGCCGATCCGAAGCTGGGCGAGGGCGTCCTCGACGACCTCGGCCGGGAACACGAAGAACAGGTCGGGCAGGCCGCCCTGGCGACCGCCGACGATCAGCACCGGCTTGCCGGCGATCGCCTGCCACGAGAAGGCCAGCTCGCCCCCGGCGACCACCGTCCGGACGGCGGCGGGGATCTCGTCCAGCGCTCCCGGCGGCAGCGTGTCGGAGACGAACGGGCGGCCGTCGCCGAAGTCCGCGATCACGTCCGTGGTGCCGCGCAGCCGGAACGCCTCGGACAGCCCGCTGGCGGCGAACGCGGCGCGGTCGGTGGGCGGCGGAGCGGCGCCGGGCAGCAGGACCGAGAGGTTGAAGTCCACCTGCTGCCGCGCGTCGGCGAGCAGCCGGTCGCGCAGGGAGGCCTCGACGAACGCGTAGGTCCCGACGCCGATCGCGGCCACGGTGATTGCGACGAGGGCGACCAGCGTGATCGCCAGCCGGGTGCGGATGCCGCCCATTGGACGCCGCGTCAGCCGGCGGCCGGCCGCGCGGCCTTGTAGCCGGCGCCGCGGACTGTGAGGACCAGCTCGGGGGCCGCCGCGTCAGCCTCGACCTTGGCCCGCAGCCGGCCGATCGCGACGTCCACCAGCCGGGAGTCGCCGAGGTAGTCGTAGCCCCACACCCGGTCCAGCAGCTGGTCGCGGGTGAACACCTGCCCGGGGCGCCGGGCGAGCTCGGCCAGGAGGTCGAACTCGGTGCGGGTCAGCGCGACATCCGCGCCGTCCCGCTCTACCGTCCGGCCGCCCGTGTCGATCCGCAGCGGCCCCAGGCGGAGCACGGCCTCGGTGGCGGCGTCCGTGTCGTGGACGCGCCGGCGGAGCGCCGCCCGCACCCGCGCGACCAGCTCCGGCATCTCGAACGGCTTGCGGACGTAGTCGTCGGCGCCCGACTCGAGACCCACGACGACGTCGATCGTGTCCGCCCGGGCCGTGAGCATCACGATCGGCGTGGTCGCCTCGCGGCGGATCGCGCGGCACACCTCGAGCCCGTCCATGCGCGGCAGCATGACGTCGAGCAGCACGAGGTCGGGCGCTCCCGTGCGCCATCGCTCGAGGCCCTCCACCCCGTCCGCGGCCGTGGAGACCGTGAACCCGGCGGCCCGCAGGCCCAGCGCGGTGACCTCGCGGATCGACGGGTCGTCCTCGACGAGCAGGATGTGCGCGTC
>MGOE01000026.1:22958-28052 GCA_001797035.1 Chloroflexi bacterium RBG_16_72_14
GCCGGCCGGTCAGCCCGGGCCGCGCTCGCGGGCGAGCTCCGCCAGCCGGGCGTCCGAGATCCCGAAGTGGTGGGCGATCTCGTGGTGGACCGTGTCGATGACCTTCGCCCGCATCGCGTCACGGGTCCGGAACCGGCTGGTCAGCGGCCCGCGGAAGATCGTGATCTTGGACGGGTACGCCGCATGGTCCGCGCCCCATGCGGAGCGGGGGATGCCCTGGTACAGCCCGTACAGCCCCGGTGCCCCGACCGATCGCAGCTGGGCCTCGGTCGGCCAGTCCTCGATCACGATCGCCACGCTGCTGAGGCGCTCGCGGAACGCCGCCGGCAGGCCCTCGATCGCCTCGATCACCCACGCCTCGAACGCCTGGTCGTCGAATGGCTCGCTCATCGGATGGAGCGTAACCGGGCTGGCGGCTCGGCGCCCGGTCTCGGGCAGGCGGCTTGGCGGGTGCGTCTGCCGCCTTGTCACGCCCCCGGCAGGCTGTCAGGATTCGCGCCCATCCGCCGGGCCGTCGAGGAGTGCGCATGCGAGCACGGGTGGTCAGGGGAGGATCCGGGCCGGACCTGCCGCTTCGCCCTTTCGTGGACCCGCCCAGGACGGACGATCGCGCCGCGCCGGCGCGGGGTGCGGCGCCGGGTGCCGGCAACGACCACATCGCCCGCCTCCAGGCGTTCGCCGGCAACGCCGCCGTCAGCCGCCTGCTCGCACAGCGCCAGGTGCCCCAACACGGCCCGACCCCTGCGACGACGCCAACGCCCGGCGCCCAGACCCCGGCGACGGCACCCGCCGCCGGTGGCCCGACCGCGACCCCGATGGCCGGTGGCCCGACCGATGACAAGGCTCGCCTCGAGGCCATCCTCGCCCGGATCGAGAAGGACTTCGACCCGGCGATCAGGGGTCACCGGCTCCTCAAGGAGCGGAACCAGCGGATCCGGTTTCTCGACTACATGCGCCCGTTCTTCGGCTCGGACGACGCCACGGTCGATCACTTCGCACGGATCACGCCGGCCGCGATCCCCGGGTCGACGACGCTGCTGCACGAGGCCGTGACCACCCGGCTGCTGTCCGTGGCCGGTGAGCTGGGCGGCCGGATGCCGACGTCTGACGGGAACGGATGGGCCTTCCGGGCCGGGTTCGATACCGGATCGCAAGACGTCTACGACCTGCATCGGATAGGCATGGCCATCGACTACAACGCGGCCGAGATGCCGCACCTGGGCAAACGGCGCAAGAAGGTCGATCCCCGACAGCTCGACCTGATCTCGATCGTCACCGGGCGCGCGGCCACGATGAACCTGGGCGTCAGCGAGGCGAAGCTCGCAACGCTCCTCAAGGAGATGGGAGAGGCATCGATCTCGTCCGATCCCGCGGCGCGCCAGAACCTGGAGAAGCCGGAGGCCGTCGCCCTGCTGGCAACGGTGCGAGCAGAGGCCGAGGCCCTCGAGCGGGCGTCAGCGACGTTCCAGGCCAGCCTCGGCGACAAGGGCGCTGAACTGGTCAAGCTCCAGAAGGACTACTTCGCAGCCTCCGATCCGAAGGTCCGCGCCGAGCTGTTCGCCAAGGTGCCAGGTCTCGTCGCGACCTGGAAGACGCAGGTCGATGCCGCGGTCGACAAGATGGACGCGGACATCGCCGCCGTGGGCGCGAAGGTCGATGAGCTGCCGACGGGAGCAGCGCTGACCAAGGCCGACAAGGTCACCGAGCGGACGCGGACCGCCGTCACCAGGCTGCTCCAGCGGCTGAAGCGCCCCAGGGCGCGCCTGGACCTCGCGGCCGCACGGAAGGTCATCGCCCCGGCCCGCACGTCACTGGGCGAGCCGGAATGGGCGCTCGTGACCGCGGCACCGGCCGGCGGGCCCACCGGGTCGGGCGGAGGGACGACGGGTCCGACCAGGGCGTCCACGGGGGGTGCGCCGGACGCGGCTCCGGCCGCCGCGCCGGCGGCCGATGCCAGGACACAGGTGGTGACGGAGCTCGAGCGGCTCGCCGGACGCCTGGGCGACCGGCAGACGGCGCTGCGCAAGAAGGCGTGGCGCGACCGGGTCGTTGCCGTGCGGGACGGGCTGGCGTCCGACCCCTCGTTCGTCCTCGGCGAGGAGGACGCCAAGAAGGGGCGGCCGAAGGTCGAGGTCGGGCTGCCGCCGCTGGCGCAGCTCGTGGATCGCGGGTTCTACGCCACCCGCGGCACCTCGAAGCGCACGGCGTCGTTCGGAGTCGACTTCGTCGAGGCGATGGTCCGGCACGGCTTTCACCCGGGCTCGCGCTTTGCGAACCCGGACTCCATGCACTTCGAGCTCCCTTGGCCCGGCGGCCGCTGAGCGCGCCGCGATCCCCGGTCCGCGCCGCAGGCCGGTCGAGTCGGTCCGGCTGTCGCCTCCTGGGACATCGTCGACGCCGCAGGGCCGAATCGGCGCATCCGCAGGGGCCCTCCGGAGGATACGAATCTCGAAGATTGAAGGCAGGCGAGCCTCCACGACTCAGTAGGGTCGGAAGGCGTCCCCCTGGGAGGCGTCCCCATGGACGCCAGGAGGACGATCGGTTGGATCGCGATCTCGTGGAGCAGGCACGGCACGGGGATCGGGAGGCGTTCGCCATCCTGGCCCGCACGCATGGTGACCGGCTCATGGCGATCGCCCAGCGGATCCTGCGGGATGTCGGACGGGCCGAGGATGCCGTGCAGCAGGCGCTCGTGATCGCCTGGCGTGAGCTGCCCGGTCTCCGCGATCCGGACCGGTTCGACGCCTGGCTCCAGCGCCTTCTCGTGAACGCCAGCTACGCCGAGGCGCGCCGGTCGCGAGCCTGGAATGCGAACGTCCGCCTCCTCCCGGTCGACGGGCCGGCGGGGCCAGACGAGGGCCAGTCGCTCGACAACCGGGATCGACTCGAACGCGGCTTCCGCCGCCTGCCTCCAGACCAGCGGGCGATCCTCGTGTTCACCCACTACCTGGGCCTGTCACCGACCGAGATCGCCGAACGACTCGGGATCCCGGTCGGGACCGCCAACTCACGGCTCCATTACGCCCACCGGGCGATGCGCGCGGCCATCGAGGCCGATGAGCGCCCCGTCGCGGCGGTCGGAGGGCGATCGCGATGACCGACCAGCGGGAGCTCGATCGCCTGCTCGTCTCCTTCTTCGCGAACGGCACAAACGAGCTGAACGACCGGGTGCTCGACGCCGCTCTCGACCAGATCGACCACATCGCGCAGCGCCGCGGATTGCTCCTGCCGCGGAAGTTCCAGACCATGCCCATGGTCGCCCGCCTCGCCACGGCCGCCGCCATCGGCGTGCTCGCGGTCGGTGGCGCGCTCCTCGTCTACCAGCGCGGCCAGCCCTCCGTGGGCGTGGTGGGCCCGACACCCACGGCAAGCCCCCAGGCCAGCACGAGCGCGCCGGCACCGACGCCATCGAGGGCGCCCGTGTCGGGGCAGGGGCCCACGGCAACGCCCGACATTCCCAGCCTGGCGGGCGCGATGGGCGTGGGCCGGCAGATCCACACAGCAACGGTGCTCGCCGACGGCAGGGTGCTCATTGCCGGTGGCTACGACAACAAGGATGCCGCGCTCGCGTCGGCCGTTCTCTATGACCCGGGGACGGACACCTTCAGCGACACCGGCTCGCTGGCGAATGCCCGCGGGTTGCACACCGCGACACTTCTCAACGACGGTCGGGTCCTGATCGCCGGGGGCGGCCCTGCAAGCTGGTTGCCGTTGCCAGGCAACGGCACGTACCTGTCCTCGGCCGAGCTGTATGACCCGGCGACTGGCACGTTCAGCCCGACAGGAACGATGACGACCGCTCGCGAGAGTCACACCGCGACGCTGCTGGCCGACGGTCGGGTCCTGATTGCCGGCGGCACCGACCTCGGCAGCCACACGATCAGCTCGGCCGAGCTGTACGACCCGATGACCGGCACGTTCAGCCCGACCGGATCGATGGTGACGGCTCGCGCCTTCCACACCGCCACCCTGCTCCGCGACGCGCGCGTGCTGGTCGCAGCGGGCGACCCAGCGAGCTGGTTTGCCGGCAGTCCGATGCTCGCCTCGGCCGAGGTCTACGACCCGGAGACCGGCACCTTCACCGCCACCGCCGCGATGACCGGCGCGCGCGAATCCCATACGGCGACCCTGCTCCCGGACGGTCGTGTCGTGTTCACAGGCGGCAGCGATTCGTCGCGGGACCTGGAGACGGCGGAACTCTACGACCCGGCGACAGGCGCGTTCAGTGCGACCGACGCCATGGCGTACGGGCGCCTCTACCACACCGCCACGCTCCTGCGCGACGGTCGTGTCCTCGTCGCAGCCGGCGGAGGGGATTACGCCAACCGCCAGTTCCTCGCCTCGGCCGAGCTCTACGACCCGCAGGCCCGCACGTTCAGCCTGACGGGTTCCCTGATCGAGTCACGCACGTACCACGAGGCCAGCCTGCTTGCCGACGGCCGCGTCCTGGTGACCGGGGGGTATGGACAGGCGGCTCCGCTGGCATCGGCCGAGATCTTCGACCCGGCGACCGGCACCTTCAGCCCGGCCGGCGCTGGCGGCTGAGCGGGAGGGCCATGCCCAACGTCCGTGGCAGGTCAAGGGCGGCCCGCCGGCCGCCACGACAAGGGAAGGGATCGACACCATGCACGGGATCAAGCGCCTGTTCCTCGTCGCGGCCACCGTTGCCGCGCTGACCCTGGCTCTCGCGCCGGCGGCCGCCGCCTCGAGCAAGAGCTTCTACCTGGACAAGACCTGCGCCGAAGACGCGTCCGAGCCCCTGGGCTTCGTCTGCACCGTCACGCACTCCAGCTTCAAGTGGATCCCGCCCGGCACGGACATCCACTACGCCGCCATTCCGCCTCTCGATCCCTTGGTGGTGCAGGCCGCCACGATCAGGATCAAGAACGGCAGCACCACCGGCGCCTGCGTGTGGAGCAGCGACGTCGACGCCGTGTGCACCTTCGACCGCGGGACCGGACGGCTGACCGAGTTCCACCTGGTCGTCGTCGTCACCGCGAGCGAGGACTTGTCCATCTGGTACTGGAACGGCGACTACTCGTTCGGCGGCTGATCGCCCACAGCCCGTACCGTGGGGCCAGCCTGCGGGGTCCC
>MGOE01000026.1:28063-32814 GCA_001797035.1 Chloroflexi bacterium RBG_16_72_14
CGAGCCGCCCGAGGCCCCGCCTCGACGCGCCGTGGAGTCATTCGGGCGGTCGGCGAGCGTGGCTCGCCCCCGAAAGCGGGGGTAGACGCCGGCAGCTGAGCGTGGGCTCGGCCGAAATGACTCCAGGGCGAGTCACGACGCGTTCGGAGCGCGGCTGACCCATCGCCGGAGCCTCGCGGACGGCACACGATCAGAGCGCCGGGCCATCCGCTGCGGATGCCCGGCTCTCCCCTGGACCAGGGATCCGGGACAGCCCCCCGGGGCGCCCCGCGCCGGTACCATGAACCTCCCTTGACCACCATCGCCCCCAACGACTTCGTCCACCTCCACACCCACTCTGAGTTCAGCCTGCTCGACGGCCTCGGCCGGATCACGGAGCTCGTGGACACGTCGGTCCGGCACGGCTTCGATTCGCTCGCGGTCACGGACCACGGGGCACTCTACGGGTCGGTGGCGTTCTACCAGGCGGCGACCAAGGCGGGCATCAAGCCGATCATCGGCGTGGAGACGTACGTCGCCCGGCGGTCGATGACCGACAAGGAGGGCAAGGCCGACAGCCAGCCCTTCCACCTCCTGCTCCTGGCCACGGACATGACCGGCTACCAGAACCTGTGCCGGCTCCTGACCGACGCCCACGTGGACGGCTACTACTACAAGCCGCGCATCGATCGCGAGCACCTCGCCCGGTACGGCAGGGGGCTGGTGGGGATGAGCGCCTGCCTCGGCGGCGAGATCCCCAAGGCGCTCGAGGCCGAGGACTGGGAGCTCGCCCGCCGGCTCGCCGGGGAGTACCAGGACATCCTGGGCAAGGGCCGCTTCTTCCTCGAGCTCCAGGACCACGGCATCCCCGAGCAGCGCCGGCTCAATGAGCAGCTGCTCAGGCTGGCGCCCGAGACCGGGCTGCCGCTGGTGGTGACCAACGACCTCCACTACGTCCATCGCGAGCAGCACGAGGCCCACGACGTGCTGCTGTGCGTCGGCACCGGCAACAACCTCGACACGCCCAACCGGATGCGGTTCGAGACCGACCAGTTCTACCTCAAGACCGCCGCCGAGATGCACGCGCTGTTCCCGGACCAGCGCGAGGCCCTGCTCAACACCCGCCGGATCGCCGAGATGATCGACCTGAAGCTGCCCCTCGGCGAGCTGCGGATCCCGCACTTCCCGGTGCCCGAAGGCGAGACCGTCGAGACCTGGCTGCGCAAGGAGTGCGAGGCGGGCCTCGTCCGGCGCTACGGCGCCATCACGCCCGACCTCCAGCAGCGGCTGGACTACGAGCTGGGCGTGATCATCTCGATGGGCTACGCCGGGTACTTCCTGATCGTGGCGGACTTCGTGCGGTTCGCCCGCGAGCAGGGGATCGCCACGACCTGCCGGGGGTCCGCGCCGGGCTCGATCGTGACCTACACCCTGGGCATCACTCCGGTCGATCCGCTCCACTACGGGCTCCCGTTCGAGCGGTTCCTCAACCCCGACCGGGTGACGATGCCCGACATCGACGTGGACTTCGAGGACGAGCGGCGGGACGAGGTCATCAACTACGTCAGCCGCAAGTACGGCACGGACCACGTCGCGCAGATCATCACCTTCGGCACGATGCTCGCCCGGGCCGCGATCCGGGACGTGGGCCGGGTGATGGGGATGGGCTACGGCGACGTGGACCGGATCGCGAAGGCCGTGCCCAACCAGCTGGGCATCCGGCTCGAGGAGGCCCTGGTCCAGTCCCCGCAGCTAAAGGAGATGCACGACGGCGACCCGCAGATCGCGCGGCTGCTGGGCTTCGCGCGCCAGCTCGAGGGCGTCGCGCGCAACGCGTCCACGCACGCGGCCGGGGTCGTGATCAGCCGCGAGCCGCTGACCGAGCTCATGCCGCTCCAGAAGGCGACCAACTCGGACGCGCTGATGACCCAGTACGAGATGCACGGCATCGAGGCGCTGGGCCTGCTCAAGTTCGACTTCCTCGGCCTGTCCAACCTCACGATCCTGCGCAAGGCCGTGGACCTCGTCCACGAGCACCGCGGCCTGGAGATCGACCTCGACGACATCCCGCTCGACGACGCGAGGACGTTCGAGCTGCTCGCCTCCGGCGAGACGACCGGCGTGTTCCAGCTCGAGTCCGCCGGCATGCGCCGCTACGTCCGGGAGCTGCGGCCGACGTCCGTGTTCGACCTCGCGGCCATGGTCGCGCTCTACCGCCCCGGCCCCATGGACAACATCCCGGCCTACATCCGCCGCAAGCACGGCACGGAGCCGGTCGCCTACCTCCACCCGCTGCTGGAGCCGTTCCTCAACCGGACCTACGGCATCTTCGTGTACCAGGAGGACATCATGGCCGCGGCCATGGCCCTCGGTGGGTTCACGGGCCCCGAGGCGGACACCCTGGGCTACGCGATCCGCAAGAAGAAGTCGTCGGTCCTGCGGTCGATGAAGGACAAGTTCGTGACCCAGGCGGCCGAGCGGGGCGTGCCGCCACAGACGATCGACGCGGTGTTCAAGGCGTTCGAGCCGTTCGAGCGCTACGGGTTCAACAAGGCCCACGCGACGTGCTACGGCCTGATCGCGTACCAGACGGCGTATCTCAAGGCCAACTACACGGTCGAGTACATGACGTCGGTGCTGACCGCGTTCCGGGACAACGCCGAGAAGGTGGCGGCCGCGATCGCCGAGTGCCGCCGCCTCGGCATCGAGGTCCGGACGCCGGACGTCCACCGCTCCGGGCTCGGGTTCACGGTCGAGGGCGAGGCGATCCGGTTCGGGCTGCTGGCGGTCAAGAACGTCGGCGAGAGCGCCATCGAGTCGATCATCGCCGCCCGCGAGGGCGACGGCGAGTTCCGGTCGCTCACGGACTTCTGCACCCGGATCGACCTGCGGCTGGTCAACCGCAAGGTCCTCGAATCACTGGCCAAGGTGGGCGCGCTCAACATGCTCGGGCACCCGGCGCAGATCCTGCTCGGGCTGGACGACGCCCTGGCCGCGGGCCAGGCGGCGCAGCGCGACCGGATCAGTGGCCAGACCTCGCTGTTCGACCTCGCCGGCGACGACTCGGCCGCGCTCGAGCGGCCACTGCCCGCGACGCCGGAGACACCCGTCCGCGAGCGCCTCCGGTGGGAGAAGGAGCTGCTCGGCCTGTACCTGTCGGACCATCCGATGGGTGAGGTCGCCGAACGCGTGGGCCTGTTCGTGACCGCGTATTCCGGCGACCTCAAGGACGAGTCGCTCGACGGCCAGCGGGTCGTGATCGGCGGCATCGTGACCGGGATGCGGACGGTTGTCACGAAGTCGAGGTCCACGATGGCCGTGGTCACGCTCGAGGACCTCCAGGGAACGCTCGAGGTCGTCGTGTTCCCGAGGACTTACGAGCAGACCCTCGGCACCTGGCGCGATGGCGCGATCCTGCTGGTCGCGGGGCGCGTGGACCATCGGGGCGAGGAGGCGTCGCTGCTCGCGGACTCGGTGTGGGACTGGGACGCGGTGGCGGAACGGGGGCCGGATGCGTTCGCGCAGGAGGTCGGGGCGCTGGACCGCCGGTCCGGTCGACGGGGCGGGGGTGGCCCGCCCGGTTCGAACGGGAACGGGAACGGTGGCCCGTATGGCGGTGGGCGCCGGGAGCCGGTGGCGGTCGGGCCGGGCGTGGGTCCCGGAGTCCGTGTCTCGCCGACGCGCACCGACGCCGCGGCCACGCTGCCGCGCGTGGCGCCCGCCGAACCCATCCCCGCCTACGCCGAGCCCCCGGATCTCGCCGCCGCGGCCGCCGGCGATGGCGGACCCGAGCCCGAGGAGCCGCCGCTCCCAGACGAGCAGCGCTCCCGCGCCGCGGCGGCCGCCCAGGCCCCCAGCGCGCCCGTCGAGGCCGCGCCCGGCGCCGTGCTCAACGTCCGCTTCGCCCGCGAGGCCGGCCGGGATCGCGTCGTGTCCGCGATGCAGGCCTTCCAGGCCCTCCTCCGCGAGCGGCCCGGCCAGACGCCCGTCGTCGTGCACGTTCCCGCTCCCGGTGGCACCGCGCCGATGCCGCTCCGCGGCGTCGCCTACGACTCCGAGCTCCTGTCCGAGGTCCGTCGCCGCATCGGCGAGGGCGTCATCGAGCTCCACCTCGGATGACCGACATCGCGCCGGACGGCAGCCCGGTCGCCTTCTACCGCCGCCTGCCGGCGACCGGCGAGCCGGAGCTCATCCACGGGGCCGTCGTGGCCGGGGCGTCCGTCCTCGACCTCGGCTGCGGCCCCGGCCGGATCGCCGGGCCGCTGGCGGCCCTCGGACACCCGGTGACGGGCGTGGACAACGGCGCGGGGATGATCGCCGCGCTGCCGGCCGGCGTGGAGGGCATCGTCGGCGACGCGGCGACGGTGCGGCTGGGTCGGCGCTTCGGCGCGGCGCTGCTCGCGAGCCACCTCGTCAACGACCCGGCGAATGGGGCGGCCTTCGTCGCGACGGCCGCGGCGCACCTCGAGCCCGGCGGCGTCGTCATCGGCGAGACGTACCCGCCCGGCTGGGACCCGGCGGGCGCTGTGGGGCGGGTGTCGCACCTGGGCGACGCGGAGATCGTGCTCCGCTCGGCGACGCTGGACGGCGACCGGCTGGAGGCTGTCGTGCGGTACGGGGTCGACGGCGTGGAGTGGTCTCAGGCATTCACGGCGCGGGTCCTCGACGAGACCGGCCTGCGCGCGTTGCTCGCCGACGCCGGCCTGCGGTTCGACCGCTGGCTGGACCGGCCCGGCTGGTTCGTGGCCACCGCCTGACCGCCGGCACCGGGC
>MGOE01000026.1:32828-35294 GCA_001797035.1 Chloroflexi bacterium RBG_16_72_14
GAACCTCTCGGGCGCGCCGCAGCGCCCGATGCGCGCCGAGCACCGCCGGAGTGCTATCTGACACCGCGCGCGCCACGAGGCGCATCCCGGCCGCACCCGACACGCCGGCCGGAGCTCCGGCCGGACGCGGGCCGCCGGCGGCGGGTCAGCCCTGCGAGACCGGCCCGTGCGTGTTCCAGTCGGCGGCCGTCATCGGCCGCCACCGTCAACTGTCGATGCCGCTCAGCTGGCGGCGTACCGGCGTACATCGCGGACGCCCGAGATCCGGTCGTGGAACTCCGCTCGGATCCGGTTGAGGTCCGGGCGCTCGATGTCCAGCTCCTCGGCCAGCCGGTTCGCAAGCCAGGACTCGGTCGCGTCCACCTCGTCGTCGGCGGCCATCACCACGAAGCAGCAGCGGAGCAGCCGCTCGCGCTCGTCCATCGTGGCGATCGCCTTGAACTCTCGGGTCACGAGGTAGTCCTCGGTGGCCCCGAAGTCGCCCGCCTGGCTGCGCGCGAGGTCCGTGACGAGGTTCGCGGTCGCGTGGTCCAGCCCGCCGACCTCGGCCACCAGCCGGCGCATCTCGGCCGCCTCTGCATCGCTCGCGACGAGGTCCGCGTGCGCCGCGCGCCCGAGCAGGTACGCGAACGCGGCCACGAACCGGGCCCGTGCCGGCGGCAGCGAGCCGAGGCGGGCCGCGATCCGGCGGACGCTCGCGGTCTCGCCGGCCGGCACCTGCGGCAGCGGCGCGCCGGGTTCCACGGGGAGGTCGGGGGACGCGGGCTGGTCGAGGTTGAGCACGCGGCGGAACAGGCTCATCGGGCCTCCGGGGGACGAGGAAGGAGCGGGACGGTACGGGGCGAGTCTACGTCGAGGTCCGGCCGGGCACCCGGCGGGCTACGGGATGACGACGAACGCGTCGACGTCCACGGTGCCGTCGCCGAGCGGGCGGATCTCGATCCGGTGGCTGCCCACGGTGAGGTCCGTGCGGTACACGATGCCGCGGAACCGGGTCGAGTCGGTCCGGAGGCTCAGGGTGGCGACCAGGACGCCGTCAATCCGCACCTGCGCCCGCCCGCCCTTCGGGCTGCGCGTCGCGACCCAGCCGACACTGCGCCCAGTGAACGTGAACGTCACCCGCCCCGTTCCCGACGTGCGGCGCGACGCGCCCCCGGAGAGACGCCAGTCGGTCGCCCGCAGCCACGTCCCGTGCCAGGTCACCGCGGCGTTCGTCTCCTGGCGGCGGTGGGGCGTGAACGCCGACCAGGCCCGGTACGCACTCGTGTTGCCCCGACCGTCCGTGGCGCGGACCTGGTAGCGATAGCCCGACCCGATGGTCACGGTGCGCTCCAGCCAGGTGCTGGTGGGGGTCGGCAGCGCAACGGCGTGCCATGTGCCGCCATTGACGCTCTCGACCAGCTCGAGCTGCGCCACGCCGGAGCCCGCGTCGGTCGCCGTCCAGGCCAGCCGGACGCGCACGGTCCGCCTGCCGATCGCCTGCGACGGGATTGACCGGGTGAGGCCCGTGAACTGCGGCGCGATGACGTCCGGTGCCACGGTCACCGTGACCGTGGCCGCCGCCGTCCCGCCGCTGCCGTCGTCCACGACGTAGTCGAACGCATCCGGACCGGCATAGCCGGGCGACGGCACGTACACGACGCCGCCGGCGTCGAGGGACACGGTGCCGTGCGCGGCGTCCAAGGCGGCCGTAACGGCCAGGGCGTCGCCGTCCACGTCGCCGTCGTTCGCGAGCACCGGGATCGGCGTCCCGGCGGATCCCTCGGCGACGGTCGCGGCGTCGTCCATGGCTACCGGTGCGTCGTTCACGGGCTCGATCGTGATGTGCACGGTCGCCGTATCGGTGCCTCCGTGTCCGTCGCTGATCGTGTACGTGGCGGCGTCAGCGCCGGTCGCGTCGCGGTCCGGGACGTACTCGAAGTCGGCGGGGGCGTAGAACGAGACGGTCCCCTTGGCCGCTGGGCCGACATCGACGACGGTGAGCGGGTCCCGGTTCACGTCATGATCGTTACGCAGCACGTCGACCTGACCGAACCCGTCCTCGTCGACCACGAGCACGTCGTCCTCGGCGACGGGCGGGGCCGGCAGCGGCTCCCGGACGGTGATCGCGAAGGTCACCTCGTCGCTGGTGTCGCCGGGTGGCACGATGCTCCCCGGTGCGAGTCCGTAGTCCTCGAGGCCGCCGTCGTCGTGGGCCCTCACGGTCACCCAGGCAGAGCCGGGCTCGCTGCCGGTCGTGAACGTCAGCATGCCGGCGCTGTCGATCGCCGGCGGGACGTCAAAGATCTCGGGGACGCCGCCCGTGTCCACCGATACGATGTCAAACGAGACGACCTGCCACGACTCGTTGGCCGGTCCGGCCGAGATTCCGCTCGCCCACGGGACGCTGACCTGGCCGTCGCCCATGCGCGACTCAACCGACTCCGTGCCGGGCGTGAACGAGGGCGGATCGTTGACAGGTGCCAC
>MGOE01000027.1:0-639 GCA_001797035.1 Chloroflexi bacterium RBG_16_72_14
GCGGACCTCGTCGTGTTCGACCCGGCGACCGTCCGCGATGCCGCCACGTACGACAGGCCGGCCGTCCACCCCGAGGGTATCCGCGACGTGGTCGTGAACGGGCGGATCGCGGTGGCCGGAGGCGAGGAGACCGGCGAGCGCGCCGGCCGCCTGCTGCGTCGCAGCGCATGAGCCCGGCAGTCGCGACCCCCGCTGCCGCCGCGGAGACCAGTGCCCTGGCGCGCCTCCCGGGCGGGGACCTTCCCTACGTCCTGCGGCGCTCCCCACGCGCCCGGCGCCTGCGGGTCACCGTGCACCCGGAGCGGGGCGTGGTCGTGTCGCTGCCGCCGGCCTCGCGCCGCGGCTGGGCGCGCCCCGAGCCCGTCGTCCTCGGGTTCCTCGCCGAGCGCGAGGGCTGGATCCGCCGGCACCTCGAGCGCCAGGACCGCGCCCGGGCCCGCCTCCAGGCGCGACCGAGGCTCGATGACGGGCGCGTGGTCTCGTACCTCGGCCTGCCGCACCGGGTGCGCGTCGAGCCCGCGCCTCCGCGCACCCGGGCGTCGCGCGTCTCGCGCGTGGGGGGCGAGGACGGCGACGAGCTGCTGGTCGAGCGCGTCGCCCGCGACGCCCGGCCCACCGCCGCGATCCTCGAGGCGTGGC
>MGOE01000027.1:724-1977 GCA_001797035.1 Chloroflexi bacterium RBG_16_72_14
CCGCGATACAACCAGCCGATGGGGGAGCTGCTCGCGCGGCGGCGCCCTCTCATTCAGCTGGCGCCTGGTGCTCGCGCCGCCGGCCGCCCTCGACGCCGTCGCCGCCCACGAGCTGTGCCACCTCCAGGTGTTCGGGCACGGCCCGACGTTCCGGGCGCTGCTCGCGTCGCGCGCCCCCGACCACGCCGACTGGCGGCGGTGGCTGCGCCGCCACGCCCCGGAGCTCCACGCGGCGCTGGACTGACCGCCGGGTCGCGACGCACGTCCCGCGCGATATGGACGGATGACGGTCGAAATCGCCGCCGATCCGGGGAACCATTTCGATGCGCCCGAGCGTCACAGGACCGCCCCCCACCCACATCGCACCTCGTCATCGACCGCCCGAGGTCCCATGTCCCCGCGTTTCGCCCCCGTTTTCGCCGCCTCGCTGGTGCTCCTCGTCGTCGCGGCCTGCGCGGCGCCCGCGGACGCGCCCGCCACGCTCGGTTCGCCCGATCCCACGCCGATCGCCTGGCCATCCCCCGATCCGGCTACCCCGAGGCCCGACGCCGGCAACGTGGACGGCATCGTCTACCCGGAGCTCACGATCGAGGCCGCGGACGCCGACACCATCAAGGTCGCGATCACGGACCCGGCGGCGAAGGCCTGGCGGCTGGTGGTGGCAGGCGCCGGCGCACTGTCAGGCGAGCGCCTCGAGATCCTGGTCGAGACCGGCGACGTCGGACCGTCCATCCTCGCAACCGAGGTCCGCGACGGCGTCGTGGTGGGCGAGATGGACCTGTCCGGGTACGTGGACGGCACCGCGGCCGCGGGCGGCTGCCACGGGACGCTGCCGGTGTGCGTGGACTCCGACGGCTTCCGACTCCCGTCCGACGGTGACGGCACCCTGGCGATCCGCCTCACGCTGATCGACGCCGGGACGCCGCTCACGGTCACTGGCGGCACGGCCGGCTGGCCGGGCGAGCCGTTCATCCTCGGCCCCTGGACGGACACCGAACCCTTCCCATGGGGCGAGCGCTGACGCGTCGCTCGACGCTCGGCTGACCTTACGGCGGGTGCGCCTACGCGGAGCGGTCGTCCCTGGGGATGCTTGGTGGGCCGGGGCAGAATCGAACTGCCACAGCCGAAGGCGAGGGTTTTACAGACCCTTGGGCTCACCACCTGCCCAACCGACCCACGAGTGCGGGAGGGATGGTAGCGCAGGCGTCGACGGTGTGCGATGACGCCGGGATCAGCGCAGCGTCAGGCGCGGG
>MGOE01000027.1:1985-2937 GCA_001797035.1 Chloroflexi bacterium RBG_16_72_14
CCGCGAGGGTGGATCGAGGGGGCGATGGTGGAGATGAGGGGACTCGAACCCCTGGCCTCCGCGATGCGAACGCGGCGCTCTCCCAGCTGAGCTACATCCCCACCGGGAATGGCGGCGGCAGACCGCCCGACCGGGCGCGAAGTGTAGCACGGGACGGTGGCCTCGCCGACCGCCGGCGGTCCGTATCCTCGTTCGATGTCCACCGGTCTGCTGCTCGGCCTGTTCGCGACGCTCGCATGGGGCTGCGTGGACGTGGTGGCCGCCATCGCGGGCCGGCGCGTGGGCAGCATGCGGGTCCTGGTGGGGTCGCAGCTGGCGAGCGTGGCGGGTCTCGCGCTGATCATCGCCACCGATCCGTCGCGGCTGGGTGCGGACGCCGTGGCGGGGATCCTCGCCGGCCTTCCGCTGGGGCTGGTCGCGATGGTCGCCTATCTCGCGTACTTCACCGCCCTGCGGATCGGCCCCATCAGCATCGTCAGCCCGGTGATCGTGGCCTACGGCGGCACGACCGTGGTGCTCGCGGTGCTGTTCCGGGGCGAGACCCTGCTGCCTGCCCAGGCCGCCGGCGCGACGGTGGCGACAGCGGGCGTGGTGCTGGCCGCCCTCGTGTTCGACGAGCGCTCGCTGCGGGCGGCGCGGATCGTGGGACCGGGCGTGCTGGTGGCCGTCGTCACGATGCTCCTGTTTGCGATCCTGACGGTGGTGCTCGCCGACCCGATCCGGGCCTACGGCTGGCTGCCGGTGGTGCTGGGCTCCCGGATCTCGAACGCCGGATCGGCCGTGCTGCTCCTGGTCGTTGCCCGCCGGACGGAGGCGCCGCGCCTGCGGCCGCTGATGCGCCCGTTCCGGGGCTGGGACCGGACGGCGATCGCTCTGGTCGCCGCGGGGGGCGTGTTCGACATCGCCGCGTTCGCGGCGTACGCCGTCGGGCTCGAGGTGGCAGCGGTGTGGC
>MGOE01000027.1:3183-5159 GCA_001797035.1 Chloroflexi bacterium RBG_16_72_14
TCCTGGGTCGTCTCTCATGCCCGGTACGCATGGCCGGAACCACAAGCGGGCCGCCGACCCTCGACACCTGCCCCGGCGCGTCCGGACTGGCGCCCGCTAAGCCTGGCAGGCATACGCGGAGGCCCGCCGAGGTACACGAATATCCCTCTCCGGGGCCGTTCGGCCTCTTGTCTTTATCGAACGGATGTTCTATTATTGGACGTCCGATGGACCGCTCATCCGACGTCTCCGCGGCGCTCGCGACGCTCCAGGCACGCTGGGGTGCGGCAGCTCCGCGGCGGGGCGGGGAGTCGCTGGTCGAGGGTTCGCTCGCCCGCGCGCCGATGCCGCTGGAGGCGCCGGACGAGGCGGATCCGCGTCCCGTCCCCGCGCTCGAGCCCGCGACGCTGGCCCCCGTCGCGCGGCCCCGGCCCCGCACCCCGCTGCCGGACGCCGATGGCCGCGTCGTCCCCACGGGGTTCGCCGCCCTGGACGCCATCCTCGGCCCGGGCGGGCTGCCACGCGCCGCCACGGTCGCACTGCGCGGGGACGCGTCGTCGGGCAAGACCACCGTCGCGCTGCGGGTCGCCGCGGAGGCGCAGGCGGGTGGCGCGATCGTCGCGTGGCTGGACCTCGCGCGCGCCTTCGATCCCGTGGAGGCGGTCGCGCGCGGGGTGCGCCCGGAGTGGCTGGTCGTGCTCACGCCGGTAGACCTCCCGGAGGCGCTCGCGCTGGCCGCCGCGCTCCTCTCGGCCCGGACGGTGGACCTGCTGGTCGTGGACCTGCCGGACGGCCGGGACCCGGCCGTCGCCGGCGCCCGGGTGGGGGACCGCCTCGCCCGGCTGGCGGCGCTCGCCCGGCGCGCGGGGACGCTGCTCGTGGTCCTGGAGCCGCGCGCCCTCGGGCGGGGGCTGGCGGCCGCGGTCGAGGAGGCGAGTGGCCTGCGCCTGGAGCTGGAGCGGACGGGCTGGATCCGGCTGGGCCGGGACGTCGTGGGCCAGCGCAGCGCGGCGACGGTGGCGCGCAACCGCTACGGGCCACCGGGACGGCGCGCGGCCCTCGAGATCCTGTACGCGGAGGGCGGCGCGCGGGATGCCTGCCTGCGCCGGGACGAGCTCCTGGCCGGGCCCGTCGAGCCCCCGGCGCCACCGGGCCACGTCGCGGCCGCCACGGCCCCCCCCTCGTCCCTCGATCCCAAAGGCCCCCCTCCATCGACCGATCGCCATGCGCCTGCTCCACCTGCTCTGGCCGCACCTCCCGCTCCGTCTCGCCCGGTCCCGTCTCGGGTCACCGGGGAGCGGCGGCACCTCCGGCTCGTGGCCGCCCGGCCCGATCGTCCTCGGCGGACAGCCCTGGACGGACGGGACCGTGGTGGACGCGGATCCCCTCGCCCGGGCCCTCGGCGTGCGCCGGGGGATCCCGCTCGGGACCGCCCACCGGCTCGCGCCCGAGGCGACCTTCCTCGACCTCGCACCTGACGCGGACCGGGACGCCGTCGAGGCCGCCTGCGAGCGGCTGGCCGGGTTCAGTCCCGGGATCGCCGGCACCAGCGACGTCGCCGATCCCGCCTTCGGCCGGCTCGTCGTCCACGCCGACGGCCTGACGCGGCTGTGGGGCCGCGAGGAGGACCTCGTCGCGCGGATCGGCGAGGCGCTCGCGCCGGTCCTGCCCGGTCCGCCGCGGGCCGGGGTCGCCGGCACGAGCTTCGCCGCGACCGTCGCAGCCGCCCATGCCCCCGAGGGAGGACCGCCGGTCCTCGTCCCGCCCGGCGACGACGAGCGGTTCCTCGCCCCGCATCCCGCCCGGCTCCTGACCCGGGACCCCGACATCCGGGCCCGGCTCGCCCGGTTCGGGTTGCGCACGATCGGGTCCGTGGCGGAGCTGCCCCGGTCGGCGGTGGTCGCCCGGTTCGGGGACGAGGGCGCCCGGCTCCACGCCCGGGCGCGGGGCGAGGAGACGGAGCGGTTCCGGCCGCGGCGGACCCCGGAGCGGCTGGC
>MGOE01000027.1:5261-6400 GCA_001797035.1 Chloroflexi bacterium RBG_16_72_14
CCGCCCGTGGCCGGTCGGCGGGGATCGCCCGCCTCGTCGTGACCCACGACCTCGCGTTCGCGCGTCGCGGGACCCCGCCGGAGCTGCGCCTCGAACAGCGCCTGCCGGAGCCCACCGCGGACGCCGAGGCGATCGAACGCCTGCTGCTCGCCCGCCTCGAGACGTCACCGCCGCCGGTCGCCGTGGCTCGCCTGGAGCTGGAGCTCGCGATGGTCGAGCCGGCGACCGGCCAGCAGCTCCCGCTGTTCACGCCGCAGGCCGCCAGGGACGCGCGGCTCGCCTGGCAGCTGGCCCGGCTCGCGATCGCGTTCGGGGTGGACCGTGTCCGGCGGGTCGAGCTCGCGGACCCGGACGCGCCGCTCGCGGAGACGCGCTGGCGATGGGCGCCGGTGGCGGGCGCGTCCGTGACGGGCGATGGCGGCAAGGGCGACGGTGGCGAGCGGGGCCCGGGAGGCCCGGCATGACCCGGCTGCTGCGCGAACACCCGGCGATCGACGCGGAGCTGGACGCGGACGGCCGGCTGGTCGCGATCTCGTGGAACGGGCGCCGGGAGCCGGTCGAGGTGTGCAACCGCTGGCGGGTCGAGGAATCGTGGTGGCGGGAGCCGATCGCCCGCGACTACCTCAAGGTCGTCGGCCGGAGCTGGCTGGCCCTCGTGTACCTGGACCGGGCGGCCGGGACGTGGCACCTGGAGCGGCTCTACGACTGAGCCACGGGATGGCGGCGACCGGTCGGGTCAGGCGGACGCCGGGTGGCCCGTACCGCGCATCGCGGGACGTTCGGAGCCCCTGGGCCAGCGCCGTCAGCGGATAACCGGCGATCCCAGCGCCGTCGAGACGACGAACAGGACCAGGAACAGGCCAACGACCAGGACGAGCGCGCCCATGTCGCGCGGTCGTGCCGACTGCACCGAAGCGATCCCCTTCCCCTGTGACCGGGCCCGGCCGGTCGCCGCCAGCATAGACGGCGTAGCTGCGGTGCGCGTGTCGATTTCGGCACGAAATCACGGGGAATCGGCCACCCAGCCTCGAACGAGCGTTCGGTATCGGCCCGGTCAGCTCGGCAGTGCGGCGACCACGATCAGGACGATGAGCGCCACGAGCACGACCACGAGGACGGCGATCCCGACCAGGTCGCGC
>MGOE01000027.1:6429-6758 GCA_001797035.1 Chloroflexi bacterium RBG_16_72_14
GCTGCCGTCAGCCTTCGCCGCCGGCGCAGCCGGCCGCGTAGCGCACGGTGATCATCGTCGATTCGCCCGCCGGCCGGAAGGTCGTCTGGATGCGGCACTCCGGGATGTCCGCCACGGTGTCGAGCACGCGGCTGCCGTCCTCGAGCGGGTCGGACAGGCCCATCGTGCTCAGCCCCTGGGCCTCGAGCGCGTCGCGATACCAGGTCGCCGCCTCGTCGATGCTCGTGTCGCTGATCCAGGCCGCGCTCACGGGCTCGTCCGGGGACTCGGCGGGCTGGGCACCCGGGAGGACCGGGAACGTGGCCGGGACGGCATCGAGGATCGTGCCC
>MGOE01000027.1:6777-13476 GCA_001797035.1 Chloroflexi bacterium RBG_16_72_14
TGGTGTCGTCGGGCAGGGGATCGGGGGTCACGCTTGCGCCGCCGGGCACCTCGGTGGGCTCGGGCATCGCGGTGGGAGTCCCTGGGGCAGGAGCGGTGGCAGGCGCCGCGGTGGCTTCTTCGGCCGGCGCCGAGGTCGCCGCGGAGCCGCCGCACGCGGCGACGAGCAGCGCGATCGAGAACGACAGGAGGGCGGAGGGGGCGCGGCCGGGGCGGTTGGCGGTGAGGGTCATGTGCCCATCGTAGCGGCGAACCGTCGACAGCCCGGGAAACGACGGAGACCCCCGCCGCCCCAGCGGCGAGGGTCTCCGGATCGCCCCCGGGATGCCCAGGTCCCGGTGGCAGGTCGACGGTCGCCATCGCAACGCCCGTCGCCTCGATCGTTCCCCAGAGCCCCCAGGCCTGTCGGAACGAGGATCTGTGATCTACGCGGCCGCCTGGGCGATTGCCGGCAGGAGGCCGAGGATCAGCAGGACCACCACGCCGATGGCCGCCGCGCGCAGGAGGAGCTCGAGTGCGATGCGGCGGTCCGGGTGGGGTGCGTGCAGAACGATCACGTGCATGTGACGCGCAACCCCCGCGTTCGGTTGCGTCATGTCGACGACGAATTTCGGTGGTCCCGGGCTGGTCAATATCGAACAAATGTTCTATCATCGGACCAGCCCCCGGAGACCCGACCCGTGGCCCACCCCGCCTTCGCCGAGCTGCACTGCCACAGCCACTTCTCGTTCCTCGACGGGGCGTCGGCCCCGGACGACCTCGTGGCGCGCGCCGTGGAGCTGGGACTGGCCGGGCTCGCCGTCACGGACCACCAGGGCCTGTACGGAGCCGTCCGGTTCTCGACGGCCGCGGAGGCGGCCGGGCTGCACCCGGTGATCGGGGTCGAGATCGAGCTGCTGGACGCGGCCGTGGCGGATCCGGCCGGGATCGCGGTGCCGACGAGGCGGGTGTGGCACCCGGGCAGGCGCGCGACGGTCATGCTGGACGAGCCGCGGCCGGTGGAAGGACGGCCCGCACGGCCGCGTCCCGAGCGGGCGCGCCTGCCGGGGCACCGCCGGGTTCGCAAGGAGGATCACCGGGGGATCGGCGAGGCGGAGCGCGGCCCGCACCTCGTGCTGCTCGCCCGCGACGCGACGGGGTGGCGGAGCCTGTGCCGCCTGGTGTCACGGGCCAACCTCGCCGGGACGAAGGCGGTGCCCGCGTTCACCCAGGCGCTGCTGGCGGAGCACGCCGAGGGGCTGATCGCGCTGTCGGGGTGCCGGCACGGTGAGCTGGCCCGGCGGCTGCGGGCCGGCGACCGGCCGGGGGCACGGGCGCTGGCGGAGCGGTACGCGCGGCTGTTCGGGCGCAGCACCGGGGGCGCGGGCGGCGGCTCCCGGGGCGGCCGCGGCGATTCGGCCGCGGGCAGCGGCTTCGTCCTCGAGCTCTCGCACCACCTGCTCCCCGACGACGACTGGCTCGCCTCGGAGACCGCGCGCCTCGCGGACGAGTTCGGCCTGCCGGTGGTCGTGACCAACGATGTCCACTACGCCCTGCCCGAGGGCCGCGAGCTGCAGGACGTCCTGGCGGCGATCCGGCACGGACGGTCGCTGGCGAACCTCCGGGACCTGCGCCGCCCGGACGGAGAGTCGTACCTCAAGGGCCCGGCGGAGCTGCTGGCGCTGCCGCCGGGCGATCCCTCGCTTGCCGCCGCCGATCCCGTGCTCGCGCGCGCCTGGCGCGAGGGGATCGGCGCCTCGGCGGAGATCGCGGCCGCCTGCCGGGTGGAGCTCGCGTTCGAGCGCTACCGCTTCCCCGGCTTCGAGGTGCCGAAGGGCGAGACCCCGTTCAGCCACCTGTCCGAGCTGTGTTGGGAGGGGGCCCGGCGCCGGTACCACCCGCTCACCCCGGCGGTCCTGCGCCAGCTGGCCCACGAGCTGGACGTCATCGAGAAGACGGGCCTCGCCGAGTTCTTCCTCATCTGCTGGGACCTGATGCGGTTCGCGAAGTCCCGCGGGATCCCGGCCCAGGGGCGGGGGAGCGCGGCGGACTCGATCGTGGCGTACGTGCTGGGGATCCCCCGCGTGGACCCGATCCGCCACGAGCTGCTGTTCGAGCGGTTCATCAACGAGGGGCGGACGGCGTACCCGGACGTGGACATCGACTTCTCCTCCGAGCGGCGGGAGGAGGTGATCCAGTACGTCTACGAGCGGTACGGGACCGAGCACACGGGGATGGTCTGCAACCTCGTCACGTACCGGGCGCGGTCTGCGGTGCGCGAGGTGGGCTACGCGCTGGGGTTCCCGCGCCCGCTCGTGGACCGGGTGGCGAAGGCGCTCGAGACGTACGACTCGGTGATGGTCCGGCGGGACCTGGAGGCGGAAGGCGGGTTCGCCCAGTTCTTCGCGAGGCCGGGCGAGGGCGGTGATTCGGCCGGCGGGGCGGGCGCGGGCCTGGCCGAGGCATCCGTCGCCGGGGCCGCGTCGCTCCTGGCCGAGGCATCCGTCGCCGGGGCCGCGTCGCTCGCCGGCGCCCGCGGCCTGACCGACGCGATGGGCCAGCTCAACTACGAGCGCGGCGGCCACTTCCGGGTCACGGGCGCCGCTGTCGCACACGCACCCATCTCCCGGCCCGCATCCGTATGCGCACCAGGTCTAGCGGAAGCGATTCCGGTGGTGCAATCGGCTCCGAGGGCCGATCCCTCTACCAGCGATCCCGCGTCCACGCACGGGACCCCCCGCGGGACGCGCGACCCGGACGTTTGGGAGGGCAGTGAGCCGGGCACAGACCCCCAACTGCGGGTCACTAAGCCTGGTACGCATATGCCAGGCGCGTGGAAGCCCGGCGAGGACGAGGGCGGCCCGGGCGACTCCCCGGTGAGCGAGCGCTGGATCCGCGAGGGGCCGCCGAGCCGGGCCCTGGAGCGAGCGCGGGATGACCGGGGAGCTGAGGCCGGCCGCACCGCACTGGACCGGGAGGTCGCCCGCCGCCTGGAATCCTCGGGCCGATGGCTCGCAGGAGCGTCGCCTCGGACCTCGGAGGGCACTGTGCAGCAGCCGGACCGCCGCTTCGATCGCCGGCCGGGCGAGGGTCCGGCGAGCAGCGTTGCCCGCGAGGATTCGGTCGCACACCTCTCGGACTGGGAACGGTGGCTGGAGCTGTGCGCCCGGATCGACGGCTTCCCGCGCCACCTCTCGATCCACTCGGGTGGCATGCTCGTGACCGCCGCCCCGCTCATCGACATCGCCCCCATCGAGCGGGCGACGATGAAGGACCGCGTCGTCGTCCAGTACGACAAGCGCGACGTCGAGACGATGAAGCTGATCAAGCTCGACCTGCTGGGGCTCGGCATGCTGGCCGCCATCGACGAGACGCTCCAGCTCATCGAGCACGACTGCGCGGTGTGCATCGACCTCGACCGGATCCCCGAGGACATCGGCGAGGTGTTCGAGATGCTCCAGGCCGCCGACACCGTGGGCGTGTTCCAGGTCGAGAGCCGGGCGCAGATGCAGACGCTGCCCAAGTCGCGGCCGCGGAACCTGGACGACCTGGTCGTGGAGGTCGCGATCATCCGTCCGGGCCCGATCCAGGGCAACGCCGTCCACCCCTACCTGCGCCGCAAGCAGGGCCTGGAGCCCGTCGCGTACCTCCACCCCAGCCTGGAGCCGATCCTCCACGACAGCCTGGGCGTGATCCTGTACCAGGAGCAGGTGATGAAGATCGCGATCGACGTCGCGGGGTTCACGCCGGCGGGCTCGGACGGGTTCCGGCGCGCGATGGGGACGTGGCGCTCCACCCGCGAGATGGAGAAGCTCCACGAGCAGTTCGTCGAGGGCTGTGTCCGCGTGCAGGGCATGCCGCGCGACGACGCCGAGGAGCTGTTCCGCCAGTGCGCCGCCTTTGCCAGCTTCGGCTTCGCCAAGAGCCACGCCGCGGCCTTTGCCAGGACCGCCTACGAGTCGAGCTTCCTCAAGCTGTTCTACCCGGCCCAGTTCGTCACCGGCCTCGTCAACGCCCAGCCGATGGGCTTCTACCCGGTGGAGGTGCTCATCAACGACGCGAAGCGCCACGGCGTGGCGGTGCTCCCCGTGGACGTCAACCGGAGCGCGTGGCGCACGACGACCGAGTGGGTGGGCCGCCCGGGCTGGGCGCTGGCGGGGGCCGCCGGGGACGACGGCGCCCATGACGCCGATGACGGGCAGCCGTTGCCGGACGGGTGCGGGATCGAGGCGCGGCCGGCGCCCGTGCGCTCGCCCGCCTGCGTGATCCCGGGCGCGGCCTCGCGGGAGCGGTGGGCGGCTGAGTCGATGACGGGGTGGGGGATCCGCCTCGGCCTGCACCTGGTCAAGGGGATCGGCGAGGAGCAGCAGGCGCGGCTGGACGCGGAGCTCGCGCGCGGGCCGTACACATCGCTGGCGGACGTGGTGGAGCGCACGGGCCTGTCCGAGGAGGTCGTGGAGCGGCTGATCCGGGCGGGGGCGCTGGACTCGCTCGGGCGGCCCCGGCGGGAGCTGCTGTGGCAGCTGCGCGAGGTCGCCGGGGCGGCGAAGGGGCGCATGGACGGGAAGACGCGGGCGGCGAAGGGGATCAAGCGCGCCGCGGGCCGCCCGATGGACCTGCGGCTGCCGGCGACCGAGGCGCCGCCGCTGCCATCGGTCACGGAGCCGGAGCGGCTGGGGGATGCCTACGCGGTGGTCGGGCTGGACGCCAGGCGACAGGCGGTGGCGCTGTTCCGGGACGCGCTCGACCGGCTGGGCGCAGTGACCAACGCGGCGCTCTCCGAGCGGCGGCCGGGGCGGGTCCGGATCGGCGGGCTGGTCGTCACGCGTCAGCACCCGATGACGGCCCGCGGGACGGTGTTCCTGGCGCTCGAGGACGAGACCGGCATGGTCAACGTCACGCTGTGGCCGGACACGTGGCAGCGGCTGCGCTCGGTCGTGCGACGGAACGCCCTGCTGCTCGTGGACGGCGACCTCCAGCGCGAGGGGGACGTGGTCAACGTCGTCGCGCGCGAGGTGGTGTCGCTGGTCGAGGCGGCGGGCTCGGCCGGCGGCCCGGCGTCACCGCTGGGCGTGAAGGCGATCGGGCAGGCGGGGCTGCGGCGCCTGGGCTAGGCCGAGCGCCGCGCGCGTCAGCGGCTCCGGGAGCCGGCCTTCGCCGCCGCGGGCCGCGCCCGCTGCTTCGGCTGGGGCTTGGTGGGCCGCCGGCCACGGTTCGGGTTGGCCATGTTCAGGAACCGCTTGTACCAGGCGGCGGCGGAGGCGAACAGCAGCGCGCCCACCGGGCCCATGGCCACGGCGTTGAGCACGTACACGTCCACCGGGTTGTTGCCGATCAGCAGCCGGCCGGCAGGGCTCGCCAGGATCACGCCATAGCAGACGGAGGCGACGATGCCGTACGCCAGCCCGCCCAGCCAGCTCGCGCGCCGCGCCGTGAACCCGACGAGGAACGCGCCGGCCGCAGGCGGGGGCGCCACGAACAGGCTGATCACCAGGTACGAGATGTTGGAGACAGAGCCGATCTCCTTGCCCGCGAGCGGCTCCGACAGCGAGAAGTCCAGCGACGCGGCGATCTCGTTCGTGGAGGAGATGAACGCAGCCGTGGCGACGATCGCGACGGCGCTCGAGACCAGCACGGCCCAGTGGGTGGCGACCTGGGGCAGGACTCGGAGATCGGCGCGCAGGTCCACGGGCCGGAAGGCGCCACGGAACGAGCTCACCAGGCCGGGCCGCTCGGGCGAGGCCGGGGGCGCCTTCGTGGCGTCCCGGCTGAGGACGTTGGGAGCGGGCTCGCCAGCCTCCTCGGCGCTCGCGAGCGTTGTCTGTTCGGCGCGGTGTCGGCGGCGGGCCTCGGTGCGGTCGGTGTGCTTGGCGCGAGCCAAGGGATCCTCCTGTCGTCGGGGCCGCGCCCGCGGGACGGGATGCGCGGCGCGGCCGGAGCATGGTATCCGGTCGCCGCGCCGGGGGCGCGCCGGCGCGCGGATGGGCGCTTGCCGATGAGTGCCGGGTAAGTGACGGTGCCTAGGATGTCACTGCTGCTCCCCGCCGCGGCCTGCCCACCCCGCCGCCGATGTCTCCCGCCCGGAGGTCCTCGATGGCGCGTGTCCGGTTCGCGGCGTACGCCGTGCTCATCCTCGTGCTGGCGTTCGGGGCGACCGTCGCCACGGCGCCGTCCTCAGTGATCCGCCTCGCGGCCGCAGGCCAGCTCGCCGCCGTCGCCTGGCCGACGTCGTCGGGCCTGCTCGTGGCCGAGGTCGTGACTGGCGGCGTCTCCGCCTCGGACGAGTACGTCGAGATCACGAATGCCGCCTCGACGTCGGTGGATCTCGCCGGTGTCGAGGTCGTGTACGTCACCAGCTCCGGGGCGACGGTCACCCGCAAGGCGACATGGGCGACGTCGCTCCTGCTCGAGCCGGGCCGGCACCTGCTGCTCGCCAACGCGCTGGGCGTCCACGCGGCCACGGCCGACGCGACGTACTCGGGCGGGCTGGCGGCGACCGGCGGATCCATCGCCCTGCGGCTCGTCGGCGGGGCGACGATCGATGCCGTCGGATGGGGCGATGCGTCCAACGCGTTCGTCGAGGGAGCCGCGGTGGGGGCTCCCGCTGCGGGCAGCTCGGTCGAACGGCGACCGGGCGGCGCCGGCGGCAACGTCCTCGACACGAACGACAACGCGGCGGACTTCGAGCCCAACGGGTCGCCGATCCCGCAGAACCTGGCGT
>MGOE01000028.1:0-457 GCA_001797035.1 Chloroflexi bacterium RBG_16_72_14
CCCGAGGCGTCGGTCCGCGTGGGCGCGCTGAAGCTGTAGGCGTAGGTCGTGGTGGCGGCGGTGTCACCGGCGACCGTCACGATCGTCGGACGGCCCAGGCGGTCGGGCGTGACCGTGATCGTGCTCGTGCCGTCGACCGCGGTGAGGAGCGAACCGGCCGAGTTGTAGGTGTAGGTCGTCGTGCGCGGGTTGCCGGCCTCGTCCTCGTAGGCGCGGCTGATGACCCGGCCGGCGGCGTCGTGGGTCCAGGTGATCGTGGGGCTGAGCGGGCTCGTGTCGGTGCGGTTGGTCTGGCTCCGCGTGTGCCCGGCGTCGTTGTACGCCCAGTGCAGGACGCCTGCGACCGCGTCGGCGAGCGAGGTCATCCGGCCCTGCTCGTCGTACCCGTAGGCCGTGGTGTTGCCCCGGCCGTCGACCATCGCGGCAAGGTTGCCCCGGGTGTCATAGGTGTACTTGG
>MGOE01000028.1:495-2269 GCA_001797035.1 Chloroflexi bacterium RBG_16_72_14
CCCACTCCTCGGCTGCTCGCCCCGCCTCACTGCTCTTCGGGCCGGTCCGCGAGCCCTCGCAGCACCTCGTCCACGGCGTCCGGTGCGCCAGAGATGAGGAACGCGGTGTCTCCTACCGCAACGGAAGCGGCCACCTCGCGTGAGTTCAGAACCGCCTTCCGGACAATGCGCCCGCGGAGTTGAGACGCTGTCGACTCCAGATCACGTCCCCAGAACTTGCGGCTAATGAGCTCGTCAGCGAGTGCCTCGATCCGCTCGGTGGCCGCACGCACCCCGAGGAGTTCGATCGCCTTGTTGTCGCCAGTGACGACCTGCGCTGTCCGTGGATCGATCCCGACGGCTCGTAACCTCCCATTCAACAGCGCCGAGGCCCAGTCGCGCGCCGTGCACGACGTCACTCGCCAGCCCGTTCCGCCAAGGCTGGCGACGGCCGCCTCCAAATCGGGGAAGTCGTGCGGCTGCGGTGGAGCGGGCCGACCGATGTCCACCACCCCGGCGGCAGCGAAGTCCTCGCGTAGCGAAGCGCGATGCGAACCCAAGGTGGGCGCATGTGGAGCGGGCCTACCGACATCCACGACCTCGGTAGACGCTAGGTTCTCGCTTCGTGAAGCGAGGCTCGACGATAGCGTGGGCGCATCACCGATCCCGTCGGTCCCCTCGAGCCATTCGCGATAGGACTTGTCCAGCCAGTTGCGGACCTGGTCGTCCGTCGGCGCGACGCTTCCCTCCTGCCGGGCGCTGTCGTACCAGGCGACGTACATCTCGTACGCGGCGCCGCTGAACCTCCTCGCTGGATCCGACATCAGATCGGAACTCAACGTCCCGTCGATGAGGCCAAGGAGCTCCTCGGCGGGCGCTGCTATGAGCTCCTCGAGCGTCCAGCCGAGCGGCAGCATGAGGAGATCACGAGGCGCAAGCCATCGCACATACTGGGCGATGTGCAGGCCGGTGGGCTCGCTTGCTTCGATCCCGATCATCCCGTCCGATGAACGGTCGTGCCAATCACGCTTGTCGTAGACGATCGTCATGGCCGATGCGGGCGCCAATTGGCTGCTGCCCTACGAGGCAGAGTGGCCGGTGCGCCCAATGCCGTAGAAGTAGATGATGTGTGGTGCGTCAAGGCGGGAGGGTCAACGTCGTGTTGACCGCCGGCCAGAGGCGAGGGACCCGGGATCCGCGGGCCGGGTGGCCCGCAGGGCGGCGCGGTGGCGCACACTCGCGCCGATGACTGTGGAAGTCCTCGTCATCGCGATCGTCCGGATCGCTGGCTCGCTGCCGGTGCTGCGCTGGCCGCTGGCCGGCGGGATCCTCGCGATCCTGGTGGACCTGTCGGACCTGCTGCTGATGGACGTCCTGGACCTCGGCGGCGTGCCGGACTACCAGCGGCTGGACAAGGTCCTCGACCTCGTCTACATGACCGCGTTCCTGGTCGTCGCGCTGCGCTGGACCGGGCCGGACCGCTGGGTGAGCGTCGCGCTGTTCGCGTTCCGGATGGTGGGCTTCGCGGCGTTCGAGGTCACCGGCGAACGGTCGCTGCTGCTCGTGTTCCCCAACGTGTTCGAGCCCTGGTTCCTGGTGGTCGCCGTGCTCCACCACCGCTGGAACCCGGTGCCCTGGACGCCGTGGCGGCTGGCGCTCGCGCTCGGCGGCCTGCTCGCGATCAAGGAGCTCCAGGAGTGGGCGATCCACTACGCGCGGCTGTTCGACGCCTGGACCGCGACCGGGTTCCTCGCCGACGCGTGGCGCTGGCTCACCGGCCGCTGACCGAAGCGTG